>DATKOK010000086.1:0-23576 GCA_035524675.1 Candidatus Methylomirabilota bacterium | reverse complement strand
CAACACAGAAGTGAACTTGGTGACCCCTCGACCATGCGAAAGGAGAAAGAGCTTCTGGATGCTTCTCTGGTTGACCCAAGAGTAAATTCTCATAAGGGGGTCGTTATGCGCGTATCTAGGCTCTTCAACGAACTTGTATCGCTCAGACCATAACGCAAATTCTCTCAAGAAGACGAAGCGCCAAATCACGACGGCGACGATTAATGCAATTACCGCATACGAATATGCTGTGTAGTCTTTGGCTGATGCAAATTCGATTAGCGCAACCCCTATCCCGTGCTGAACCGTATAAGTTGTGTTCCCGAGAGTTAGGATTTCACTGGCCACGAGATAGAACAAGCCTACCGCCCAGGATGTCTGTGTATTGTATGCAATTCTGCTCAGACTCGCAGGGATGTAGAGTGAAGTGACTCGTTCCCAAGAGGAGGATCGACTGACGTTCATCAGATCTAAGTAGTCTTGAGGAATTGATTTGACGGCTTCGTATACGCCAAATGCGATATTCCATGACATACTCGTGAAAATCAATAGGATTACTGCCAGGTTTACACCTATCTGAGATGGGAAGACTGCGATGATTCCTAAAATGACGATCGGAAAGAATCCTAAGATCGGAATCGATTGAAGAACATCAAGCAACGGGATTAGAATTGACTCAGCTTTACGGTTTCTAGCAGCGAGGATTCCTACGACTAGACTGAACATGATGCTTATTGCCAGTGCAACTATCATCCTTATCCAAGAGGCTGCTAGGTCAGTCGCGATCGTTAGCAGATTGAAAAGAGTCGTATTAGTCTCTCCGAGGTGCTAGGATGTCATGCTGAATCCAATTTCGAGAGGAATGTTTCCGTGTTCATGGAGACGATTCTTGACGCCATATAGACGTTTCGCAATCGAGGTGTCGATCAGTAGTTGCGCTTATGTTCCAAAACGCTTCGAGAAATTGCTCGTATGGTTACTTAACAATTTGAAACCGTAATGATATGCAACGATACCAGTGATCGGAAGTTCCAACCACACGGTCACAATTCTAGATAATATGGCGGCAGATGCAGCAATGGGGACAGGAACGGCAAATAACGCCAAGACTGTAGTTATGGCTGCTTCGTATACTCCTATCATTCCCGGTATGGCAATTGGCGTCATTTGGATCATCTTGCCGAATGCTATCGTGATCATCGCCACCCAAAATGAGACTTGTGCTCCCATCGACACTAGAACTATCCAGAGGATCGTTACTGAACATCCCCAGTCTCCTAAGCTAGCGGCGAATGACAGAATCAATTGTCGCTTCGAAGAAATCATTCTTCTGAACCCCGAGTTGTATTCGTCCAGAAATTGGTCCGCTTTTCCTTCAATATTAGCTTCTTTTTGGACGAGCCGAACTATTGGTTGTACAAATCTTAGGACGCGATTCAGGAGAGGTCCAACTCTTTTCGGATCAAAGGAGAGATAAAGTAGGATAATCAAGCCGACTATGGTGATGACTGGAATCGCCGCTAGTTCGGCTAGCACAATTTTGTTCATCATTCCCGTACCGATAAGTGCGACTAATGCAAGGGCCGTGCTTGCAAGAAACCCTACGATGTATAATATTCTGTGCAAAATCACCGTTGCCGTTGATTCACCTAGTTTCATGCCCGTCTCTTTTGAACCAAGAATACATCTCGCAGCCTCAAGGAAGACCCCACTGGGCATAGTATATACCGCAAACACGCTGGCCAATGTAATTTCCTGACACGTCAGGAATCGCATTCTATAACCGACGGCTCGAATTAGCAAATACCACGCCGAAGCATAGAATACGAAACTCAATAGCTGCAGAGCCACCATGCCAACAACTATCACCGGGTCGACGCTGAGGAGTATCTTCTCGATCGATCCGATACCAACATAGTAGAGAAAGGCTACTAAGACTAGTAATCCGAAAACCAGGCTAAGGATATTCAGTACCTTGGATCGCTTAATGTTTTGCACCGGCACTTCGACAGCGTAATCGCGGAGCTGCCTAACTGGGGGTACTTTCCCAGATTCACGATTAAAAACTTGAGAAACTACATGAATATACGGTTCTACGAGGCTGATGAGGTATCATCCCTTATATTCGTGGACCGTCGCGAAAGGCAGTTGTGAGTATTCGGCGGAGAAAAAGGTAACACCACTTGGGGACAGCAGACTCGTATGATCTTGTGATAGTGGGCTCAGGCCTTGCAGGCTTAAGGTCAGCTATAGAGGCTGCGAGAGCGTCCAACGGTAAAATGAGGATAGCGGTTGTTACTAAGGTCCAGGCAATGCGGTCTCATTCTGTCTCGGCTGAAGGCGGAACTGCTGCTGTTCTTTACACCGATAGGGGGGACTCGCTCGAATCGCACACTTACGATACAATAAAAGGAAGCGATTTTCTTGCTGATCAGGACGCCGTGGAATTCTTCGTCAACTCAATGCCGTCGGAGATCTACCAACTGGAGCATTGGGGTATGCCCTGGTCGAGAACCGAGGACGGGAGGATAGCTCAACGCAACTTTGGCGGTTACAGTTTTCCGAGGGCCACGTTCGCAGGCGACAGAGTCGGGTTTTTCGAAATGCAGACACTTTACGACACCACCCGGAAATTCGATAATATTGAGTTCTTTCAGGAATGGTATGTCACATCATTAATCGTCAAAGGCAACGTGTTTAGAGGTTTAACCGTAATCGATCTCAGGTCGGGAGGATTCCATTTGTTTCGTGCCAAGGCAGGGATCATAGCAACAGGTGGTGCCGGCAGATTATATCGATTCGCAACTTACGGATATTCATCGACCCCAGATGGTCTTTCCTTGGCTTACCGAGCTGGCGCACCAATTGAAGATATGGAATTCGTCCAATTCCATCCGACAGGGCTGATCCCTTCCGGCGTACTCATTACGGAAGGGGCTAGAGGAGATGGGGCAATCCTGATCAACAACAAGGGAGACCGGTTCATGAAGAAATATGCGCCAGAGAAGGCTGACCTGGCATCCAGGGACGTAGTTTCCCGAGCGATGATAACTGAGATTCAGAACGGAAATGGGTACAGAGATCCAGCGTCGGGCATGGATCATTTGCTTTTGGACCTGCGGCATTTGGGCGCTGAGAAGATCAAAGAACGACTCTCGGGCATTCGGGAGATAGCGATCAAATTCAAGGGGATCGATCCAATCGACGAGCCGTTGCCCGTGAGACCTGTATGTCACTATACGATGGGAGGCATCAAGACTAACATGAAGGGAGAAACACCGATTCGCGGACTCTGGTCGGCGGGGGAGGCTGCTTGCGTCAGTATAAACGGAGCAAATCGGTTAGGAGCTAATTCAACGGCCGAATGTTTGGTTTTCGGGTCACAAGCTGGTAGGGAAGCTGTCCATTTCGCCTCAACGGCTAACGCAAATGACTTTCCGTATGATCTTGCTAGAGAGGAAGAGAAACGGATATTCGACGATATATTTCACGGAAGCGGAGAACAGAATCCGTATGAAGTGCACAATCAGGTGCAGACTTTGATGGACAAATATGCATATGTCTACAGAAGCGGTGAAGGACTTGAGACCGGTCTACGAGAATTACGAGACCTTCGTATGTCTTCGTGGAGACATGTAGATGACCAAGCAAGCGAGTACAATACGAACTTCGTGAATGTGCTGGAATTGGAATCGATGTTCGACGTCGCAGAAATTGTTCTAGCAGGTGGACTCGCCAGAACAGAATCAAGGGGAGCGCATTCGAGACTGGACTATCCACAACGGAATGATAAGGAATGGTTGAGACATACTTTGGCCTACTTCAACCCTGGCGGGCAAAGCCCGAGGCTCGATTACTCCCCCGTAACAATTACAAGGTATGCGCCCGCTGAACGCCACTATTGAGAGGGATATGCCTTGCAGGATGATTCAGAGGTTAGGAAACATGTTCAATTACGAGTTAGAAAGGGCAACCCTGCCCACGAACCCCGGCAGGACTTTAGCGTTTTCAAAGTCCCGTTTGAACCCGGGATGACCGTCTTAGACGCCCTTCTCTACGCAAAGGAGAAAATCGACCATTCCATCGCGATAAGGTACTCGTGTAGAATGGCCTCATGCGGTTCCTGCGGAATGAAGATCAACGGCATCCCGAAACTCGCATGCTATACTCAAGTCGCAGAATGCGATAAAGGAACCATAACTATCGAACCGTTGGACCATTATCCGGTCATCAGAGACCTCGTTACCGATTTCGATGGTTTCTTCCAGGTTCACAGGTCAATTCATCCGTTTCTGATCAGGCGAGACATTCAAGAACAGGAAACCACAGAATCAGAGTACAGACAGAGCTCAAGAGAGCTAGATGAGTTTCTGCAGTTCTCCTACTGCATCAAATGTGGTCTATGTAACGCTGCTTGTCCCACATTAGCTACCGACTCTTCTTTCACAGGCCCCCAAGCCCTTGCACAAGCATACAGATACACGGCAGATTCGCGTGACGAAGGAAATGTTCTGCGATTTGACGCTGTAGACAACGAGCATGGTATCTGGCGATGCCACTTTGCAGGAGCCTGCAGCTTCGTCTGTCCCAAAGGCGTAGATCCGGCCCTAGCGATCCAGCACCTCAGACGGCTGGCAATGCTCCGCAGACGAAAATCCGGAGCACCGCTAATGCCAAAACGCGTCAGGTCCGAGGGACACCTTTTAGAACCAGCCTAATGAAAGTGTTATTCTCTCATGCTATTAGATACAAGATGAGTAGACAACAGAGGCTAGCCAATTGGACGGCATAGACAAGTACGATCTTTTATCAGACCTGGCGAAACGGCGTGGATTCTTCTGGCCCTCTTTCGAAATCTACGGGGGAGTAAGCGGATATCTCGATCTAGGTCCGCTCGGAACACGGCTTAAGCGCAGAATTGAAGATCTGTGGTTACAACTCTTCGTCCAGCGGCATCGTTTCGTAGTAGTATCAAATCCTGTAATTACACCAGAGCAAGTGTTTGCCGCTTCAGGTCACCTGGAAAGCTTCAAAGACATGATGACTACATGCGGAAATTGTGGCCGGCACTTCAAGACAGACTTAGCCGTATCAGAGGCAATGCCTGGTAGAACCGATATCGCAATTGAGGCAATGGCCCCTGAGCAGGTTGACGCGTTTATCAAGGATAATAGCGTTCGTTGCCCAGAATGCGGTGGGCGACTTGGGAAGACTGAATACTTCTCTACAATGTTCAAAACAAGTATCGGTCCCTACGGCGATGTAACTGGCTACGGGAGACCGGAAGCAGCCCAAGGAATGTTTACCGATTTCAAAAGAGTCTATGATTCAACAAGGGAGAAACTTCCCATAGGCATAGCCCAAATTGGCACAGTAATGAGAAATGAAATCTCGCCTAGGCAAGGGCCAATTAGACTCCGTGAATTCACAATAATGGAGATGGAAGTCTTCTTTGACCCCTCTGAACCAGGATGTCCGTTTATTGACCGAGTGAAAGAGATAGAGCTGCCGATTCTGCCAGCGAAAACTAGGGAGATTGGCAAGAATGACATCATGCGTGTAAGAGTTGGCGAAGCCGTCAGTGAGGGGCTGATACTAAACGAGTGGTTAGCGTACTTCATGGCCGTTTCAGTCAATTTTGCAAGATGCCTAGGCATTCCCGATGAGCGACAGAGATTTGAGGAAAAAATGATCGCCGAACGTGCCCATTATTCGACGCAGACATTCGATCATCAGATATTGCTGGACAGGTGGGGTTGGGTAGAAATCGCCGGACACGCTTATCGAACCGACTTCGACTTAAACGCGCATATGAAGCATTCAGGGGCTGACCTGAGTATTTTCAAATCCTTCCCAGTACCTATCGAACAAAGGTCTACCGTAGTCGTCCCTCTCGAGTCAAAACTTGGACCGATCCTGAGAGAGAAGACACGCTCGGTTGTAGATGAATTAGCAAGACGCAATCCAAACGATATACGAAATGCGTTCGAGAAAGACGGCTACGTCGATATCCAAGGCTTCAAAGTGCACCCTGACCATGTCCGTTTTGAAGAACGCAGCATTCGTGAGTCCGGGAAGCATGTCGTTCCTCACGTTGTAGAGCCAAGCTACGGTGCCGAGCGTCTTGTTTACTCCACACTAGAATACGCATATACGCGAATAGATGACAGAGTGGTCCTACGTCTGCCGCGCACACTAGCGCCACTGCAAATAATGGTCTTCCCTTTGATGCCCAAGGACAGACTGGACGAAACGGCCATGCAACTTGTAGATGCGCTGGTTCTCAACAATTTCGATGTTGAATATGATGACTCTGGGACAATTGGACGAAGGTACGCTAGGGCAGATGAGATTGGTGTTCCCCTGACAATAACGGTGGACTACCAAACCAAGAATGATGGCACCGCCACCTTGCGTGACAGAGACACTTGGACCCAGGTTCGCAACGAGTTGAAGTCAATCCCTGAGCTTGCGCTCGGATATTTCACCGGCAAACTACTCTTCAATCAACTTGGTACACCAGTCGAAACCAAGCACGAAGAATAAACTCTCGGGCTAGGGTTTAAGTTCTCTACTGCGTAGTATAGCAAAGTGACCCTTGCATGACTTTTCCGATGGAAACTGAAGCCAACATAAAGAGAAGGATGCTTGACCTTTGCCAGACACATGCAAGGAACGTCGTAGAAATTACTCGCCAATTGGCCCTGTTGGTCGATAATGTCGCAGCGGGGAAAACCAAGCTTGCAAGGGAGAATTTGCAGAACATTGCCAAATCCATTGAAGAAAACGAGAAAAACAAAGCGACCTTTCTCATTGAAGTGGCTTCAGTAGGAAGCCTGTTGATTAGCAGAGAGGACTTCTTGCGACTCTTGTTTCGGCTGGGCGAGATCGCGGACTACTGCGAATCTATGGGCGGGAGATTGATGTCCGCAATTGATCTCAAGTGGAAGTTAGACTCGAAAAAATTGCAGTCAGTGTCGGAACTGATGGGGTTGCTTTTGAAAGAGATTTCGAAAGTCAGAGAAACGCTACACTCGCTATCATTCGATGCAGACAAAGCCATGGAGACCGCGAAAATGGTTGAAGAGCTGGAGAGACAGATAGATGTTGCATCTAGGAAGTTGGATTTGGAACTACTCAACAGCAAGATCCCGCTCCCAACTATGCTATTCCTTCGCGACGTGGTCGATCGGGCAGAGAAGATCGCGGACATAGGGCTTGATGTTGTTGACCATATTCGCGTGCTTGCACTGACAACATAGGTAACCGCAATTGGTCACAGAACCGATAACTGCAGAGCTAATCGGGACTCGACTCGTCGTCTGGGATCCGAAAGATGCAGTAGCTTTATACCGAATGGGTTTCTTTGGGAAACCCGTTGGCATTCCCAAACCAAAACCTGAACAAGACTTCAAAGCACCACTAATGCTTGACCTAATGGAAGCAGTCTACCTGCTTGATCGAAAGATCATTCGCATCGTGGATACTCATAGTGGAAAGGTTGTCAGTCGAGGAAGAGTCCTGAAGCTAGCGAATAGAACATACAAACAATTCGATCTCGGATATTCAGCGTATGAAGACCTCAGAAACAAGGGCCTGATTGTTACACCGGGCATCAGGTTTGGTTCTGACTTTGCAATTTACCAGCATGGTCCCGGTATCGATCACGCCCCTTTCATCGTTACCGTAAAAAGGCAGGAGGATACGATGGGGCCCTTTGAAGTGGTCTTGGCGGGTCGTTTAGCTACAACAGTACGTAAGCAATTTACAATCGCCGTTCCCATACGACGGCGAAAACCTGAGTATCTTGTATTCAAATGGTTCAAGGCTTAGAGCAGACCATTGGCGAGTTCCTGAAGTCTTGATTCACATGTACAGAGGTCTCGTAGTGTCAGGAGGAATTCTCGCAGTCTTCGGAGCGTTCTTGATTATTACTGATGTGTATGTGCCGTTGGGTGTCTCAGGTTTCGGTATCCCGATTCTGGGTATCGGAGCTGTAATGTTCGTCGCGGGTTTCATCCGGCCCGAACCCGCGCCCGTAGAACCTGACCCTGGTAACAAATTCTGCTGGTATTGTATGCAACAGATCCCACGGGACTCAACAGAATGTCCAAACTGTAGCCTGCCACAACATGAAGCTACTGATTAAGTCCAGATTACTCTGAGTCGCGAAGCTGCACATGAGCCTCGCCTTCCATTATCTTCCTTTGAAGAGCAGTGATCAAATTTTCAATCGCATCATTATCCAATCCTAACTTCCTAAGCGTTGACTGAGTTTCCTCTGGAAGTACAACTGCCACATTAGGACCCCCATACTCATCCATCATTATGCAGGTGAAATCCATGCGAGTCTTCAAGTATTGGAAATATCCTGAAACGTAACTTGCCTTGCCTTGCGGATCGTACGAATCAACGAAGACCTCAAGATCTTCGGGAAGAGAAGGTCTGCTCATCAGAGATCCTGTCACCGTTGAAAGTGTAACGGGGAATATAGCTAGCGCGTCGGTTAGGGAACCAGAATCACATTCCGTATGTCGGGAGGACATCCGGTAATGCACTTATGTGACAAAAAGTGGCGAGCCGATTGTGACAAGTTTAAACGAATAAGAGGGAGAGTTTTGAAGCATTTCCTTCTAAGAACAGTCCATTAATTAGTCCGAGGGTCATAAAGACAGCGAAGTCTTAAGTAATATACACATGCGTTACGTAGTAATCGTGAAAATGAGAAATCGGCGGATTATGAAAAGTTGAGTCATTGATATGACCAAGTACCGAAGCCTAGTCGTAGTGTGCCTCCTGCTAGGAGTTATGCTCCTTACTCCGATCTTATCTGTTGCAGCTGCTTTCCCGCCGTTAGCAGCAGGAACGTTTCCGAGTGGAACGCTTCTTGTTCCGATGGATAGTAAACAGGCAGATCGTGTGCACGTTTATGGTTTGATTCATGAGTTTCTTCGACTGACGCCAGGTTCTACTATTGCGAGGATTATCGAACCTCCCGACGTTACGATCCAGACAGCCTTAACACCGAGCGGAGCCTTGTATCAGGGCGGCCCGTTTCTAATCGACCCCAAGTTTTCCTCCCAGATCAACAGTTTACTCTCCACGACAGTCTTTAGTGGCGTCACGGTGACTAAGCTCACTGCACCGTTCACTTCAAACCGGATTTTCTTCGTCGAAGAACCAACAAAGATTCTGGTTATTTTCGGAGTTTTTGGGAGAACAGACCTGACTCTGAACAGAATGGGAATCAACTACACGCTGATTGACCCAGATGTCGTTTTGAACAACCCGTCGATCATTAACCAATATTCGCTGATTGTCGTGGACTGTCCGGGCTTCTACGGCAATCCTTCGTCGTATAATCCAGACAGGCGCGCGAAGATCCAGACAGTCTATAATACAATTTCAACACATGTGCAGGCAGGCAACGAAGTCATCTTCACTGACATTTCTCTGCTTGACATGGACTCGACTTTTCCTGGATACGTGAATACTGCCTTCGGCGGAGCCGGCTCGTGGGCGGCTACCGTGCATAATCCTCCTGAGCCCGGATTTCAACCAGAGTTCCCAAGCCAATATTATAATCCTGGGCCGAACCCGAACACTATCAAACTTTTCACGGAAGGTGGCGGACGAGTTATTTCGAGTATCCAGCCAGCTCATGCATCTGACGTCCGAATCCTGATTGATACCGATAAGTTCGGCGTGCCATTCAGACACGCAATACTAGGTTTCTACTTCCAATTTGGAAATGGTATCGTGGAAGGCTTAGCATTTCATCCGTACGAGCAGACCTTCCCCAACTATGCTGACCAGAACGGGTACTTTGCAACTTACGAGATTTATGGTAACAAGTTTGTTCACGGGCCTCAAAACGATTTCTTGCTTTCCGCTAGTCCACCAACCGCTACTGTAGCTCAGGGACAGACTGCGTCCTACACGATAGGCGTCACCTCAGTCGGCAGCTTCAGCTCTCCGGTTTCACTGCAGGTAGCTGGAACCCCGTTCAACTCAGTAGGGAGTTTCTCACCGCCTCTAGTTACTCCTCCGCCTGGGGGAACTACAAGCAGCTTGCTTGCAGTTTCAACTGCTGCGAATACTCCTGCTGGCGTCTACAACCTAACGGTGACTGGCACTTCGACCTTACCGCAATTGCAGCACCAAACCTTCGTCACGTTGATAGTTACAGCTCCCACCGCTCCGCCCGCGGACTTTGCTCTATCCGTGAATCCGTCTGCACCAACCCCTGTGATCGTGCAGCCCGGCCAATGTGGGAATTACAGTGTATCAGTGCAATCTATCGGTGATTTTACCTCCCCAGTTAACCTCACGCTTTCCAGCATTCCTAGTCAGATAAGCGGACACCTTCAATATCATTTCATTCCAAATCCGATCACGCCACCCTCCCCAGGCGCAACCGTATTTTCAACTCTCAAGTCATGCGCTGCAAACGATGCGACTCCTGGAAACTACACTATGACGGTTATTGGCACAGGTAGCGGAATCACGCACTCAGCAGACATAGTGCTGGAAATTCCAGCACCGAAGACATCTCCAGTCAATCCGCTCGTTTACCTCATAATCCTGACGATGTTGCTGGTTGGGTTGGCAATCGGTCTATTAGCCGCGTACTTGTCTCGGAAGGGGGTCATCAGGAGACGGGCTCGGTTTCAGTACGTTCTTCCACTGCCCACGATTAGATGCAGGAACTGTGGCAGACTTGTGCCGCTGGCTGCCGTCTATTGCCCGTATTGCGGTAGACCACAAGTAGTTCTAACCAGAAAGCCTCCCAAAGTTGCGGTGGCCGCGATGCCGCGTCTGACCGGCAGACGTGTTATTGCATTTGCGTTATCATTGGTTTCAGGAATTCTGGTACTGTTGAACAGCGCTGCTCTACTAAGCCCATCCTTCTACTCCTTCTGGTCCTCGTTGTTCTTCTGGTTACCGATCCTAGGAAGAACCTACGCCTTCACACTTGGGTTCGTGATTGGACTAACGTTGATCATGGGTTCGATAATTATGGTCTTGCGAAGCGGCGCACTCGCAGATGTCATAATATTCCCATTCGCGGTCTTCAGTTTGATCGTAGGTGGAGGTTTCATTGCAGGAATGGTTCTCGGAATTATCGGCGGAATCCTAGCCGCGTTGAAACGATAACCATATCTAATATTCTCGACAATTATCACTAAAGTTTCTGGTCACATGAATTCTCCGACGTTTTTGGTAATCGAGATGTAAGACTACTAGGCAACAGAAGTATCGAATTTAATTGGACGAATCAATTAACTTTCAGCAAAGCGTTCTATTCGGTTGCTAGTTTTCGACGTTGAAATCAATCAACGAGCACGGTAGCAAAGTAATTGCTGTGAACGTGCAAGATGACGCTTGATTTTCGCGATGCGTAATGCGAAAACAGTGCATTTCACCATCACTAATTCCTAAGTCAGGCGATCATCAAATTGGTTGGTTGGTGAAACAATGGAAGCACTTGAATATTATCGAGACCCCAACGGCTTTTGGCGAATCAAGAATTTCCGAAGACGCCGACGGGCACGGATCTAGTCCGCTCGTGTGCAAGAGTGTGTGAATTGCACAGCAAAGATCCTTTAGTGGAACAGGAAAGGTGCAGGCGGAGGGGCGTTATTCCGCTCAGGAGCCACGGTTACCATGGTGTGGGCAATTCGATCGCCCGCTCTCTGTTTCTTATCCGAGAATACCACTAGCCAAATACCGACAACGTAGCAAACCGGAATCCAATCTATTATTCTGAAAAGGTTTCTAAGTGCTGATTCCTTGAATGTGCATGGGTCACCGTTAGATCCGACAACGCGTAATTTCATCATCAGCTTACCAGGCGTTGCGGAGAATAACCATTCCAAGGCGAAATAGTAGAGGAAGCTTATCAAGAGAAGGATCAACGCGCTAGGGAATGAGAAGTCGCGAAAAGGTGCCTGAAGATAGGCTATCGCCAGCCAACCTATGCTGATCAGCAGCGAATCTAGCAGTAGCGCGCCAAATCTACGCGTTAATGGCGCTGGTTGAATGTGGAGCGGTGGTGTTGTTAACGTTTCGATTGTTATCTCTCGATGGTTGTCCATATCAATCAACCTCTAGTCGAGGCTTCCGTTTTCGGCTCGTGCGTGCGCTGAATTTAAATACTATCCGGGCCGATATTCACAATTGCTAGAAAAGGAGTAATGGATCCGAATAATGGCGGAAGTATGCCCAACTTGTGGGCTTCCAAAGGATTTGTGCGTATGCGGCACCATCAGCATGGAGCAGCAGCTTGTAAAAGTCCGCCTCGAGACTAGGAAATGGGGAAAAGCAACAACTATCATCGAGGGCATTAATTCGAAGAGCGTGGATCTTGGAGATTTGGGTGCGAAATTGAAGACGTTCTGTGCTTGTGGAGGGACCTCGAAGGAAGGGCTCATAATATTACAAGGAGACCATCGCGGCAAGGTCAAGAAACTGCTAGTTCAACTCGGTTTTCCCGAGGCTTCGATTGAGGTTCACTAACGAGTGTGTCAAAGCTACGAACAAGTTTATCGAAACTGTGAAGGGTCTAAAATATACCGGACACACTGCATATGCCTGCCCAACTTGCGGGAGTCTGAAGATAAGGCCAGCAGGCTCACTGAGTGGATGGATGACCCCCGCCTTCTATTCATGTCAGGAATGTGGCTACCTCGGACGCGTCATTCTGGAAATCGAACCAGACGATAACATAGAAAGCGGGAAGAAAGAATAAGAAAATGGTCGGAACGGACAAGCCGTCTAGATATCTAGCTTGAGCGCTTCCTTGAGCCCCTTGTATCGGTTTCTCACAGTTACCTCTGTCACGTTGGCGACTTCTGCAATTTCTTTCTGAGTCTTTTTTTCGCCCTCAAGCACGCAGGCAACGTAAAGCGAAGCTGCGGCAAGTCCCATCGGATCCTTGCCTGCAACAATTCCCTTTCTCTTCGCCTCGTTAATTATCCTGATAGCACGCTGCTGCGTCGGCATTGAAATCTCCACTTTAGTTGCAATCTTAGAGATGCACTTGACAGGATCTTCAACTGGCATGCGTAAATCGAGTTCGCGAACAAGCAGTCTGTAGCACCGGGCAACATCCTTCTTACGGATGCGACTTGCGGCTGAGACATCCTTCAAAGTTCGTGGAGTTTCAGACATACGGCATGCCGCATAGAGTGATGCAGCCGCGATTGCCGCTATGGACCTACCCCTGACTAGCCCATTGTCAAGCGCTTTTCGATAAACTATCGCCGCTCGTTCCTTAATCGAGGCAGGAATATGGAGCATATCGGTAAGTCGGTCTAGTTCTGCCATCGCTTGCGCTAGATTACGATCAGCAGAGGAATGCACGCGCGTCCGGATCTGCCACTTTCGCAGACGAAGCATCTCCAGCCTCGTCGCAAGAGGAAGCTGTCGGCCGTAGGCGTCCCTATTTACTCTGTCGATAACTGTTGAGAGCCCTTTGTCGTGAATCGAAAATGAGGTTGGAATTCCGACACGACCTCTTTCATCTTTCTCTTCCTTCGTAAACGCACGCCACTCAGGTCCCTGATTGAGCGCATGTTCACTAAGAACAAGACCGCAATCATGACAGATTATCTCCCCAAGATCATAGTCTTCAACAAGGTTGGCGCTACCACATTCAGGACAGTTAGTGACTTTGCCAATCTTCTTCGTTGTCGTACTCATTTTTCTTCACCCTTCTCGATGCTTAACGCTCGAGCCCTCATCCCGTCAGTAGAACAACGCACGTCGTTCTGCCTCAGAACAGTATCCGGCCCGAAACCTATAATAATGTAGATCTCTGCCTACTTAAGCCTTTCCTAAGAGAGGAGTATTTCACCCATCAATAGCCGGAATTAAGCCGTTTTCAGGGAAAACGGTTCCTACATGCATGATTTGGAACATATCGCCCGGATAAGGCTTGTAATTGGCTTGCAGTCGATGATTATGGCCTTTCAGACTGGATCATTACCTTGTAGGATCTAGTGATCGTCAGCGGCTTTTCTGAAGTAAATGTTTTCGTTTTCTCGACGGATGAATCTGGAATATCGTCCGCACTCGGTCACCAGCATAGGTTGTTGGTCATCCGGAGAGGTGATCACTTCGATGTTTACGATTCGATATTCTTCAGGGTCAGGATCCTTTCCGAATAGTTTTCTGAAGTCGTCCAAAGTAACCTCTGGCGAAAGTGGATCTTTTGAATTTATGACGAGGGAAATTCTCCGTATAGGAATTCGAACAATGGTATCAACCGGCAAGCGGAGGGTCCTCCGTCCTTCCTCTTTTCGCAAGGACGTCCAACCACGGATTATTCACGAAGAATGACGGAAGACTGCCTTCTTGGAGTCTACTTGACGCAAACGGCGGAGTGGAGTGTTGGAACGTGTCGAAGCGATGTTCGTTGATAAAATCGTGCGAAGGCTGTATTGATGTCGACGCGAGTGCTTGAACTGACTTGAATTCAGACCGCATGAGGGTTATGTTTTGTTCTAGCTCGGCATACCTGGACTTTAGCTCAGCCAGTTCCGATAGCAGTGGGCTATCCGCATTCGAAGGTGCTGGTTCCTGCTGAATCTTTCTCGGAGGCTGGATACGTTCCGGTTTGATCACTTCTTCAATCCGTCTTTCATCGTAAACGAGCAGACCAATGCCGGAAGATCTGATAATCTGACTATCCAAAGTGGCGCATAGAAGCCTGGGTGCTGCTACGTACGGTTGAGTTCCTTCATAGCGAAGTGATGACAGATGCAGTAGAGTGTCGATTACCCGATTCCTCTGAATGATGTCGGATGGTGTAAGGATACTGACATGCGTGCACTCATTACTGCTCGCGAAGCAAAGTGTTCCCGGGTTAGACGGGCGTTCGATGTTAAGCCCGTCCATAGCGAGGAAGAAGTGCCGCAATCGTTGCTCTATACTCAGGCTATGCGGCGAATTTCATCCATCCTTCTAACCGTTGCCAGTCCCATTCATAATCCTCAGGAATAGCGAATCCGTAGATTATGCACCCATGCCAAACTGAAAACTGAGGAGAACCCGTCATCTTCACAGAAACGTTTCTGATCCCTTTCTTCCTCAGCAGCGACTGGATTTTAGTTGGAGCGTCGACTGCAAATGCTTGCAGGGCAGGCGGCACCTTCCAGCTAAAGTTACCGCCCGAGAGGAGAATCTCACGATATAACATAGGCTGCAGCTCAACAGGACACTTCTCCACAGAAGTGACTATGGCCTCACCGAAGTCAAGCATGCCGCGGAAGGTCGTCTCTCCCATCCTAACGTCTCGGGGCCTTGACATTCCTCTTCTGAAGTAGCTTTCGAAGATTTCGTGGTTCGGATTGAACACATACTCACCGATGAGGAATCTGCTCCAGGAATCTTGATCAAGATCGATCTCAACTCTAGTGCCTGGGACTTTATGTCTAGCACGAAACTTACGGGGAGTGCGTCTAGCTTCAGCGATGGCCGCGTCTAAATCGTCTGGGATTAGGCCGATACTCTCTTTGACTTTCCTGACCAAGGATTCTTCTCTGGCCAGGTCACCATATCCCGAGTCCTTCAAGATTTCGCTCGTGATTGCGTTTGCATCTCCTCCCCCACGGTTGAGTGCTACCTGGGCTGAGTGGATCGGGTATTTCGAGATTGGGCAAACCTGACTGTTTCCATGCCCAGACTCTATGACAACACACGTCGTAACCCCATGACCAATCGCAACGGCAAATGGTTGTGGAATCATTGTTACCGCTCTAACCTTACCCGAGTAGCTTGCCTCCTTGAACAGTTCGAGAAGGCGCTCATACATGTATCGAGGTGACACTGCAGACAATGAGGCTACAACGTTGTATCCGTGAAACCCATTATTGTCAGTAATGGGGAATGAGTTCAACCCAAATTGGCATAATGCTCCAACCACCTTCCAGGCGTTGTCATCACTTTTATCGATCATTCCGTTCTTCATCGGGTGAATCAGGCGCGTCGTTAGATCTTCGTTTGACTGTAGATAAAGTGGGACTTCATCTCCTACGATGACGTCTGCAGCCGAGTCGAACGCTCGATAAACAAGAGATTTCTTATCTGGAAAATATCCTCTGTTATTGACGATACGCGGGTTCTCACCGCAGGTGATAGGGCCAAATTTGAAATCGCTGGTTCCGAAGTCCATTCCGAACGTGTAATTGTTTCGATAACTATCTGTCGTCGTCAGACCCCTCGCTCTTCAACTACGAGACGTTTTCCGACGATTCGGACTATCACTTCTTGATCCGGAATAAATGGGAATGATGAATCTTTGACAACGTCTGCTGGAATGTAAAGTACTCCGGTCTTACTGCGGTTGTCTCGCGTTTGCAGAATAATCTTAGCGGATCCTTCAAGCATCTGTCAATTCACCATGTAACCCACATGATAGGCTGACGGATGGATTGGTTAGCATATATTGGGAGAGATGTCGCCAGTAGATGCTGAGATAGGTGAAAGTGAGAGATCGATTCGTGAGTTCAACTCTGACGAAATTATCGACCGTGTCGAGCTGTCATCTCTTTCAATCGGTGGGCGCCTGGTGCGCAATCACTGCTAGGATATGAAGAATCCCTTGACGGTCGGGGCATAATCTTATCGATTTGTCTCCTTCCTTGAGGCTCAGGACTTGGGGCTAGTTGGAAGATCGAGATATCATAACTCTGTCAGAGCTCAAATCTCTATTTGATAAGCGGCAACGTGTCAACTTAATTGACGTTCGAGAACCGAATGAATACGACCTATGTCATTTGGATGGCAGTATACTGATTCCACTGGGCGAACTACCAGGTCGAATTTCCGAACTGGATGTTAACGCAGAGTATATTGTGTATTGCCATACTGGTCACCGAAGTGCATTGGCCGTTGAGTATCTCAAGAGACGTGGAGTGGGCAACGTCAGGAATCTGCATGGAGGTATCGATGCATGGGCCGAGTTAGTGGATCCGTCAATGCCAAGGTATTAGCAGACCGCCATTTAGAATTTGGCCCTATCGTTGAACCCAATGAGTACAGTGCCCAAGTCAGGGTTGTTGGAATCCCAGCCCATCGTCTGCGATAGTCGAACATGTGCGAGGGAACCGATTGTCACTGAGACAATATTACTTATCAGAGGAACTTCGTCCAGCTCAGGGAAAGGCAATGCTCTATAGGTTAGCGTCAGGACTCGTCCGCGAGCTCTAGCTAAAGCGTCGCGAAAGAGCACCAGGCTCTTTCCCAATAAAATCGCGTTCGGGTCAGCTGAGAATCTGCTCAATTGGGCCGACTCCCACACTTCCTCTCCTACAACATTACCGTTGTCGCGTATCACTACAATCGGCCCGGGGGGATGTCGTAAATCCTTGGTGTGTGCGATCAGAACAACATGCGTTCGACTTAGCACATCCGCGATGCCCTCATTCGTAATTCGTAATCCTAGAAGCTGATCTTGTACTGATCCGCCAATTTCTACCTGTTTCGCGAGTTCGCGTTCCTTGTCGGTGAGGACCTTACATTTGATGATTCCAGTAGTTTCGCGCAATCTAAGCAACGCGGCTTGTAATCCGACGTCTTGCATAAGTAATCGTGCTCCGCCTTATTCAGGGAATCCGCGAATCCTGTTGAGATGATGACTTCGCTAAATATGGCTGTAAGTCGTCTTCACATATGGCACTATTTCTTTCGTAGCCATCTCAATGAATTGCTCCTCATTCGGGCTTGTGCTCTGCAGATATATGTGGTTGAAGCCCAGCTTCACTGCGCGTTCTATCGGTTTCAGTATGTCTTCCGGCTTTGTTGAAACGATATATGTTCGGGCTAGCGCCTCGTCCGAAACAAGTTTTCCCATATCTTCAATTTCGCGCGGGTCGTAGATAGGGAACTTAAACATGAAGGGGAAGAGTGTTCCGCGCCAGAAGTGCAGTTGCTTTAGCGCTTTATCGAAATCTTTGTCATAAGAGACGCCAAGTTCTACCGCTCTCTCAATCTTTTCTGGGTCGCGTCCTTTTTCTCTTGCTCCCTCACCAAGTGCCTTGAGGAGTTCATTTTTCAATTTGTCTGGATCAACCATTGTCGTAAGGAATCCGTCAGCGTATCTTCCTGCTATTCGTGCCACTTTGGGTCCGAAGCCTGCCACGTATAATGGGACTTCCGTTTCCGGTTTGTCGTAGAGGTTAGCCTTGCGCAACGTGTAGTATTTGCCTTTGAAGTTTACGAAATTCTTTGACCACAACAGCCTCATTACTCTTATCGCCTCGTCTAGTCTCTCAATCCTCTCCTTTATCGAGGGCCATTCGTAACCAACTGGCACCTCGTTCATTGCCTCGCCTGTGCCGACTCCGAGGAAGATTCTTCCTGGGAACATTGCACGTAAACTAGCAAATGCCTGGGCGGTAATGGCAGGGTTGTATCGAAATAGCGGGCACGTCACGGCGGTTCCAAATCTAATCTTGTTGGTTCGAGCTGCAGCCGCCCCTATCAGTACCCAAGTATGGCTTTCATGCGCCTGGGAGTGTGACCATGGATGAAAATGGTCGCTGAGCCAAAGAGTATCAAACCCTGCTTTCTCTGCGAGAACTGCATGATCCAGCAGAACTCTAGGATGATATAGATCGGGCTGTGATGCGTAACCAAAGGTCAACGTCAACAGGATTCATCTCCAGATGGAAGAATGAGCGGCTTCGTAATAATACTTGACAATAAACAGGGACTACTCTGGGCTACGTGACATAAGGAGTATGTTGTTGGGCCTAGCGCTTCTTAGGTCTGATACCATAATGAGGTAGTATCTTTTTCCTGAACATCTCAACTGTTCCGATAGGGTTGTACCCCCAGTCACCGAAGAGAAAGTGATTCATTCCAACTTTTCGGTATTTCTCAATGAGTTCGATGAACTGGTCGGGTGATGAAAACAGGCATGTCTTCTGAAGAATGTAGTCGTCTGACAGCGTCGTTGTAGATGCCTCAATCTTTCGAGGGTCTCGTTCGTTGAAGTTCTCGGGCACAAGCGATCCAGCGCTTACCCTATACTTAGAAACCAACTTCTCGATGTCTCCGTATCCGCCATCAAGATAGACACACGTCTCCACCTTGGTCGTTTCCTTTCCTGATCGTTTGGCAGCGTCCATAAACTGAGGGAAAACATTGTCTCTCAGGTGCTCTGGAGAACCTGAGCTCATCAGGTGATCAGCATATAATCCACCGAGCTGCGCCGATTTCGGGCCAAACGCGGACCAGTATATCGGGATGCCTTTGATCGGCTTATCGTAGCAGTAGACGCCATCCACTTTGAAGTACCTACCGTCGAAGCCGAAGTAGTCTGAAGCTGACCAATATTTCCTCATGAGTTGAACGGCTTCTGCGAGCGTTTCAGCTCTCTCCTTCCAGTTCGGCCAGCGGCTAACAAATGGCGCTTCGTTTATCGCCTCGCCGGTTCCGACTCCTAGGAATACTCGACCAGGGAATAGTCTCTCTATCGTGGCGAAGCCCTGAGCTACGATAAGTGGATGATACTTGAACATTGGAACGGTAATGTCTGAACCAACAGGGATTCTCCGTGTCTTAGCTGCCGCAGCTGTGAGCCATACCCATGCATGAGGAGCATGAGCGTGAGTGTGAAACCAAGGGAGAAAATGATCACCGAACCAAGCTACCTCAAAACCAGCATCCTCAACCTTCTGAGCAAGCTTGATCGTATACATAGGATCAAACCATGCACCAGCCGGACCAACATCGTAGCTTATCCTTAATCGCAACACATTCACCTGGAAATCTCAAGGTCAAATACGAAATCTATCTTTTTCCAGACTACGCCAGTTTTCAGCGATGCTTAATGTTCACACATCTTATATGGATTATCAATCAGCTTGGATTCGGTAAATTTGGCGAAGGTCATCTCTGAGGAATTTTACGAGCGGGCTGTCAAGGTCATTCCAGGTGGAGTCACGAGACCGCTTCGATATTTCGCTCCCTACCCGTTCTACGCTGAAAAAGCGGAGGGCAGCAGACTCGTCGACTTTGAAGGAAATACGTACTCAGACTTCTGGATGGGACACGGTGCCCTTGTGCTAGGTCACATGCACCCCGCGCTAGTAGAGGCAACCAAGAAGCAACTTGAGCTAGGATTCCATCTCGGCGTATGTAATGAATGGGAAATGAAACTTGCAGAACGAGTTGCCAGACTAGTTCCCAGCGTCGATATGGTGGCCTTCAACAATAGCGGAAATGAAGCGAACTTGCACGCCCTGAAACTCGCGAGAGCCTACACGAAGCGACACAAGATCGGAAAGTTCGAAGGCATGTTCCACGGAGTGCTAGAACCACTATTCGTGGGAACAAGCTGGCCTGTTGACGAAGCCGAATCAGCAGGTCACGATCCTCTGTCTGGAAAGAACACTGTACTGCTCGCGACCGAAGATCCAGACGGAACCTACCGAACTATCAAGAAGAGGAAGCTTGCGTGCGTAATCACTGAACTTGTAGTTGGTGGAGCAACTGTTCCTGCAGAAATGGAGTTTGTCAGAGGTCTACGCGAAGTTTGCGACGAAACGGATACCGTGCTGATCTTCGACGAAGTTATCACCGGATTCAGGCTTGCTCCTGGAGGAGCTCAAGAGGCGTTCGGGATCACTCCTGACTTGACAACGTTCGGCAAAGCAATTGGAGGAGGCGAATTCCCAGTCGGCGCTGTCGGGGGCAAAAAGGAGATAATGGAATTAATGAATTCTCTAAAACACTCCAAGAGATCACAGCTGGTCATGCGAGGTGGCACGTATGTGGGAAACCCATTGGTAATGCGGGCAGGGTATGAAGCAACCCTACTGTACGAGAAAGGAGAATTCTACCCACATATCAACGAACTTGGACAAAGACTAAGGAATGGACTGCAACGCGCGGTAGACTCCTCAAAAGCCAACGCGCATGTGACGGGGTATGGCTCCATGTCAAAGCTGCATCTTCTCAGGAAGCCGGTTAGAAGGCTCAACCTAAAGTCACTCGTAACTAACAGTGATCACAGGATGGAGAGGAACTACTTCAGATTCTTACTTTCGAAAGGACTTCTTGCCATGACAGCCGAACAAGTACACTCCTACATCTCGCTACCACACTCTGAGAACGAGATAGACCGATTGATAACAGCAACTGAGGAATTTCTCAAATCTTAACCTGCGCTTGCCACACGCGGAAGCGATCCTTGAATTGCGAGCTTTCATCCGGGCTACCTGGTTAGTCGAAGCTTGGAACCTACTCCCAACAGTTATGGACACGAGAATCGAATTCGCCGATTTTCCCTCTCTACTCGAGGGCAAGGCCCTAGGCAACCGCATGCAAGGAGAAGAGATCCTTATTGTTGACGAAGACCGCGTCACTGAGGATACGCTAGATTGCAACAGGAATCTCAAGCTTATCGGAACTCCGACGGCGGGGCTGAATCACATCGATGTCGCCTCATGCACGAAACGAGGCATAGTAGTTGTTAACGCGCCCGGTGTGAATGCTGACTCCGTAGCAGAGTTCGCGTTCGCTTTGATCCTAGCGTTAACAAGGAAGATCGTAAACGCTGACACAGAACTCAGGAAAGGATTCGCGCACGAGCTGAAGTCATACAGTGCTCTCATGGGAATGGAATTAAAGGGTAAGACAATCGGAGTAGTTGGCGCTGGCCACATCGGATCTCGAGTAGCGACAATTGCCAAAGGCTTCGGAATGCAGGTTCTCCTCTACGACCCTATTGTGCTACCGACCTATCTCGAGCAGTTCGGCAAGCCTGTCGAAATGGATGAATTGTTCAGGAACTCTGATGTTATCTCGGTGCATGTCCCCTTAACGAAGCAAACCCTCGGCATGATATCAGAAAATCATCTTCGGCAAATGAAGAAGACGGCGTTCTTTGTGAACACCTCACGAGGGACTGTTGTGAACGAGGCGGATTTGATAAGGGCGCTCAAGGAAAAATGGATCGCGGGTGCAGGCCTCGATGTTCAAGCACACGAACCACTCACACGTGATGATCTGCTTCTAACGCTGGACAACGTAATTGTGACTCCACATATTGCATCCATTTCGAGAGACGCACAGCAACGCTGCGATCAGGTTGTCCAAGAAGAAGTGATCAGGTTCGCCAAGGGGCAACGGCTGCGATTCGTAGCGAACCCAGAGGTTCTACACAAGCATTAGTGACAGATTCATTCGATTCCACAACGCTACTGGAATCAAATCCGCCTACCCGTGGCGTAACACTCTTCCGGGAAGACGCCCGCTATGTTGGCCATTCTCGATAACGATTTGCCCATTCACAATCACGTAGGCTATGCCCTCAGGATAAACTGACGGTTCCTCGTATGTACTCGTATCGAGAATCCGATCGTAGTCGAAAATCACTATGTCCGCGAACATTCCCTCGCTGATTACTCCGCGATCGATAATCCCCGCGCGTTGTGCCGGCATTAACGACATTTTATGTATCGCTTGCTCTAAACTCAGCGTACCGTCTTTACGCACGTATTTCGCGATCACGCGGGGGTAAGTCCCGTATGCCCGAGGATGGAACTTGAAAGAGCTCAGCTCACCGTATGGCGCCAAAGCTATTCCGTCAGAACCAATCATGTGGAACGGTCGAATGAAGACTGCCGAGTTATCCTCTTCAGACATCCACTCGCAGATCACGCCAAGATTGTACATCGCCTCGCCTTCATCGGCAAGAAGTTCCAACACCGCCCCTATGGGATCAACGCCTTTTAGCACGGCTATTTCCGAAAGTGTCCTAGACTTGTAACGAAGGTTCGCCTGGCCAAGAACATCGAATAATCGTATGTGGTCTAAAGTTTCTTTCTTGGTGAGCCAGAACGAGCCTGTTTCGGAATCTTGAATTTCCTTCATCAGTTTCTTTCGTTCGGCAGGGCTTCGGATTAACTGGACGAGTTCAGATGAGCTATGATTGAAGATTGATGGCGGAAGGAAGGCTATAAGCGGATTGGCGCCTGCAAGATAAGGGTAAAGATCGCATGTAACATCAAGACCTTCCGCCCTCGATTCTGCAACCATATCTAGTGCCCGCTGTGTCTCAACCGAGTTTCCGAAGAATCCACATAGGTGGCCCATATGCACTGGAATCTTTGCTGCTCGCCCAATCTCAATCGCCTCCTTCACACCCGCGAGGAAATCCCCATCTGTCCCTCTGAGATGTGAAGAGTAGATTCCACCGTATTCCTTCGCAACCTTCGCAAGCTCAATTACCTCTGCCGTATCTGCGTTAGAGCCAGGGGGATAAGCAAGGCCGGTGGATAGTCCAATCGCGCCGGCCTTCATGCACTCGCGTATCAGTTCCTTCATGTCCGCAACTTCGGCCTGCGAAGCCTTCCTCTGAGCGTATCCCATCACCGCGATTCGGATCGCATTATGGGCTGCCAACGCTGCAATATTCTGCGCAATCCCGAGCCGTTCGAATTCGGCCAAGTATTCTGCGAAACTATGCCACGTAACAGGCAGGCGGCTGTCGTAACCAATAATGTCCTTCAAGAGAAACTCTTTCGTCTCATCACTAATAGGGGCACAGGATCTCCCACATGCACCAATGATGGCAGTAGTGA
>DATKOK010000085.1:0-8743 GCA_035524675.1 Candidatus Methylomirabilota bacterium | reverse complement strand
CCTGCTAATTCAGTTATCTTCTTTGCGATCTCGCCTTCGATGTGGCGTGTCCACAGCATTTCAGGCACATCGACTGCTAGGAACAGCCAGGACAGCAACAGTGTCTCGACCGCTGCTACTGCAAGGTTTTGGATCCACTTGCCTATCCCGATATGTACCGAAAAGTCATTTGGTTGTCCAGAAATCGTTATGGTAAAGCATCTATCAGCCGTTATAATGTCTCGAAGTATTCCTGCCTTTTGAGCTTGAATAACTGTTCCAAGAGGTGGCGTAGTCGACTGCACCTTGTAGCCGTCATTTCGCAAGTATTCCATAATTTGCTGCGCGAATTGATTCAGGTCTTTGTTCTTTCCCTGAAAGTGCATAACTTTCTCTGATACCATTTAAATCACTACAGACGAGAATGTTTAAGCAGTATTAATCGTTTGCATTTTATCCGTTGATCACTAGTATCACAAGCGAGTAGTTGCCTCAGATTCTTAGTTGACGTCTCGCCAGCAGGTCGTCCAAACTCAACTTAGGGCTTCCGTAGGTAAGTAATACTAATGCTCCAGCACAAAGCGCATAATCATGCACCAACGGAATGCTGCCGTTAAGAACACCGAATGTTCCCGTTATGGCGAATTCCACTGCTGGCCATATTGCGACGAGCCTAGTAAACAAACCCAAGATGAGCGTGATTGCCCCTAATGTCTCCAGCAGTGTGAAAAAGTAGGTCATCGGAATTAAGGCGCTTGATCCAAAAAGCGTGCGAACCATACCGTTCGTCACCGGATGCCCTTCGCTCAGGGCAATCCACCTTGGAATATCAGAAATTAGCCAGAAAGCGGCGATGACTAATCTGAGGACAACAAACACGTATTGGCTTCGCGATGTTGGTTGAGCAAAGAGGAACGAGGCTAACTTTGCCATTAGAATCTTCAGGTGCTCACGAGACTGGATATTTCAACCTAACTTTGATTACCTGTGGATTGTGTCGCCCTACATAACGTGTACCCGTCGCCTTCAGATCCATCGTCGTACGCGTTTCTTGTATTGCACGTAATCGTTACTAAATCTCCTTTCCAAGTAATCTTCTTCAGGCTTCACCACCAACTTCTCCACTGACCAGTACAGAGCCGGGCATAGCAGAATCAGCCAAAGCACGTTAACACAAATCGCTATTCCAACGTACAGGACAAGAAGAGAAAGGTAAACAGGATTTCGACTATGGCGAAATACTCCATCTTCGACCAGCACCGTCACTGGTTTGTGAGGGTTCGGGCTGGTGTGATGTCTGCGCATCTCAACTACCGCACTACCGCCCACAAGGAAACTCACCCCGACAACGAAGAAACCGGCTACACGTGCTACGAGAACGTTCGCGAGGAACAAAAGGGGAAGCATCCAGTTCAGCCCAAGCCCTAAGGTGATGAATGCAACGAATATCACTGGAGCAGGTATCACCCTGAGGTGATCGTCTTCAACCTTCATAACACGCCCTTCGCATTCAATATTGAGAGGAATGAATGTGTGATCTCTTAATAGAGGAACTTCTCTCTTACTAGTAGGGTCTTCGAGATTGAGTTGGATTTGCACTTCGTGTGGTTCGACAACGAAGACCAACAGGCGAAAATGTCGAAAATGTGGAAGTACGCGCTGGAAACCTTACCCTCAAAAAGGCTCGACCGAAGCTCAGAGGCAGACAAAACGCCTTAACCCTAAAGGATTCCTCCTCGCAAACCCTGGAAAACAGGCACCCAATCCGGATTTCACAGGGATCGAATGCGGAAGATGTCACACTATCGTCTACCCACCCGACAAGAAGTTTGATATGGCCTCTTTCAAGATAGCATTGAAGAAGCATTACGAAACCTCACCTGACTGCGCGGACTAAATCGGTGTTATGATCCGCCGAAAACGATCGATTAGCTGTTCAGGATACGGGTCTACGTGAAAAGTTCCGCTTACGCTCACTATTAATGCAACATTCCGTATATTGGTCATTGGTCAGTTTTGTCAGATGACAATCTCGACCGTGTCGAATCGATTATGATTAATCCTGTTGAATTCGTGAAGCCGACAGACCTCGTAGAGCATGCTCTTCGCAGGATGGTTGAAAGTAATGTGGGCTGCATACTGATCGTTGAAAATGAGAGACTGTTGGGGATCATCACAGAACGCGACATTTCACGAAGCATCATCAAGAATCCTGAGAATCTAAAGCATCCAGTACAGCGAATGATGTCGAGTCCAGTGATTTTCCTATCTCCAATAGCGCCGATTAGTGAAGCAATGGAGACGATGCTCAACTACGGAATCCGCAGACTTCCTATAGTAAAGGACGGCAAAGTCGTCGGCATCGTTACGGAGCGCGACCTTCTTCACTGGATCGTCAAGATCGCCAACGAGCCACGGATTCCGGCTGAGATCCAGGAAATTCTGAAGCAATCGCTCGCGTCTAAGATGCCCGCTTAGAATACTGTAAACTAACCGCGGATTACATATGGATTAACAAGCCTTAATGCAGCACTATTTGATTATCCTTCTGAGAATCTTGCTAACTGATCATCAGAGGCTGCGCCACGGACTGTATTTGCCGAATTTCGGCAAAGCTTCACACCCAAAAACATACGCGAAACTCGCGCTTATGGCAGAACGAGCTGGCTGGGATGGATTTTTCCTCTGGGATCACGTAATCGAACGAAATCTCCGGATTCCACTCACAGATGCTTTCATTGCATTATCAGCTATTGCGATGAAGACAAACGAGATCCGAATCGGCACGACCGTGACCCCATTGCCCCGCTATCAACCCTGGAACCTGGCCCGTCAAGTCGCTTCTCTAGATCAATTATCTGACGGCCGAATGATACTTGGCGTAGGCTTGGGTGGAGAAGAAAGCACTGACTATCAGAGGTTTGGCATGGTGTCTGATACGAAAGTGCTCGCGAAGAGAGCTGATGAAATGCTAGAAGTCATCACGGGGCTGTGGAGTGGAAAACCATTCAGCTACAGAGGAGAGTACTATCAGGTCTTGAGGAAAACAACCTTCCTGCCCGTGCCCAAGCAGAAACCTAGAGTCCCAATATGGGTAGGCGGGTTCTGGCCAAAAAAAGGACCATTCCGTCGCGCCGCCAAATGGGACGGAGTTCTCCCGCTCAAACTCGGGCACTCTATCAGGCCGGATCCTCGAGACTTGCATGAGATCCTAAGTTTCATCGGGAAGTATCGCTCAAACCTTAATCACTATGATGTTGCCATAATCGGATGGGGAACAGGCAAAAGCAGAGAAGAGAACGCGAAGAAGATCCGGCCTTACATTGAGGCAGGACTGAATTGGTGGCTCGAAAGTCTCTATATCGGTCACGATTCAGTGGACAAGATGCGAAAGAGAATACAGATGGGGCCTCCAAAATTCTGAGCTGGAAGCTCTTCGCATGCTATTTATGCATAGCAACTAGCATCTTTGACCGAGGTAAAACCCTTTGACGATGAGTGACGTACAGATTATTCAGGAACTTCGAAAATTCGATACTGCTACAATATGTAACGTTGTGGCGACCTACCCTGAAAGCGACATCTGTCTAAAACTCTACGACGCTTGGGATGGAGAATACTACACTGATACCTCACTGCACTGCATCTATCCTGAGCTTGGACCGCTGTGCGGATACGCGGCCACCGCTTGGTACTCTGATAAGAAACCAGAACACACACAGCTCGACCCTTGGATCCTCTACGACCACCTCAACGCTACAGCGAAACCAGTCATTCTTGTTGCAAAGCAGACATACTCAGAAGGTCTGCTGAACAAGTCCGGTCTTTTTGGAGGCATGATGACGACTGAATTCAAGGCATTCGGAACCATCGGAGTAGTCACCGACGGCCCGATGAGAGACTACGTTGAGATCCGTGAGCAAAATGTTCAGTATCTAGCAACCGGATTCACATCAGGTCACGGCGACACACAACTCCGAGGCGCCAACATTCCTGTCACAGTCGCCGGTATGACAGTCAAACCGGGCGACATCATCCACATGGATCAATGCGGAGCCTGCAAATTCCCCGCAGACAAACTCTCCAAAGTCTTGGAATATGCCACTGAATTACTCCAGCGCGAGGCTAACGAGAAGAAAGTGTTTCAAGACCAAAGCTTCACTCTGGAGAAATGGAAGAAGAAACGGTCAAGAGAACAGATTCCGTAAGTTCGAACCAAGAAAAACACTGAAGCGGTTTTATGACAAATCCAGTTAAGGACAAGCTCAAAACCGGCAAAGCATCGGTTGGAACATGGATTTGCATGGGCAATCCAGACGTCTCGGAGCAATTGTCCATGCTCGGATTCGACTGGTTGACCTTCGACCTAGAGCACGGGTCGATGACTATACCAGACGTCCAGAGAATGATGCAGGCGATGAACAGTTCTCATTGTGTTCCGCTCGCCAGAATCCCCGTAAATGAACCCGTGTATTTCAAATGGGTTCTAGATGCCGGCGCACGCGGAGTCGTCATCCCCTATGTCAACACCAGAGAAGAGGCAGAAGATGCCGTGCGCGCCTGCAAGTATCCGCCTGAAGGTAACAGAGGATGTGGACCGAGAAGGGCGTCCCGATATTATTCATCGTTAACAGAGTACGTGAATGACGCGAATGAAGATATTCTCATCGTCGTCATGATCGAAACCCAGAAGGCCTTAGACAATATAGATGAGATTCTAACTGTTCCTGGCGTAGACGCGGTCTTCATCGGTCCAACTGACCTCTCTCTCAGCTTAGGTGTCTTTCAGAAAACTGATCATCCGAAATTCAAATCAGCAATCCAAACAATCCTGAACGCATGCGCTACACACGGCGTTGCCCCTGGGATGCACTGCAACGAGAACAACATCAACGAAGCACTATCGATGGGATTCAAGTTCTGTTGTTTGAGTTACGACGACGCCTTCTTGACCATGGGAGCTCGAATGAGCCTCCAGAAGGTTAAAGGTTGGACTCATTCATAGATCCAATCGATAGTCTTCGCAGCAGTCAGTTAACCATTTGCATTAGCAGCCATGCTCAGTACTCTTGAATTGAAATGGGATCCAAGATCTTCACGGTAGACGCCTTTACTGACAAACCGTTCTATGGCAATCCGGCAGGGGTTTGTATACTCTCAGGAGAACACGAAGAAGTCTGGATGCAATCAGTCGCTCGCGAAATGAATCTCTCTGAAACCGCCTTCCTCAAGAAAAGTGATAACGGATACAGTCTTAGATGGTTTACTCCCAAAGTTGAGGTTGATCTATGCGGACACGCAACCCTCGCCAGCGCACATATTCTCTTCGAAAAAGGCTACCTGAAACGGGAAGAGCCAGCAATATTCCACACCCGGAGCGGCCCCTTAACTGCAACATCCAAAGAGAGCTGGATTGAACTAGATTTTCCTAAACAGAGCGTAACACCAATCTCGCCACCAACCGGGCTCGTCGAATCTCTCGGCGTGAAACCGAAGTTCGTTGGCAAAAACGTACTATACTATTTTGTTGAGGTGGAATCTGAAGGAATTGTTCGCGGCTTAAAGCCAAATTACGCTCAGTTAGCTTCCGTTTCAATCAACGCAGTCGCGGTAACCTCGAAAGCGATCACGCCGGGCTTTGATTTTGTCTCACGGTTCTTCGCACCCGCTTTTGGCATCGATGAGGATCCAGTAACAGGTTCTTCCCATTGTGGTCTGGGGCCCTTCTGGGAAGAGCGACTGCACAAGAGCGAGTTAACAGCCTACCAAGCCTCACCTCGCGGAGGGGTAATTCATGTGCGTGTAGTATCAGACAGAGTTTTCCTCGGCGGAAGCGCAGTCACCATTCTCGAAGGAGAATCCTGTACGTAAATACGATCGACGGGTGAAGGTTTCCTATGTGCACTCGCTCGACCCAGCTGATTATGACACTAAATTGACTGCAAAATATATCTGACCCCATGACGGGATGAATATTAAACTAGGATCGAGCAGTAGGTCAAATTATGGCATCGAGGGAAATGAAGCAACTAATTCACAATGGAGTGCTGATTCCCGATGCGTACAAGCCACAAGGCTTCACCATAAACTTCCGGGGAAAGCAAATCGTTCTGAATCCATTGCAAGAAGAAATGGCGGTGAAATTTGCACAAAAGTTTGGCACCCCATACGTCGACGACGCAACCTTCCGTTCCAATTTCATGAAAGCGTTCGCACTCGTTCTGGGTCTCAAAGAGAAAATTACGATCGACGATATCGACTGGACACCGATAACCAAATGGATTGAGGCTGAAAGAAATCGAAAAGCGGGAATGACTAAAGACGAAAAGAAACAGTTGGCAGCAGAAAGGAAAAAGATCCGCGAAGAACGGAAAGAGCGTTACGGGTGGGCAAGCGTTGACGGCACTAGAATGGAAATAGCAAGCTACATGGTGGAACCACCAGGAATATTCATGGGAAGAGGCAAACACCCTGATCGAGGAAAATGGAAACCGGCCATTGAAACGAAAGATGTTACTCTCAACCTTAGCCCGGACGCGCCTGCGCCTCCTGGTGAATGGGCTGGAAGAGAGTGGCGCCCAAGAGAACTCTGGATAGCAAGATGGACTGACAAGCTCAACGGCAAAGTGAAGTACGTCTGGTTCCACGACGCCACGCCGATGAAACAGGAACGTGTACAGGAGAAGTTCGATCTAGCACTAGCACTCGAATCAAAAGTAGCCCAAATCCGCGCACACATCCAACAAAACCTAACTGCAGATGATGTGAAACGAAGAAAAGTCGCCACGGTCGCCTACCTCATCGATGTTTTCAACATTCGTGTCGGTGACGAAGAGGAGACCGAAAGTGGAACCGTAGGTGCAACAAGCCTCAGACGAGAGCACATCCGCCTAGCGCACAACAGTCCGCCAAAAATACGACTGCATTTCCTCGGCAAAGACTCTATACTCTTCGAAAGAGAACAAGAAGTTTCAGAGGCGGCCTACCGAAACTTGCAGGAGTTCATTTCCGACGGAGACCGCGTATTCAGCGGTATAACAACAGAACAAGTCCGTGAATTTCTATCCGAAGCGATGCCTCGACTGAGCCCTAAGGTCTTCCGAACTTTCTCAGCAACCCACCTCTACAGGAAGAAGCTAGATTCATCCAAAGTTGAACCTGAAAGTCAAGACAACGAGAAGAAGATGGCACTGATGGAAGCGAACGCAGCCGTAGCACAACTGCTTAACCACCAAAAAGCGGTTCCGAAGAAATGGCAGGAAACCTACCAAAAACGCGTTGAGATGCTTCAGGCGCTTAAGGAGAAGAAAGGGAAATCGATTGACAAGAGAAAGCAATCACTGAAACTCAGACTAACCCAAATGAAACTCAGCAGAACATGGAACCTAGGGACTTCCCTAAAGAACTACATTGATCCGCGAGTTTCGGTGGCGTTCTGCAGCAAAGTTAACTATGACTGGAAAAAGTACTATCCGAAAACGCTCGTCACCAAATTCGCGTGGGCAGAAGCCAAATCAGAATAAACCGCGGTACATTCACGTCCTATCAGGTGAAGTCCATTAACTAGGCGTTCAGATAGTACTCCCGGCTTGTAAGATACGAGAAGTTAAGGTCTTACTTTAACGTCTTGAGTGCTTCCTCGTACTTACCAGCATGTGCTTTTTCGGCTTTAGCCAGCGTTTCAAACCACTTGGCGATCTCCTCGAATCCTTCCTGGTGCGCAATTTTCGCAAATTCAGGATACATTGAGGAGCACTCGTAGGTCTCGCCCTTGACGGATGATTCAAGCATCTCTTTCACATTAGTAACAGGGACATTTGTGACTGGATCACCAACGCTCTTCATGAAATCAAAGTGTCTCAGCGCGTGCGCCGTTTCACCGTCAGCTACAGATCTAAAGAGGGTTGCAACTTCAGGATACCCTTCCTCATCAGCTCTTCTTGAAAAGTACGTATACCTTCGGTTTGCCTGCGACTCACCCGCAAACGCGCTTCTAAGATTCTGTATAGTTTTAGATTTAGCTAGTTCTACCAATATGACTCACAGGATTTCCGCGCGCGAACCCACGTAAGAAGTTGCTTTACGTTTCTCGTTTTCGGTGATGCCGCTTCATTGTGACGCAGGAACGCTCCTGGATCGAAAGATCTGAGCTCATTCTGGGTAACGTTTAATATGTCGTATAATATTGCTCGAAGATTCAATTCAATCGGAGTAAAGGATCGATGATTAACTTTGCCGCGACTTCTAGCCTTCGTAAACATTTTTGTCGAGTCGCCCACTTTGGACGACGTCGTACAAGCACTTTCTCAACTGTCTAACGTAGAAGAACTCTACGAAGTAACCGGGGAATTTGATGTTGTCACGCTTGTCTCAGCAGCGGACATCGAAGAATTCCGAGATTTCGTTAAGAATAAACTTCTGAAGATCAAGGGTATAAAAAGTACTGTAACCTCAATCGTTCTTAACGCTCCTAAAGGGCCCAGAAACGGCGCACACGGCACTAGGTCGCAGTAACGACTACCAACTCTGAGGTTGATGTCCTCTTAATCCATACTGGGAACACTGGAAGAACCATGGTGAAGAATCAAATTGATCGATGCAGTACAAACCTCAGTAGTAATCGTAATTCTTGCCTTAGTGATCACCATAGGACGACTTTTCGCGCCCTACGTCACACGAGTCTTCGCTCGAGCACCAAGCCGCATTGACATAATTCTGAATCCTCTTGAGCGACTAATCTACCGAGTGGGTGGTGTGAATCCAA
>DATKOK010000084.1:0-5554 GCA_035524675.1 Candidatus Methylomirabilota bacterium | reverse complement strand
TCCTTAACCTCGTCAAACACTTGCAACGCGTTCGGAATCGTAACATCATGGTGCGTTAGCATGAAGATGAATTCCATCGATTCCACCTGCCTCTCTAGTCGAATTCAATTGGCATATTGATATTGCGACAGGTTTGATTTGCTGAACATGATCAATTTCGGGAGGTAAACTACACGGTCTGGAGACAAGACTACTCGACGGCAGTTGCAGATTTTTCAATCGGGCGTCTCAAACGTTTAGAAACGTCTCAAAAAACGTTTTAAAACGTTTTAAAACAGGTTTTTGCGCCTTTCCGCTAAACCATAGCATCTGTGGTCTTGTCCGGTTAGTGTAGGGAGTGCGCTGGGTTATTCGAGACTGGGCTGGTGGTTAACCATGCTTTAACGTGTTCCGGCTCCAGTAGGTTCGTGCGTTTGCTGACTGCTTTCAAAGTGTTGACGGTGGCTTTGATGGTTGAGTTCCTGTAGCATTCTTTTCGCATGTGGAATGCGTTAGAACTTCACCGAAAGCCCCTACGGTTCGGTAACTGGCGCCGGGGGTGGGATTTGAACCCACGAGACTCAGAGAGTCATCGGCTTAGCAAGCCGACGCCATACCAGGTTGCCCGATCATGTTGGATGATCTCTTGGCTACCCCGGCCCACCCTGTCTTGATCATGCTCTTCTTCTAAAATAGGCTGTCGGCGGAGGCGTCGCCAGGTCGGTTGCCGATTCCTTTGTATAATTCACCTGCACGCTGTGCAAGATGATTTGGATGCGTCGTAGTTATGTCGTAATCCTCGCCGTCATACTGATTCTTGCAGTATGCAGGCTCCCATTGGCTCACGCCAATGAGCCGTCGACAAGAATCATAACCGTACATTACCCGACAACGGTCCAGATTGGCCAACTCTTCACTGTAAGAATCGAAGTGGCGTACTCGGCTCGGTTCGGAATGATGGATGTGGGCGTTTGGGACCTGGAATCAGGGTTGGTCCTGCAAAGTCTAGTAACGAACGCAACCCTGTCTGGTCCCGGGTTTGGAGATTACAGTTTCAACCTCAAAGCGTCGCAGACTCCGGGAGAGTGGCACCTTGCAGCGATAACTCGTGCCTGGGTGCAGGACGCGTGGTTCAACGACAAAGCAGGGGTATTCGCTTTCTCCGTGAATGTTGCTGAAGATGGATTCCTAACATTAGTGGGCCTTCAACCCAATCTCCAGATCCTTCTTGATGACAAAGTGTTAGAATCAAACAGTACCGCTTTGACCGTTAAGCTGAATCTTGGACGCGTCTACCGCCTGGGCGTACTTCGAGAATTCCAGACTGGGATCGGTAGGCGCCTTCTCTTCGTCGACTGGAGCGATGGGGTAAGCTCGAATCCCCGTAACCTCCTCATTACGGAAAACACGAGTATACAACCAATCTACATGACTCAGTATCACCTCACCATAACATCACCATTCAGTGGCGTGACTGGTGCAGGATGGTATCAGGAGGGCAAGCTTGCTCAGTACAGTATCGCTACAACGATTGAAAATTCACCCAGTCTCCTTGGACTATTAACAGACTCTTCAGATTTCGTCGGATGGTCAGGCGATAGCGCGTCTTCAGAACCTGCTAGCACAATCGTAATGAACGCTCCGAAAACGGTCACCGCTCAATGGGTGCACTCATCCACATTCCTGAATCTAAATGGACTCGGCGGAATATTCCTCCTTGGTTCGTTAATCTTGGGACTACGAGCCTGGGTTATGACGCGAGGACACAGTCATTCGCGTCATCGAAGGTCCAGGATCTTTCGTTCGTTGATAGTGATTTTTCTAATTTCTATTCCGCTCATCGTGGCGCCGTTATCTCCTGTGTTCGGGCAGTTACCTGTTCCCGTGAATGCGACCGTCGTAAAGATCGGTGACGCTTCTTGGTACTACTGGGAACAATCTGCAAGCGACACATGCATTTTGTGGTTAGGTGGGGGCGTCAGATCTTCGCAGGGTGGCTACTTACTTAACCCACTCGAGTACGAATCATTCGGCACGATCCGATTCCTGCAAGATCTAACCAAATACTACTGCGTACTCTCATTGGAGAAGGGGGCGTATCCTTCCCCGAACATGTCAAACCGCACGATCTATCAAGAACTCATTCAGGGAGAATTTTCCGTAGCAAAACAGCTTCATCAATGGATCAAGGACCGAGGATACACACACATATTCTTGGTGGGGTACTCTGTAGGGACTGAAGCTGCAGCGTCCATCGCAGAGAGCGACCCGCAAACATGGACCAGCTCAGATGGCCTCATACTGATTACAGCTTGGCTGCCGCCCGGAATTATCAACGGCGCATCGAGTCTGAACTCAAACGTAATGTTGTTGTACGGTCATGCTCCGACATTTCAGCAGACTGGCATCCAATTCTACATGAAGGCTCCTACCGAGGGCTGGAGGGGGTCAGCGTACGTGCACAAGGAATTCCATGTGCTCGACCAAATGGGGCACGAGGTATGGTCCCCGCTTAAGGACAATTCCTACAGTTCCATAGCGCTGGGCATTACCGTGACCTTCATCGAAACGGCGAAGGCGTTGCAATTCTCACAAGTCGCATTCACGTCAAGCAATAGAGAGTCCAGTGGCTTGACGTATGTTGTATCACGTCTGAAAGTTCCATCATCTGTGTTATGGGGTGAAGTCTTTTTCGCTGAAGCATTGGTAACTTCAAGCAATCAATCGACTGGCGAGCTAGCATTCGCCGCATATGACTTCAGCACAAATCGGATTCTGAGTGTAACCCATTTCAACGCCACTTCAACGCCGATCAGTGTTCGATTGAATATGCCTCCGATTGTGAATTCATCACAATCATCTTTCTCGCTCCTCGTTATAGCTAAGGACGGGAACGAATGGAGGGTTGCTTCCGACCCGTATCCAACGTCAGTGTCTGCTACTAATCAGATAGTTCTCCGAATAGGCGGACTTGTTCCGAATAGCGATGTTACTGTAGATTCAACGGAATATGTAGTGTCCAACACGGGGCAGCTTCAGCTCGAAGTCGATAGAGGTTTTCATAATATCGAGGTTCAGAGAACTATAAACGAGAACAATACTCGCTATCTTTTCGTTCAATGGGACGATTCCAACAGTTCAGTCGCAAAGACTGAAATGTTAACAGAGAACACTACTGTCAACGCGATATATCGCGTTCAGTATTATGTCGCTGTCAACTCGCCGTTCGGTGGGGCCAATGGATCAGGTTGGTATGATGCGAACTCAACCGTTGAGCCTTCTCTCTATCCCGTTGTCAGCCTTCATGCCGCGTTTCTTTTCGATTCTTGGACGAACGGCAATGAATCTTTCCAGATGGGTGATCCTATTCAGGTGCGATCACCTATGGTGATTCAGGCAATTTGGAGTGGAAATGGGGCTTTAGCTCAAATCAACGGTTCAACGTTTGCCTGGGTATTTGCATCATTAATACTGTTCTCGATTCTGTTAATCTTAAATGTGAAGCTAAGTCGAAGGAGACGGTGAGGTACTGAAGTGTCAGAAGAATGGAATGGCCAGGTTATCGCAATTCAGATAACGTCGAGTGCTGGGGAGAAGATGGTTTCGATTCGCGAGGTTAAGGCGATAGCTGGCAAAGGGCTTGAGGGAGACCGCTATCTAAGCGAGAGAGGCAAGTTCTCAGACAAACCTGGCCCTGCACGGCAACTTACGCTAATCGAGCTCGAAGCGATTGAGGCTTTGCAGCGTGAAGACTCGATCGAACTAAGTCCACTCGAAAGCAGGAGAAACATAGTCACGCGTGGTGTTCCGCTCAATCATCTCGTAAATAAGAGATTCAGATTGGGCGATGTAGTGGCACGGGGTGTCAAGTTGTGTGAACCTTGCGAATATTTAGAAGAAGTAACGCAGAAGAAAGTCATCAGCGGACTAACTCATCGAGGAGGCCTCCGGGCGGAGATACTACAGGGCGGAATCATCCGAGTAGGCGACAAAATCCAACCCGCCTAGATTTTGTTAGTTAGAGAACTGAACTTGATGACCATCAACGTAGTCCAATCAGGTGACCTCGTTCAAGTGCGAACGTTATTATCCGAATATGCCGCTCGGATAGGTTCATCACATGTGGACTTGGATCGAGAGATCGCAAACCTTCACTCTGAGTACGCTCCGCCGAGCGGCTGCGTCCTGATAGCAAAAGAGGGGGGAGATGCTGTCGGCTGCGTTGCATTACGACAGATGAGTGGAGATGTCTGCGAGATGAAGCGATTGTATGTGAGACCCGCTTTTCGCGAGAAAGGTGTTGGTCGCAAACTATCCGAATCGATCATAGGTGAAGCCAGGGCAAGAGGTTATCGAATAATGAAGTTGAACGTGCTTCCCTCAATGAAGGAAGCTCTCAGGTTATGCGAGTCGCTCGGTTTCAGGAAGACGGCGCCTTACGGGCTCAATCCTGTAAGCGGTGCAAGGTTCATGCTGCTCGACCTCACTGCTGCCCCGTGAATGTGGTGAAGGATATATCTGATCAAAGTGTACTTGGTCCGAGCCCACTTCATGAGCTATAGAGACTGACGGGACAGATGAAGAAACGCGCGCGCATAGACATCTACGCGGACATACTCGAGGTCCTTAAGCGCAGAGCTGAAGGGACGTTAATTACAAGGGTATCGTACGGAGCCGGCCTACCACTCGACCGAGTCAAGATACTCCTCACGACTCTTGCGGGTTATGGTTTGGTTTCTGTGCGAAACGCGGGTGAGAGTCGCTACTATCACATTACGCACAGGGGGCTTGAGTTTCTTGAAGCCTACAGGAAAGTGCAGAGTTTCATGACATTCCTCGATCCAGAAGGTAGTCACATTATGTGACCACGACACGTCATAACACAACGTGCTCTGCGTTTTAATCGTAAGAATTTCAACTCCATATTCGGTGACCAGAAGTGCAGAAAACCCTTAGAATAAGGATGCGCAGGCTTTATTCCTTCAGATCGAAGAAGCTGTCCGACATTACCCTGAATCGAAATCTTGACATAGCATATATTCGAAGCTGTCAAACTTACCGTTAGCGAGTGAGAGTGTACGGCAACGACATCTGTCAAGCAGAATTCGAAAACCAAGCTCGGCACAGTTAACGGCGACTTGGAGGTTGAGAATGGAGCGACGATTACAGCGGAAGACTCACAAGTTACCGTGGAAGGTGTCGTGGAGACTGACGGAACCGTCATCTTCGATTGTAGTTTGAAGGCTGAGGAGTTCCGGGGTATGGATGGCAATCTGGAGGTTCACGGAGATCTCTCACTTCAGGACGGTCTTCGCATATCTGATGGCAGCTTGCATGTAGCAGGTTCCCTAAGCGCTAGAGATGTGGACGTTGACAAGGAGCTTGATGTTGTCAAAGACGCGAAGCTAGAGGATCTGGATGTAGGGGGCCGAGTTCACGTGCATGGCAAGCTAAGCGCACGAAGTGTAGATGTCGGAGGAAGCCTCGAAGTTGGAGACCTGGTCGAGGTGGAGGATATCGATGTGGGCGGAGTTGTAAGACTGCTCAGACAAGTAAAGTGCAGAAGCATAGACGT
>DATKOK010000083.1:0-13710 GCA_035524675.1 Candidatus Methylomirabilota bacterium | reverse complement strand
GGGAGCTACGTAGATTTCGATTCCCTCAAACCCGAAAGCTTTGGCTTTCTTGATCACAGGATTCGGATCAATATCGAAACGTTCACTCCAAAGAAGTGAATGTATAGCCCATTTGACCAAGATGGTTGCTCCGAGTGGCGTTCCTGTCATCGTGCCCTTTAGAGTTACCTCGTAGCAGGCAGTCCCCCGCGAGTTGGAGGACTGCGCTTGTTCTGGTGAGCACGTGAACGTTTGTAATCCGTTTCTAATGCTGCGGCAAACTTCTTCCATGCAGATGCAACCGATCTCTCGCGTTCAGTTCTGGTCAATTTCGACGCGGCAGCGGTCTTGGGCCACACTTTCCATCTCAGGTGGAGTCGAGTACGATCTTCTGGAGCGCCCGTTAGCACATAGTCGGCTTTGACATCACGGTGGTTGCCGATGTTATCCATATGCCATCGATTGGGAGGATACAACGATACGGTTGCACGCTGCCAACTCCAACCGTCTTGCATTTCCTGCAAATCTTCGAAAATGATCTTTCGTGAAGTGCGCTCGACTATCTTCCTTACATAATCCTCCTTCTCAAGCTTCGAATCAGATGGGTGAAAATCCGTGCACCACGAATAAACGAAACATAAAGGGGCACGAAATGTGACCTTTAAGTCGCAGTTAACGGTCTTCAAACTTTACTCCAGCCTTAGCTGCCAACCCAACTCTATAGGATTTCTCCTATCCTCAATAGAACAGAGCTGAGGCACTTTTCACCAATTAGCTGCCAGCTCAACGATAGATTTCAAATCGGTCCCTATCGGTCTTATCACTGGCAACTCCACCTCGGAAGTCCTGAATCTAGCCATTCTCTTCTTGCATTCCTTAGGTGTTCCGTAGATCGCAGAGCCATCGATGAGAGCATCTGGAGTTTTCTTGCAGGCTGACCGAATGTTTCCCTTTAGCCATGCTTTGCGGGCCGGCGTTATGTCGGCTGCTGTCAATCCCCACATTTTGAGAAATGGGTCCAAGTATCCTCTTGATAGGACTGTGAGAACGTAGGGCTTCACGCGTTCCTTTGCTTCGTCATGATCATCCGCAACGGACAAGAGAACTGCGCATGAAAAATCCACATCGGTCGGACTCCTACCCGCTTTCTTCAATCCCTTCCTTACGTTCTCGCGAGCCCATCGAATGTAATCCTCAGAGCAGAATCCGTCACTTACGAATACGCCGTCCGCTATCTCGCCGGCCAACTGTAACATTCTCTCTCGTCTTGCAGCCAAATAGATTGGGATTGTAGTCCTTGGTGATTTGAAAGACAGTTTCACGTCAGTTAGATTGTGAAAATGTCCGTTGTATCGTACTGATTCACCCCGCAGCAGTCGTCGGGTTATCTCTATGTACTCTCTCAATGCGTCCAGCTGCTTGTTGGAGGCTATCCCTTGGGCTGCAAGAAAACGTGGGGCTCCGCTGCCTAAGCCCAAGATTAGCCTGCCGCCCGACAATTCATCCAACGTGGCGGCGGTCATCGCGTTTAACGTTGGACACCTGTAGTATATTGGGAGAATTCCTGTTCCTAATTTGATTCTCTTCGTTGAAACCGCTAATGCCGCGAGCGGTACCATGGCATCCCTGAATCCCATGTCTTCCGCGATCCAGACGGAATCATACCCGCTTTTCTCGGCTAGGCTGGCGTATTTTACGATCTCGTGGCAACTATAGTCTCCAACTATGAATAGGCCTATTCGTCCAGTCTGAGTCATGCTTCATCAGGAGTCCTATGGGTGACCGAGTCACCTGAATGCAGTATAGAGATAACAATTTCTCTTCATTGAACGGGCTTAGTAGACCCGTTTCTGCACGGTTTTTGTATATCTGATGACGATCTATCCAAATTCGACTCTCGATTTATCTTCATGTCTATAACGTCTGTTATATAGGAGAAATGGAAAAATGCAGTCACTCGTCCTCGAAACCAAAGATGTTTCATGTCAGCATAGCAAAGTGCGTGAGATAGGTCAAGATTTCGACCAGGATGGGCGACTTCTGCGGCTCATAAGATGCCAGATTTGCGGCCTTCTCATGCGCGAGTACCTTCCTTCTCTCTAACTAACCCCTTTTCTCTCACTTCTTACCGCGATCGGGTTAGATGGAAATATCAAAGCGCATGTTGTGTTATAGTCGGGCTAACCGACAAATGTGATTGCTATCGTGTACAACCACATGATGAGAATCATTGGTAGGAGGATTGCGACAGTCACTGCAACAATCCAAGCGTTCTTGATCCGTATGCTAAGCCAGATAGGGAATATGAACGCTAGATACCTTAGTAAAGAAATGTAGTATGTGGTCGTGAATGCCAACAATCCCGAAACGACAACAGCGTAAACCCACAATGGACGGTCGACGCGCCAAGTTAACGCAGCCATTATAATGAAGAGGCTGATTGACCAGAAGATTGTAGGGTCGAGTCCGGCACAGCAGTTAATCAATCCTTGAATCCCATGCTGCGAAACGGCTTGTAATATCCTGATACCGTCGCCAACGCCACCCTTCTGCCAATACTTCTCATCAGTCCATGATACAAACAAGTCACCGGTTGAAAGGTAGCAGTAAAGAAGCCATGACCCCAACGATGCTAGGGGAATCGTGAGATAGAATAATCGGTGATAACGTTTCGATTTGACCAGATCAACAAGCATGGGCAGTACAATCAAAATACCGTAGATTCTCGTCACGCTTGCGAGACCTGCCATCAAAGAGGATGACCGGATTCTGCCCTTCTTATAGAGATACCATGCAGATAGTGTGGAGAATAGGAATATGGGTTCAGAATAGCTAAGGGTTGTAAAGACGCTAACGAAGGGAAATGTTGCCATCAAAAGGGAAGCACACAGTGCTTCCTTCGATCCCATGTACTGTTCCGCAACCAGCTGGAACATCACGAAACTCCCCGCAGCGAAACCCTGCGCGATGAGAAAAGCAGCAAACCAATAGTCGCCAGTCAATCTACCGGTAAACAGTATCATGACTGGATAGGCAGGCAAGTAGACATAGTTTGGATGGGCATACCCGAAGAGAGCAATCCGGGTGAACTGCAAGCTGTCCCACGCATTGAATAACCATAGCCAGGACCAATTCGCTGGAATCATGCCTGGGTTTGCATCCATCCAAGGAGTATGGAATGTGCCCCCAGAGCTTAGTAAATTGAAAAGCCAAACGCCTCCAAGAGCGCGAATAGTCATGGCTACAATCACTGGCGCGAGCAGGAATCTGGCTCTGTTCCAGCGGAGAGATGCCCGAGTTACAGTGTGTTTGGATTTTGGAGACATGCCCCTACCCTCGCCAAGAATGTTTCAGACAAGGGCTACATAATTCGCTTTCATATGTTCCTAATCTTCGTTCTTGCCCGGTAGTTCATCCATGTACGTCAGTATGCTCTTCCAGATTCGCCCGTCGTCATGCATCCTGTTCTCGAAGTTGTATGTGTGAACGAACCTGCTCAACGCGATCTTGGTATCATCGTTGAAGATTCCGTTCATTGGTCCGTCATACATTCCGAAGCGCTTGAGATTTTTCTGAATTTTACCCGAAATTTCGGAGTCTATGACTAGTAGGTTCGCAGGATCTTCACGCGACAGTATCGTCATGTCATAAATCCTGAAAATCCGCCATAATTCATCGATCGGCCTGGGGTGTTCGTCAACTCTTAGGTCAACATAACGATCAGTTAATCCCTCGTAGCCACCCTTCTCGCGAACAACAAGTATAGCTGCTGACTGTTGACCTCTTCTATCGCCACCAGCGGCTTGACCAGCTGAAAGAGCACTCAGCAGTTTCTCGATGATGTCTCCCGACGTGGTCTCAAAGGCATGAGCCATTGACTCAACGACTTTTGAGCTAGCCAGAATATTTCCTTGACAACTATATCCGTCGCCTGCGAGATGGCCTGCCCAGTTCATACAATCCTTCCCAGTATGGACTGCCACGTGCCCCTTAGCATCCACAATTGATACTTGCCGGACCCCTGGGTTCGGATCACTTGTCAATAGACGCTGCATGACCTCGGAAGCCGAGAGACCGCTCTCAAGCAATTGTAAACCGATCGGGCCAAAGGATACATTGATCCACGCTTGCGTCGCTATAGCCCCGACACCCGATTTTGCCCATGGGACCATGCTGCCTACAGCAGGGAATTTGGATTGAACGGCGACTCCAAGGTCTCCGTTTCTGTGATCGAAGGCCACTATCGAGAATGTTCCTGGTGGCGTGTTGATAGCCTCAGGATTTTCGTCTCATAACGTTCATCTTAGTGCCTAATGTCCCATCTGGTTTACTTGTAAGAGTCTAGTCAGGCCATACCAAGCTTCGCGAGTTTCTGGAAGTCGGTCATATGAGAAACTAAGTCAGTCTGAGTCACTATCCCGACAATCTTTTCCTGATCAGTGACCACTAGGCGTTTGACTCTTTTTTCCACCATTCGTCTGGCAGCATCAAAAATACTGCTGTTGACATCAACTGTTGTTAGAGGTGCAGTCATTACTTCACTCACAGTCATCTTGTTCGGGTCGACTCCTTCTGCTGCGATCTTCTCCATAAGATCACGTTCAGTTACAATACCGAAGGGTAATCCGTCACGGTTCGCAACTAATGAGCCAATGCCCTTCTCAACCATGAGCCGCGCAGCTTCCCTAACCTTCGCCTTAGAATCGATCGATACAATAGTGCGCATAATCTGCCTCACAGTGATCTCAGAGGCCAAGTCCTATCCCTGATAGTTTACAGCTTGATCGAGAATTTAATGCTTATCGCACGAAACAAGCCGATCAGAGCAAAAGTGTCGTAATACTAGCGCCAGTTGCAGATAGAGCAAGAATTGGCAGTATCACTGCAAGTGAGTACGCGGAAGAGAGATACCCGGTAGCGTACGAAACTGCGGATCCCGCGAGATAGCTGAAGCTAAGGTTCGTAGCATATGCGAGGCCCAGATGTCGCCGCTCGGAAGTTATCCCTATCATGCTGTAAAGAACTGGGTAAGTCAAGAGGTGAGGTAGCCCGCTGACTACAAGCAGGATCAAGGCCACAAACCACAACTTCATACTCGCTGCGGCGAAAGCTAGGATAAACACGATGGCGGTTAATCCGAACCCCATTCTGAGAGTTCTAAGCTCGCTCCTGAAGAATCCAATGATCCGACCAGCGTTGAAGCTGGCAGTGACTCCGATACCCATCCAAAGAGCGACCACGAGCGTGCTCACACCAGGACTCAAGTTCAGGTTCACGTTTAGGAAGAGGGGCATGAATCCTGTGAAGACTACAAATATGCATTGAAGAAAAACTCCAACAATTTGGAGAATGATGACGTGCTTCGAAACTGACCTGCGCAATTCATCACGAGCAGCACTTGGCGATCTGCCCATACGTTTCGTTAGCGAGATGAATACGCCCGCGCCCAGACATGCTGCAACTCCCCAAGCGTAGAACGGGATCTGCCAGCCAAAGCTCTCAGCAGCAAAACCCGTTGTGACCATGGCGAGGGCTATGCTAGCGTCTCCAAAAGCGCTTTGGAATCCTAAAGAGAATCGGTGATCAAGTGTCTGGAATATCGTGGAGAAGCTGACTGGATGATATGCTCCACCAGCCGCTCTGAGCAGAACATAGAACACAAGGACTTGTGAATAGCTATCTGCATGAGTGAAAACAAGGTCGATAACAGCAATTGACACCAGACCTACCACCAGGCCTTTCCGAGCATAACCATGATCAGCCAAGAACCCAAACACGAATTGCATGAGAACCGTGGCAAGCAACCCCAAGCTCAGAATGGTCCCGATCTCGATGAACGATAACCCGACCGCCACTCGCATGATGGGCAGTGCGGCTAGAAATACAGTCAGCGACCCATCGTTAAGTGCGTGGTAGAGGCTAAGCGCCCAGAGTTGCGGTTCCCTTGACATAACTAGCCTCTCATTTGAGAAAATGAGGACTATAGTTCATCTGTTTATCGCACGACCCCTGGTCCTTACGATCTATCTTATTCACGCGAACAGAGCACTATTTACGACCGAGTAATATCCAGGTCAATACTCAGTCAAGGCTCTCCCTGTCCCTTATGCAAACCCAACACCACTCTCCTTCCTCAGAGACCAAGTTTACGCCACAATTCGTGCAGGTCACCATCTTCTTGAGAGGCATTGGGGGTTTCTGCTTGTACTCGAGAATGAGATCAGAAACCCTGACAAAGCTGGGCAAGGAATTTCACTCGACCTAAGTTGCACCGAGGCGGGACTTAAGTTATTTCCATAAATCTTCGTAATTCTTCCAGCAAAGATAGTGTTTTAGGTCGCAATATTGTAATATTTACAATTATGATCGCGAATCTAGATCCGAAAGACATTCAGATTCTGCAGATAATTCAGGAGAATTGCCGTTTCACTTCACGAGAGATCGCTGACAAGATTGATTCACCCGTGACGACTGTATTCGCGAAGATAAAACGCCTCGAGAAGCTCGGAATAATCAGCGGCTACCACGCCGTCCTGCACGCTAATAAAGTGGACGCGGGCACCACAGCGTTCATCTTTGTATCATTTGCACACAAAGGCGACAAAGCATTGTCACATAGAAAGGTCGCTAAGGAAATCGCGCGTTTCCCAGAAGTTCAAGAAGCCCACATTGTTTCAGGAGAATGGGATTTCCTGGTCAAGGTCAAAGTGAGGGACGTCGACGCCGTGGGTAAATTCGTCGTCGACGGACTTAGACTACTTAGAGGAATTGAAAAAACGCAGACCTGCTTCGTTTTCGAGACTCAAAAAGAATCTGCGTCAATACCACTTTAGCCAGCAAGAAACGCGACCAGACGAGCAAGTATCAAGACCAGTTCAATGGTACACGCGGGAAACTTCAGTTCGAGAGATCTGACAAAAACTACTCACGTGTAGATGCTTGCGGTGGCGATTTTTACCATACCCAAGTGATTTATACGAGAAAATGATACTCAAAAATGTGACAAAGATTGAATGGATTTCACTCAAGCAAGGCAATTACTAAGATGCAAGGCGTACTCGTCCTCGCGGTTGTGATCATCGCCGCCCTTGGCGCCGGTGCTTATTTCATGCAATCACCAAGTCAGCCTGCCCAGACTTCCATGACTGAACAATCTTCCACTCAAACTCAACAGTCCACAACTCAAGCTCCTGCTTACAAGATCGCTATGATCGTTCCAGGATCGCACACTGATCTCTCATGGAACAACGCAGCAGTCGACGGGCTAACACAGATAGGGAAGGACATGGGCTTGCAAGTGGACTATCAGGACTTTGTTCTCCCCGCAGACGCGGAAGCCGTTATGCGTTTGTACGCGGATAAGGGCTATAACCTGATACTTGCCCACAGCTTCGACTACGGCGACGCAGTGAACAAGACCGCCCGCGACTTTCCGAACGTAATGTTCGGATGGGCCACAGGATACACGAACTTCGGCCTCAAGAATGTCGCTACCTATGATTGGCCATCACACCAAGGAGGCTACTTGGCCGGATATATCGCTGCCGCCATGACAAAGAGCGGAATCATCGGATGTATCGGCGGATTCCCCGTCCCCGACGTTAACCGCGGCATGTGGGGCTTCGTGTATGGCGCTCAGGCGTACAATCCGAAAATAAAGGTGCTGATCGACTACGTCCAGGCCTGGGATGATCCAGACAAAGCGAAAGAACACACTCTAGCATTACTCAATCAAGGTGCCGATGTGATATACAACGGTGGCGACGGCATCTCGAAGGGCACTATCGAAGCAGCAAATGAATGGAAAGCCGCTGGCAAGTACGTGTACATCATCGGCGGAATCTATGACCAATCTTCCCTCGCCCCAGAGATTACTCTAACATCAATCGTATTCCACCCAGAAGCCAACATCAAGCGGATGGTTCAGGATGCGCAAGCCGGAAACCTCCAACCCTCTTATCTGATGGACATGACAAACGGCGGAATCGGTCTTGCACCCTACCACGGATTGGAAAGCGTTATTCCTCAACAAGTGCAAAACACGGTCGCACAAATGGAACAGGACATAATCAGCGGGAAACTAGTCGTACAAAACAACGAGACAGCTCTACCTACAAAGATTGGCTTTTGAGTCCTTCACGAAACGAAGGACTATCCCACCTTTTTTCTGCCACTGCACCTCAATCGGAGACTAGGAAAGGAGGTAGTTCATGGAACTGGCATTGGAAGCCGAAGGGATCACAAAGAGGTACCCCGGCGTCATCGCAAACGCTAACGTCTCCATCACTCTCGCCAAGGCTGAGATACATACCCTCGTAGGAGAGAATGGAGCGGGAAAATCTACCCTTTGCAAGATCCTGTACGGCGAAACCAGACCTGACAGTGGAACCATCAAAATCTTCGGGAAACCTGTATCCTTTCGATCGCCATCCGATGCACTAGAACTCGGAATAGGCATGGTCCATCAACACTTTCGTCTGATACCCTCCTTCACAGTAACAGAGAACATCATCCTAGGCACAGATATGCCGACCGCTATTCCCGGAATCAGCATACTCAACCTCGAGTCATTTGATAAGGAGATCTCAGAGATCTCGGAAAGATTCGGACTTAAAGTCGATCCCAGATCAAAGGTGGAGCAGTTGTCTTCCGGGGAGAAGCAGCGTGTCGAATTACTGAAGGCACTGTACCGAGATGTCAAGATCCTCATCCTCGATGAACCAACCTCGGTCCTCACTTCATCAGAAGTAACAGCCCTATTCTCTATCTTGAAACAAATGGTCGAAACGGGCCTGTCAATCATCTTCACTACACACAAACTCGAGGAAGCAATGAAGGTCAGCAATAGAATAACCGTCCTGAGGGACGGGTGCGTAGTTACTGAAAAGACGGTCCAGGAGACTAGCCCGCGTGAACTAGCAAATTTGATGATCGGACGAGATGTGAGTTTTGAAGTTAGAAAGCATGAACGAAACTTGGGGCTTGAAATCCTCCGAGCGCAACATATCTCACTAACAGATGAAACGAAATTTCGAATGCTCACAGATGTATCGATCCAGCTGAGAGAGGGAGAAATCCTTGGGATTGCCGGAATAGCCGGAAATGGCCAGCGGGAACTCGCGGAGGCAATCACAGGATGTAGACCGATAGATTCTGGAAGAATCCTGATGAAGATGACCGCAGGCGGAGAATTCAATGATCTTACAAATCATTCTGCCAAACAGATGATAGAGGCAGGCATAGGCCACATTACCGACGAACCATTACGAACAGGAATCGTGGCGGATTTCTCTATCGCAGAAAACCTAGCACTGAAAGGTATCGAAGAATTTTCACAGCCTCCATTTGGCCTTCTTAAGGAGAAGAAGATGAATGAGGTTGCGAATGAAGCAATCCTGGAATTCTCAATCAAAGCCCGTGGCCCAAACCAAATTTCGAGCGACTTGTCTGGCGGAAATATCCAAAGACTCGTGGTTGCTCGCGAACTGAGTCTGAAGCCCCTCAAGATCCTCGTGGCATGCAATCCGACGAAAGGGGTCGACGTTGCTCTTACGGAGTTCATAAGAAATAGGATCCTAGATCTCCGAGAGAGAGGGACCGCAATACTACTCATCTCTGAAGATCTAGACGAGATTCTAGCAGTCAGCGATCGGATCGCAGTTCTCTTCAATGGAAAATTGATGGGCCCCATTGAAAACGAAAAACCGGACATCAAGATGATTGGCCAAATGATGACGGGAGTTAGTGATGGATGAAGAAGGACCTCGTATCGAATTACCTCGCTGAACTTCTATCCGTGACAATTGCGATTGTCTCCGCGCTTATCGTAGCCGGAATCCTGATTCAACTATCTGGAGTCAATGCGATTGCCGGGATCTTCGGTCTTGTAGAGAGTGCGTTTGGTTCATACCAGAGAGTGGGATTCACATTGACCAGAACCGCGCCGCTTCTACTCGCTGGGCTGTCTATTGTTGTAGCTTTTAGATCTGGAGTCTTCAACATAGGCGTGGAAGGACAATACATTCTGGGAGGATTGCTTTCAGTTCTCGTTGCGACGTCGATACCTACCATGCCGAGTCTCATTGCCATTCCGATAGTGCTCGTTGCAGGATTCGTCGGAGGCGCGGCCTGGTCACTTATCCCGGCCGTATTGAAAGCAAAGCAGAACGTGAACGAGCTATTGAGCAGTCTTTTAATGAATTACATCGCCCTTTTTCTGATGCAGTTTCTTCTTCGCGATTGGATGCAAGACAAATCGATCCCCGTCAGATACCCGATTACCCCGACTGTACCCGAATTTGCCAGTCTGCCAACATTACTGCCCGACACAACCCTCACCGGCTCAATCATCATCGGACTAATCTCAGCGCTAGCTACCTATGCCATCATTCAGAAGACTGCTTTCGGTTTCAAGATGAGAGCGGTTGGGAGGAACCCTAACGCATCAGCCTTCTCGGGGATTAATGTCAATTTGACGCAGATCTCAGCCATGCTAATAAGCGGAGGCTTAGCTGGACTTGCCGGCTATGCTGAGGCAGTTGGATATCTACATAAGGTCAACATGCAATTCTCAGCAGGCTACGGTTACACCGCGATTCTATTGGCGTTAATGAGTCAGCTTAACGCGCTCACCTTGATCATAGTCTCAGTCTTCTTCGCGGGTCTCGACACTGGCTCGCAAGGACTGAAGTTTCTCAGAATAAGCAGCCATCTTTCCATAGTAATCGAGGGGATGTTAATCCTGATGATACTGCTCGTGAGACCAGAAGTTAAGAATTTGATGAAGAGGAGCTGGAAACTTGATTGAAATACTCATCGCGATCGTTGCAGCAACGATCAGGCAATCCTCTATCCTGCTCTGTAGCGCCTGCGGCGAGGTAATTTCAGAACGATCAGGCGTAATCAACCTGGAATTGGAAGGAATGATGATGGCCGGATCGTTCGCAGGTTTCTTTGTCGCCATCACGACCGGAAATGTGTGGTTGGCGATGGGGCTAGCGGTCCTGGTTGGAGGAGTCGTCGGCTGCATTATGGCTCTGTTGACTGTGAAGAGAAAGGTCGATCAGATCATAGCAGGATTCACTTTGCTCTTTCTATGCACGGGGCTCGCGAACTATGCTTACGACACGTTCTTCGGAACAAATGCCTACGCGACCTCACCGCAATTCTCAGCTATTCACATACCTGGCCTAAGTGATTTACCAGGAGTTGGCCCAGCATTGTTCCAGCAGCCCCTACCCGTGTACTTCCCATTCATAATCACCGTGGTTGCATGGTTCATGATCAACAGGACGAGCATCGGCCTCAAACTTCGATCGTGCGGCGAAGACCCAGCTGTTGCCGCTTCCCTTGGAATCAGTGTAACAAAAGTTCGAAGCCTAGCCATTATAATAACTGGGATGCTCGCCGGCTTATCCGGCGCCCTCTTCACACCGGTATTTTACAGCAGATGGGAGACAAACATGACAGGGGGACGAGGCTGGATCGCAATAGCCTTGGTCTATTTCGGAAAGTGGAGCCCACTCCTGATCCTAGGAGGCTCAGTCTTGTTCGGGTTCATCGACGCATCACAACTCTACCTGAAATTCTCAGCCCCTTGGCTCCCCCAAGAATTCTTCTTCATGCTCCCCTATGTTGCAGCGATAGCAGTATTGATTCCAATCTCAAGAAAAGGTGCTGCACCGAAAGCATTGGGGACAGTATACAAGGAAGAATAGGTCTCTTGCAAAGCCTATAACGCCTAAACACGAACAGAATCCCAGGAGCCGAAAAAATTGAGTTATGAAGAGATGGTGAGAACCGCTCTTGGAGATGCGCCGTTTGATCTACTTCTTAAAAACGTAAAACTCGTGAACGTATACACGCGTGAAATTTACGACACAAACATAGGCATCCATGATAGAATCATTTCATATGTCGGAGGATCACATAATTTCAAATCAAAGGACATTTTTGACGCGAATGGGATGTACGCTATCCCCGGCCTGATCGACTCCCACCTGCATATTGAAAGTAGCATGGTCACACCGCCTCGATTTGCTGAGGCAGTTCTCCCACATGGAACCACAACAGTAGCAGTAGATCCTCACGAGATTGGCAATGTTCTCGGCAAAGCCGGCGTGAGAATGATGCTTGACACGAGCGAAGATTTGCCACTGAAGATCTTCGTTCTGGCCCCTACGTGTGTGCCCGCGGTTTTGAACGCAGATACTGCAGGAGCTGAAATCGACGCCGCAGATGTAAGCGAGATGCTCGGGTGGGACAGAGTGATCGGCCTTGCAGAAGTGATGGATTACTACGGAGTTATCACCCTCGACAAGAGAATGACCAGCATAGTCAAAACTGGCAGAGAATCGAATGTCGTTATTGACGGACATTGCATGGGTCTGAGTGAGGAAGAGACAAACGCCTATGCATCCACCGGCATCGAGGCAAACCACGAGTACTTCCCGATCGACACGGAGCACGACTACAAAGCTGATTTCGAAATAGTCCGAAGGGAAATGCGTTTGGGTATGTTCGCGAAGCTGCGCAAATTCTCACTCACGCCGGGTCTTGTTCGACTATTGGCTACTCTTCCCAGCAAGCAAAACCTACTCTTCGTAACCGATGATGTAATGCCGGACGACCTCATCCGTGATGGACATTTGGATGATGTTGTACGCACCGCCATACAGGGAGGATTCGACCCTATTGACGCGGTCAGGTCTGCCACGTATTTTCCTGCAAAGCATCTTCGCCTCTTTGACCGCGGAGCAATCGCGCCCGGCAAACTCGCGGACATCCTACTCCTGAAAGATCTCAACGAGTTCAACGTGACTGTCGTATTAGCGAACGGAAAAATGATCGCTAAGAATGGTAAACTATTAAACGAAATTAACCTGCGCAGGTTCCCCGAAGTAGCGAAACGGACGGTCAAACTTGAAAAGATGACACATGACACGTTCAGAGTACATGTCAAACAAGAGCACGGAACAATCCGAGTCCGCGTGATAACACTGCAGCCAGGCTTCTTGTCAAGCTTTGAGGAAAGAGACGCAATAGTCACATCTCACATCGCACAGACAAATTACGCTACAGTTGCCGTCCTCGAGAGGCATGGAAGAACTAAGAACAAGGCTATTGGTTTCATCGACAAGTTCGGATTGGACCAAGGAGCCATTGCGTCAACGGTGTCCCATGATTCACACAACCTGATTGTAATAGGTATGAATGCGATCGATATGGCAGTGGCAGCAAACGCCCTGATCGAATGTCAAGGCGGATTAGCGGCCGCGAGTGGTGGAGAAGTGCTCACCAAAGTGGAACTGCCCGTAGCAGGTCTCATGTCCGAAGAAGAGACAGAGACCGTGGCACGTAAGTTATCAAACTTCAGACGGACTGAGGAACAACTTGGGTTAACTGATCGCGGAACTATGCTCCTAGTAGTTACCATTGCGCTCCCTGTAATAAGCCACGCAAGAATAACAGACAAGGGACTCTTCGACGTTGACAGACAAGAAATCGTACCCCTCGTTGTAGAATAACAAGATTACGTCGTCTTGATTTTACTCCGAGTTTCCGCAACTAGCATCTTTACAGATGGAAGACGAATTCTGTCGAGCTTCACAAGTATATCCTCAACAATCTTCGCGTTACGGACATGTTCGTTTCCAAGAAGATACTCTTCGTACGCCCAAAGCAGAGCTTCCAACTTGTCCGCAGCCCTTACCAGGAGGGCCTCTATTGAAG
>DATKOK010000082.1:0-2967 GCA_035524675.1 Candidatus Methylomirabilota bacterium | reverse complement strand
GTGAGATGAGAGAGACGACAACTATGGAATCCCAGCAGCATATCTTGCATGTAGCAAAGACACTTTTCACGAGGAAAGGGTTTTCGAATGTTTCAATGCGTGACATTTGTCGAGAAGCACGTGTTACGGCGCCGACTGTGTACTACTATTTCAAGAATAAAGAGGCCCTTTTCGAAGCAGTGGTTCTAGAAACAATAACGATGCAGGGATTTTCAACTACCCTAAGGGCTGAATGCGGGAAGGCGAAAGCTCCTAGTTCACAAATAGAGGCTTTTGTTCGTGTCTATCTTTCCTCCTTTCCGAATAAACTGATTAACACAGGACTTTATCTCCGGCGATCAACGCAACTTGATCCTGTTGGTGCTCGCGTTCTGTTAAAAGAACTGGGACGCGTTGAGTCTTTGTTGATACGAATAATCCGCGCCGGAATAAGTAGTGGGGAGTTTCGCAAGACTGACTCCCGACTGGCTTCAGGGTGTCTACTTGGAATGATGAATCGATTTATCTTCCAAAGGATTCACTTCAAACGAAATTACGAAGCAAACGAAGCTGCTTCATACCTGTCAGATTTCTTTCTCAAAGCCATGAAGAGACATGCGGAAGAGTAAGAACTACTCTTGATAGAACAGCGACTAGTGCTAGTAGGCGCTAACCACAAGTCAGCACCTATTTGGCTGAGGGAGAAATTCCACTGCGAATTTGGCCAAATCAATGATCGTCTAAGCGTGATGACGAGAAACGGCAGTGGAATTCGGGAATCTGTAATTCTCTCTACATGCAACAGATTTGAACTATATGTGATAGCAGATGGAAACGAGAATGGTCAATCTCTCCTCACGATGCTGAGTGATTGGGGGAGAACTCCTAAGAACGAACTGGAAAGGCACGTTTACACCCTGTTCGATGCCGCTGCAGCAAGCCACCTATTCGCTGTCGCGTCAGGGCTTGATTCGCTAATTTTAGGCGAGCAGCAAATCCAACTTCAGGTCAGGGATGCCATTAGGATTGCAAAACGAGCAGGCACCTCAGGAAGTATTCTATCCGAACTATTCCAATCTGCGGACCGTTCGGCGACAAGAATACGAACAGAATCCGGCATAGGGTTGAGCGGAACCTCTGTCAGTTCCGCGGCCATATTGCTGTTGACTTCCAAATATCCAACCATAAACTCCATACTCGTAGTCGGAGCAGGCAGGATGATGTCGCTAGCTGCGGACCAACTGAACCTAGTGAAGAAACGCGAAATTCTGGTCGCGAATCGAACACCTCAACGATCTCAAGTCTTGTCAAGACGTGTTTCTGGCATATCATGGTCCTATGAACAAATCCCATCGGCATTGGAAAGAGTCGACGCCGTTCTGACCTTCACCTCATCTGATAAATATGTGATAGCCGCCGAAGATATCTCTTCGGCAGTGCAGAAACGTCCGAATAAAGAACTTATTCTAATCGACGGCTCTGTGCCACGTAATATCGATCCTCGAACCGCCGAGATTCCAGGAGTTCATCTCTATAATGTTGATGATTTGGCACCATTCGCTGAACATCAAATCCCTGAATTCAGTATGTCACATGCGCGGATGATGATAGATGAAGAAGTTTCGAGATTCTTTACTAAACTTCGAAGTCGTCGAGCCGGTGACACTCTCAAAGAATTACATCAACTAGCTGAAGAAATTCGCCAGACGGAACTTTCGCGAGCATTTAATCGCATGGATAAGATTTCAAGCCGTCAGAAGGAGATGATCGATGTTTTGACAAAGCGCATCGTAAACAAGCTACTATACGAGCCTACAAGGCGTTTGAAGAAACGTGCCGGTAATGGTGACGAAGCGTTCGATCTCGTCATCAGAGAGTTATTCGCGATAAGCCAGGAAAATAACTGATGAAGACTCGCATACGCATCGGTACTAGAGCAAGTCAGCTTGCGCTCGCACAGACGAATCAAGTTATTGAGGAGTTGAAACGGGCAGTATCGGGGCCAAAGTATGATGTCATTACTATCCAGACCGAGGGTGATAAAAAGCACGAAAACGGCACATTTGAAGGAAAAGGTATCTTCACCAAGGAAATCGAAAAGGCGTTGATTGAAGAAGAGGTAGATGTTGCCATTCACAGTATGAAAGACCTCACAGTAGAATTGCCTCCCGGCATCACAATTGCAGCGATTCCAAAGAGAGCAGATCCCCACGATGTCCTGATTTCGAACGGGAAGAGAATATTCATGCAGTTACCAGCTGGATCACGAATCGGAACAAGCAGCCCGAGGCGACGGTCACAATTGTTAGCCGCACGGGGAGATCTCAGAGTGGTCGATATTCGTGGGAACATAGAAACACGTCTCAGAAAACTCACAAGCGGAGCATACGATGCGGTCATCCTAGCGGCTGCAGGTTTAGAACGACTTCACTTGGAGTCCAAGCGTGCAGAAGTTCTACCGATCAGTCTTATGCTGCCGGCAATAGGACAAGGCGCGCTCGCTATTCAGGCCAGAACTTCAGACCAAGACGTTGTCGATCTCGTAAACAAGATTGATCATCCTACGACACGGCGCGAGATCGAAGCAGAGAGAGCGTTCTCTAAGAGCCTTGGGGGAAACTGTAGGACCCCCATAGCAGCGTATGCCAGATCCAATTCTTCGAAGCTGACGATCGAGGGCATGATTGCATCTGTGAATGGACAAATGCTTGTCCGCAGCCGAATTACTTCAGATAATCCAAACTCACTTCAGGTTGGAGAGGAACTAGCAAGATCACTTCTTGACAAAGGAGCTGGAACACTGCTGGAGAACTTGTGATACAGATGATCACAATGCCACTTTCAGGTCTACGAATTATGGTGACCCGATCTGCCGATCAAGCACGAATCCTCTCTACGAAACTTCGGAACCTAGGAGCTACAACTATCGAGATTCCAATGATCGAGGTAACGTCCCCTTCCGATACTGGACCTATTGACCGTTCCCTA
>DATKOK010000081.1:0-4289 GCA_035524675.1 Candidatus Methylomirabilota bacterium | reverse complement strand
TAATATTGCTTCCACTCCATGCAACTCCGCCGACCTTGGTTGAACATCCTGCGGAATCGCTTCAGTCCCAACAACATGGATATTTGGCAGTGCGTCCGCGAGTTTCGCGAAACATCCAACTTCTGACTTGGTGCATGGTCGCCTCTCGCCCGACCCGGTCAGAACATATGTGGCGTCGAACCCGCTAACATTGTAAGTTCTCTTGCCTTCAAGTCGAATGAAAGAGTCTCCATTCCTATCGTACAAGTCAAGCTGGGATCGGGTGGCCGAACGGATCGCATCACGAAGGAGGTTCTCAGGAACTTTCACTATCCCAGTTTTGTAATCAACTCTCGAGCCAGCACGTTCCAGTAGCCTACATGCCTCTTCACTGGCTACGGAAACGCCGACCTCGGAGAGGATCTCTACCGTTGCCCTATCAATCTCTGCAATTTCTTGAGCAGAAAGCGGGTCAGTCCTTAGGTGCATACATTAAGACACGAAGTACGCAAATTGAAGTTAGACTAATGATATCAAAAGTGAGAATAAGAAGACCTATCACTCTAGACCGGTTCGATCGGAAATCAGAAAATCTATGATTTGTTTCATTGATCCGCGTGACCCGAATCCGCCTGCTTTCGTTACAACTCTCAAACTACGTCCGCGACCGAGTTTTACGGTGCTCACGGGAATTCCAGGCAGGATTTCCTTTTCAAGCTCTAGCTCTCTAGCTTTGATGGTTTTCAAAAACGCAGCCGCCATTTCTCCGCCAGTTAACAGAACCTTATCGATCTTGCCTGAGACAGCGAGGGGCGAAATTGCAATTGCCAGACCACTTGCAATCGGATCTCCTACTCTCTTGGGCACAGACGTACGTGAAATCAGGGAGGCGTCTAGGTCTTTCTGATAAAGGGCGGAGCAGACGAGGATTACGTCGTGGTTCTCAAGACCGTGCGATGCTAGCTGTCGAATCCTGTCTATCTCCAGTTTTCTCGATCGTCCTGTAAGACTTGCAATGCTCGCTCTTATCAAGAGTGTTCGCGCATTTTTGGCAGTTCTCTGCAGCTCTTTCAAAGTCGCTTCGTTTGTGCTTGAAGAAAGGATCACAAGTTTGTTGTGACGTGGTTGTAATATGGCTGCAACTTCTGCCGCCAATCCTGCTGATCCACATGGGATTGCTTGTGATTGTATACATGCAGCGGCGATGTTTTTCAGGTCTGTACGGTTCTCGGCGTCTGGGCAGATAATTCTTGCCCCTCTCTTTTTGGATTGTAAGAGTATGCGTGTGAGTGGCGCCTGACCTTTTCGCACTGAAACTAGAGGAACTCTCGCGATCCTCTCAGTTGACTGGCGAGCAATAATTTCCCCAATGTCTGATGATCGTACCGGGCTCGTTGGATCCTGGGCGAACTTTGTCTTGTGTACAGGGACCCCTCGAATCAGCAGGCGTCCATCCTTTACGGACCGCTCATATTCGGGGTATGCTGGACATACGACTACGAGCCGTTGGAATACGTCCACGAGAGCTTGTAGCTCCGCGCCCAGGTTGCCGCGCAATGAGGAGTCTATCTTCTTGTATGCTAGCTCGAGGTTTGCATTCTTACAGCGATAACATGAACTTCTGACCTTCTTGTACGCGGAGGCTTCTGTCGTGTTGCGAGTCTCAGTATCCTCGACTACTACTGCAGTAGAACCGTTCAGTGGTGATGTTCCCCGCAGAACGGACGTTGATATCCCCCGTTTCGCGAATTGTATGCCTGCGTCGCATGCTCCCGTGAAGTCGTCGGCTATTACTAGTAGTCGTCGACTGTGTGACGTCTTCTTCCCAGGATTACCCGCCGTATCATTCCCCGCTTTCTGCTCATGAGTTACGAGGCATTCTCACTTTGGTGTTTCGTGTTCTGGATGTCTTAATTGATTCTAGGTGTTTGCTTTGCTCGTAGCCATCTGCGCAGCTAATCGTGTTGACTCAATAAGGCTTGAGGGGTCACCAGTGCCCAGCCTTCGGCCTGCTCGACGATAAGCTGTACCATGATCGACTGATGTTCGAATAATGGGTAGCCCGATACTGACGTTCACTCCAAGCTCAAATCCGAGCATCTTAATTGCGACATGACCTTGGTCATGGTACATCGCGACAACGACGTCGAACTCGCCCTTCTTAGCGCGCATGAAGACCGTGTCGGGAGCAATTGGACCAGAAACGTCGATTCCAGCCTTCTTGACGGCTTCAATTGCAGGGGTGATGGTATCTATCTCTTCGTTGCCGAACATTCCGTCTTCACCCGCGTGAGGATTAAGACCGGCTACGGCGATTCTGGGGTGGCTAACTCCCAACTGTTTGAGAGCTTGATCAGCCAGCTTGATAACGGTCATGATTCGGTCTTTCTGAACTCTTCGGATAGCTTCAACTAGTGATACGTGTGTTGATACATGGATAACTTTCAACGGTCCAGTTACGAGTAGCATTGCGAAGTCCTTGGTCTTGGTTAGGTCGGCTAGTAATTCCGTGTGACCAGAGTACTTGTATCCGCCCATGTTCATTGCTTTCTTGTTGATCGGGCCGGTGACAATCGCGTCCACCTCTCTAGCAGTTGCCAGTTCGACAGCCTTCTTGATGTACTCGACGCAGGCTTTTCCTGCCATCGCTTGTGGTTCTCCCATCTTCAGGCTAGCAATGTCTACGTTATGTAGATCGATAACGTCAAGGACTCCTGGAACGAATTTACCTTCGCTCGGTTTGTCGATTGAATTAAGTTGAAGCGAGACTTTGCCGACTTTCATTCCTTCACTTAGGCTTGCAGAATCTCCAACGACCAGAGGCCTACAGAAGTTGTAAACTGATTTTTCGGCGAACATCTTACAGGTTATCTCGGGACCCACGCCGGCTGGGTCTCCCATCGTTACTGCGATGATTGGTTTCTTGTTATCAGTCATCTGCATCTTCTCGAGTTTGGTTTATTAGTAGACGTATTTGAATCCGATAGCATGTTCTCACCGTCGAGCACGACACCTTCTTTCCATGTAAGACCAATATACCTCAAGCTAAAATCATGGTCAATGGCCCTTCCACATGATCGGACCCATTAATTGAGGCGTAAATTGATTGAAAGCAATTAGAAAGACGGTTCCAAAACCCGGCGTTGACGTTCAAGAAATTGACGATCCTAAGATTAAGCCGTCGGAGGTTCTCGTGAAGATAGAGGCGACTGCAATTTGTGGTTCTGACCTTCACGTTTACCGTTGGGATGAACAGACGACGAGATGGAAGTCCCCGCTTCCAATGACCATTGGCCATGAGTGGTCTGGTAAGATCATGGAAGTTGGAAGTGGTGTCAAGTCTCTAAAGCCGGGAGACAATGTGGCTGGCGAGTCTCATATCCCGTGTGGGTATTGTTCGTATTGCCGCACTGGGAATATGCACATTTGCCAAAACATGTTGATCTACGGACTCCAAACACCGGAAGGATCGTTCGCTGAATACGCCGCGGTGCCCGAGATAATAGCGTACAAGCTGCCTCCAGGCGTAGGTTACGAGGAGGGAGCAGTTTTCGAACCGTTCGGAGTAGCCGTTCACGCAATTGAGCGCGTCGGCATCCAACCGGGTGATGCTGTCCTCGTTATGGGTGCGGGTCCAATAGGGATTTTCGCACAGCAGGTTGCGAAAGTCTCTGGAGCATCTATGGTGATAGCAGCGGAGCTTAAGCAATTCAGATTGGACCTCGCGAAGAAGCTTGGGTCGGCCGACTACTACGTCAATACGGGGCAGGAGGACATTGTCAAACGAACGATGGAGTTGACGAACGGCAGAGGTGCTGATGTTGTGATTGAACTTGCGGGCGCTCCGATAACGACGGTGCAAGCACTTCAGGCGGTGAAGAAGTGTGGTCGTGTCGCATTAGTTGGGCTTTCTGACAAGCCAGTTCAGATTGAGCCGACTTCAATGATAATTTACAAGGAGGCAACTGTCTACGGGAGTACTGGCAGAGCTATGTTTGGAACTTGGGAACGTATGATCAGTCTGGTGGCCAGTAAGAAGGTAACGCCAAGTGCCGTGATCACAGATAGACTGCCGCTTGAAAAAGCTGAAGAGGCTTTCCAGAGAGTAATCAGAGGAGAGAGTGGAAAGGTCATTTTCACGCCCCAGTGAACATTCAGCCGATCACTGGGCACTGACGAACTGGTCTGACGAGTATCTATCCTAGCACCGACTTGACCTGCTCGACTCCTGACTTTAGACTCGTGAGAATTGGTACTTTGAACTGATCGCCGAGCAGTGGAATAATCCGGGCCATCGATGCTTGAGCAAG
>DATKOK010000080.1:0-12072 GCA_035524675.1 Candidatus Methylomirabilota bacterium | reverse complement strand
CGGTCGAACTGCGGTTCATGTGACAGGGAAAGCGATCATTCAGCCAACCACCACTGTAGTAAATGCAAGACCTGGTGGAGTTCATAGACCGTAGTCAAAATGTCAACCTACAAGCCAACCACCGAAAACTAGTTGACCACTTGATTTCGATTGGATATCAAGGCTAGATAGATGAATGAAGATTCATACTTCAAAGAAATTCTTGGCCTATCTATAGCAGCAAACATGATGCCTGCTCCGCCGACCGTTTCGCCTCATGAGCCTGCCTCAACAGTAATGGAACTGATGACCAGGAGGAATATTGGATTTGTAGTAGTTGTAGAGAATAACAAGCCAGTCGGAGTAGTCACCGACAAAGACATGCTCCAGAGAGCGCTCAAATTTGGGAAGAATCTTGAACTGACGCCTGTGAAGGACATAATGTCAAAGCCTCCTGTGACGATCGAAGCTGAGCAAACGGTCGCGCATTCTCTGGAATTGCTGCACAGACATAACGTCCGGAGATTGATCGTTACGCGACAGGATGCCGTGGTCGGCGTTACCACAGCGAAAATTCTGTTGGAGTTCGTCCAGAGTCAATACGAAAGGAACAGGCATGAGTCTGTCGAATCAATGACCGGCAATGAAGCCCGCAAAATAAGGGTTGCATATGTAAGCACGTATCCACCACGCGAGTGTGGTATAGCTTCGTACACCAAGGATCTTGTTGAAGCGGTTTCCTGGTTCTGTTCAGGTGCCGTGACTACTCCAGTGATCGTCGCGATGAACGATAGAGGCGCACACTACGACTACGAGATTCGGGTAAGAGCCCAAATCGATGTAGATGACATTCGTTCTTATGAGAAGGTGGCGCAGTATCTTAACGCTTCTGACATAGATGTTGTGAATCTGCAGCATGAGTACGGCATTTACGGTGGAGAATGGGGCGACTACGTTACTGAGTTCTTGCAGATGATCGAGAAACCGGTTGTTACCACTCTTCACTCGCTTCCTGAAGAGCCGGTTCCCGATGCAAGGAGAGTATTGGAACGAATCCTTGAGCATAGTGAGTTGGTCATTGTGATGGCGAAGGTTGGGATAAGAATACTCGAGCGACAGTATGGGAGATCTGCAGACAGAACCCGGTACATACCTCACGGATGTCCAAACGTACCATACATCGAAACCGCGATGATGAAAGAGAGCTTGGGGTTACAAAATCGGGTCGTGCTATCAACTTTCGGATTGCTGAGTAGCGGAAAAGGAATCGAATATGTGATCCAAGCACTCCCGCAGATACAGAGAGAACGACCAGAAATTTTGTATCTGATTATTGGTGAGACACATCCTGAGGTCAGGAAACGCGAAGGTGAAACCTACCGACAATTCCTGTTTAATCTGGTTGAATCATTGGGCATGGAGGAAAATGTAAGATTCGTGAATCGGTTTCTTACACTTAACGAGTTGATCAACTACCTTCAAGCGACCGACATCTACGTTATTCCGTACCCGAATCGAGAGCAGATCAGCAGTGGAACCCTCTCATATGCTCTAAGCACAGGAAGAGCGATTATTACAACACCCTTTCTCCAAGCCGAAGAGGTGATATCCAATGGTGCCGCGTTGGAATGCAAGTTCAGCAATCCTGACTCCATTACTGAATGCGTGAATATGCTGCTAAAAGACGACCGGAATGCCCAGAGACTCCGCAGAATGGCCTATGAGTATAGCAGAGCCACAATATGGCCGAACGTGGCTATGAGATACGTCAACGCATTCTATCACACCCTTGGCCTTTGAAGTCATCTATTAGGTTACCTAAGAAAGCAAACGGCTTCACCTATGGACATAATGTGATGTGATAATACGGGAGTCAAGCTGGTCCGAATCCCAAGAATCCTATGCGTGAACCTTCGTTGGTCGCAGTTTCTTGGTAATTGTGTGTGTGATGTAATCAACTACTCTGAATGTCTAGTCACCTAGCTGGTGTAGATTACGGTTCAAATTGCTTGCATGGGTTGGCAGCGTCCGAGAATGGAAGTTCGTAAATACCGGGTCATCCTTTCACATGGCATGTCTAAAATCACTTGCCCATTATGCAACAGAACCATTCACTTCCACGATCAAGCTGCCCACAAGCTCAGACACGAAGAGGCTAAGCGCAAACGTCACAGATGAATTCCCATTAGATGGATCGATGCAATCGTTTTCTATCCAACCCGCGAATTCCAAACAATCTCTTTGTTACACGGTACCTTGGTGGATACGGGCTGCCGTGATATTGAAAATGCCGATTCCGCTCGCTGGGTCGGCTATGCCTCTTTTTCCAAATCGTCCAGAAACTCGACGAGTGGCGCTCTAGCCAAACAGGAAACTCTGTCTGCTCCACCGTAGTAGACCAATAGGTCCCCATCGTCGATAGTTGCTCCCGTAGGGAAAACAACATTCGGAACTATTCCCCTCTTTTCAAACTCTCTATCTGGCTCGAGGATTGGTTCTTTAGTCCGTGCTAGGATTTTCGTGGGTTCGTCCAAGTCAAGTAGCAGTGCTCCAGCGCGATAGATGCGTTTTGCACTTACTCCATGATAAATGACGAGCCACCCGCGGTCAGTTCTAACCGGCGGTGGACCGACGCCAATCTTCAACTCTTCCCAAGGGTACTTCGGCGTAATGAGTTCGAAATCACCATAATGCATAACGTATTCGTTCCAGAACCTCTGCGAATTGCGCAATGATTCGAGGTTGTCGAAGCGCGCGATCTGAATGCTCGAGTTAAGTCGGTGCAGCATCACGATCTTTCCTTCTATTCTACTCGGGAAGAGGACACAATCCTTGTCATCTCGGTCGGGTCCTATGAGCCCGTGCTTCTCATAGTGTGTAAAGTCTCGCGTTGACGCTAACGCGATGCGGGGTCCCCGACGCGAGAAGGCAGTGTAAGTAACGTAATATGCCCCATCGATTGGAGACACACGAGGATCTTCGCAGCCGAACTCTTCCCAGTCGGCAGTACCTTCGAGCACTGGAGCAGCAGACCGAAAAGAGTATGCTTCTCCATCATTCGAACGTGCATATCCTAAGCGTGAGATTCGGTTTTGATCCACCGCTCTGTATAATAGGTGAGTGGTGTTCCCAACGGCCACTGCTGCCGGGTTGAATGTCCCATCCGCCTCCCAGTCCAGTCCTGGTCTAGGTTCGATGATTGGATTCGTTTCAAGCCTTGTAAGATTCAGCAGATCTTTCACCTAAATTACACGTTCGGGGAGAACCTAATTCAACCTAATTTGCATTTGGGTAGAGAAACATGCAACCTAGTGATTCACCGAAACCATCGCGACCAATTTCGCAGAGCGTTTTGTTCTATCAACAGGTCCGGCGATCATGGCCGTTTCGTTGACAACTCCCTCTGGTCTCATTGCGAGTCTAAAGACGCCACTGTATTGATCAGCAACCTTCGTCCATCCGACCCCTTGACCGTATATTGACGCGTTCGTCTCCAAGTCATGCCGGAGTGCCGGGGCCCCAAGAATCCTCTTTACGCACTCAGCAATTGACTGCGCATTGGAGAATTTGCAGAGTAGTCCTCTCTTCTTCCCAAGAATCTCCTTAGCAAAGATTGTCGGGGTTGAAATTACGGCTTTCCCGTGGGCGAGGGCGAGTGTAAGTGTTCCACTCGAAACTTGATCCTTACCCAGATAGGGCGCGATGTATATGTCAATTGCTTGGATAAGCAGCGACAAATCATCGTCGCGTAGGTAGTGGTTCACAAAGCGGACGTTTCTGGTGACTCCCAGTTTCTCGGCCAATGCAATCAATTTGTAGCGATACGCTTCCCCTTCGTACTTTTGGACTTGAGGATGCGTTTTGCCCATTATAAGATAGAGCAGGTTGGGTCTTTCCTTTACCAAATAAGACAGCGATTCGATAGCGAATTCTATTCCTTTTCCAGAACTGATCAAACCGTGAGTCGCAAGGATAGTCCGGCCGCGAAGTCGGAGCTGACGCTTGGCGTATCCTTGATGCACACAATCAGGCAAGCTTACTCCATGAGGTATAACCACGATTTTATCGGCATCTACATCAAAGTGTTTTTCAAGAATCTTCGCTGCCGACTCAATTGTGACGACCACCCTGCTGCTGATTGCAGAGATCTCCTGTACGATCTGTCTTAGGCCCGTTGGAGGGTCTCGAAGTACGGTGTGAAACGTGGTTACAAGAGGGATCCTGAGATTCCTACAGAGATCGAGAACGTACTCGCCGTATCTACCGCCAAATATACCAAACTCATGCTGTAGGCTGACAATGTCAATATCTGACTCGTTGAGGAACGTCGCGGCTGAGGCGTAACTTTCACGTTTATGCTGAGCAATCGTATGTGAGTTCTCTTGGTCCCTTGCTGTGTCATTTTCTATTGGCAGTATAAGGTTCCGAGCTATCTGCCCGCTTAGGATTAGCGCCCTCGACAAATCCCGGGTGTACGTTGCTAGCCCGCAAGCGCGGGGAGGATAGGTGCTTACGTAAGCGATCCGCGGCTGAATATTCATAATGGCCAATTCTGTCTATTTTCAAAGTCACGACTTCCACCGGGCAATTAGCCCACGGGCGAATCCGAGCAAAGGCGCAACGAAAGACGCAACTAACACTAACACAATGATGCCCAACACTAATAATGCTACGCTTTAGGAGGCAATCTCCGAATAATCGAGAAAAGCACGTAACGACTTGTTTTAGACTCTGATTCCATGAAAATCCGCCCCCGGCCCATAATAATCGTGGCTAATAGTCAGCACGCCATATTACTGCTGTAGTGTAGATTCTGAAAGCCATTCTAGTAGAATGCCTTACGCACAGAAGCAAATCGCGAATTAACGAAGTGAGTGACATCGCTAAATCTGCTGGGTACGAAGTAGCCGATCAAGTTACACAGCACCGGGACATAATTGATTCCGCGTATTATGTTGGCGACGGAAAACTCGACGAAATTCAGAAAACCATTAAGAAAGAATCGATAGGAACCGTGATCTTCGCTGGACAACTTTCCGCTGGTCAGGTCTTTAGGATCAAGAAGCGACTTGGTGATACTCTAGTTCTAGATCGAAATCTGCTCATATTGGAGATCTTTGAGAAACGTAGTGTAACAACGGAAGCGCGCCTTCAGATAGCACTGGCAAGATTACGATACACGTTCTCATGGGCTCGGGAATCTGTTCGAATGCATGGCATCGTGAGCGAGCAGATGGGAAGAGGTGGCCCAGGTCAGTATCCGTACGAAGCCTACGAAGCGATAACACGGAAGCGAATAAGCAAGATTGAACATCAGTTACGTGAAGTACGACAAAAACAATCTCACCTCCGCGAACACAGAGGCAAGTCTGGGTTCCGACTCGTAGCACTGACAGGATATACTCAGAGCGGCAAAACGACTCTGTTCAACAGTCTCGCGTCAGAATCAAAAGAAACAGGCTTGGGGCCTTTCACTACACTGTCCACGTTCGCTCGCAAAATAAAGTCAAACGGGAAATCAACTCAGCCAGTAATCATGATCGACTCGATCGGTTTCATCGAAGATCTAAACCCACTCCTTCTGCAAGCCTTTCACACAACACTGAATGAACTGGCAAATTCGGACCTAATCCTGCTATTTGTGGACGCTAGCGACGATACGGAAACTCTAGTCAGAAAAATTTCAACCTCTCAAGAGGTAATGAGGAAGGAACTAAGTGGGGTTCCAGTACTGATTTGCATTAACAAAGTCGATATTGTGACGCAAGCGCGTCTAACTGAAGTCATTCAGGAGACTCAACGAATCTTTCCGACTGAAGAGATCTTAGCTATAAGTTCGAAAACAGGCGCAAATGTACCCGAGCTTCTGAAGAAGATGGAAGAGAGACTCACATCGTAACATGCGGGTGCTTTAATACAGATGCTGCCATAATGTATGATAGTTGAAGAATCATAGCACGCTGGAACATTCCTGGACCTAAAACACGTAGCCCAGATAGAGATCTAATTTACCTGTTGCATCTCGCAAGGAAATATAACCTGACAGCAACGATGCTTCATGATTCCTTGCTGGAAGTGAAGGCACATAGTAAACTCATCTCTCGTACAGTCAACTGTGGGGATCTTAAGATAGAGATTCGCTCCGGCGGAGCATCATCATCGATGTATATGTTCTCTGCCAAAGGAAGGATCCTTGGGCAGGCAGATCTTCAAAGTGAATCAATTAGCAAGCTCACGAGGCTTCCAGCCGAATTCTCCAGTTTTCTCGAGGCTAAAGATGAACACTCAACCGATTCTAATAGGGTAGGTACGACATCCGAGATTAGCACTCTACGATATGGATGGAGTGGTGTAACATTCAAGGCTCGCGTCATGCAAAAGTCAAGTGTTAGAGCGGTGACTTCGAGGGATGGAACTGCTCTCCTAGTCTGTGAGGTGACGCTCTCAGACGGGACGGGTGAGATTCCGCTGACAGTATGGAACAGTCAAATTAGCACGGTTGCTAAGGGAGATTTGATTCATATTGAGAATGCTCGAGTTCGAAGCTTCAGGGGAAAGATCCAGCTTTCCTTGGGCAGGAAGACCGGTATTCTTACCGTCCTTGAACACGCTCCAATTCCTAATTAGCTGACTTTCTCTAGATTAAACGTGAATCTCGTATAATTGGAAAAAGATGGGATTTGGGAAAGAATCTCCCAAGAGTTTTATTGGACGACTTCGCCCGTGGCGAATCGTGGACCAACAGAGTTGATCTTAACCTTCACGTGGTCGCCAGGTTTCGTTTGTGGGATGAAGACGACGAAGCCTTCTATCCTAGCGACTCCATCACCGCGACGGCTGGTCTCTTTGATATCAAGCTCGTATTCTTTACCTTCCTCAACTGGCTTACTGAAGGAACGTTCAAAGCTCATGCATTTCACCTCATTCGTTTTCGTTCAGCTAGTTCTTCGGGAGAAAACAAGGACGCCAACGCGAAAGTTACGAAAGGTCGTTCGTTTCAGCCCGTATACCTAACGTACTCGATGAAGGAGAACGCCTCTATTAAGTCTGGTTACTCGTGACGTATTATGAACCTGATTTCTCTACGCTTCAATCTGTACGAGAAAGGCTCGGCACACATACTGCGAGACGCATGATGTAACCGTCCCTTCCTGAAAGGCCAAAGTTCTGGTTCATCTGTTTCCATGATGCACGGCTTCTTTTATCGCCATAGGCAGGTTAAGTAGTCACGGGTATCCCTTCATTTCAGGTAGCGCTATTCTTTGGCATCATCCGATCCGCGAGTCAAGGCTCGACACGGATTCAAGTTTGTGGCAGTGGAAGATCATGTGAAACAGCACATCTCCTTACCGTCCTTTAGTTATCTGGATGAGGCTGAAGACTGGATTGCGAAACAGGAATGTTTAGTCGAGCAGGCCGGCTACTATACATATGCAATCTACGAAGTGAAAAAAATCCGTAAAAGTCAACAAATAGAAACGTGAAGAGCGAGTAGATTTCGGCGCAGTCAAGAATAAACATCTGATGATCATCTAGCAAGAACGGGACCTGCAAGGTTGTTCAAATCCCAACGAAGCGCAGAGTGCGGTTTGGCAAGGAGCCGCTGGGTAAAATGGTGACATCTTCAGACCTGCAATCTCCGCTCAAAGAACTGTCGCTCAAGCTGCGAGAGTCACTTAGGTTTGATCACCTCTTAGCGCTAACGGACCACAATGCAGTCCTCCAACACGCGAAGTTCTCAGTCCCCGCCCGAAAAGAAGGGTATGCCGTTGACGACAATGCACGAGCACTTGTGTTAGTTCAAAAGGCGCGACCGCTATGGCCAGATGAAAAGTTCTCGGAACTACTCAACAAACTGATCAGTTTCCTGCTAGTGATGCAAGCAGAAGATGGACGTTTCCATAATTTCATGGACTTTTCGCAGAAAATCCTAGATTCCGCTGACGTCGGCGACCATGTTGGTCGGGTCATTTGGGCAACAGGAGCGGTGATAAGTGCCGAATTGCCCCGTGGCGTTAAGGGACCAGCGCGACTAATATTCGACCGGGCTTTGCCTTGGGCTAGACAATCGACGTCGCCACGTACGATAGCCTACGCTTGCTTAGGGCTGCATGAACGGCTCATCGCGGAGCCGGAGGACGCTAATCTAAGAGCTAACCTAAAGACAATGGCCGACCGATTGGTTGAGTTATATTATGCTAATCGGGCTTCAAACTGGGAATGGTTTGAGAATATTCTGACCTACGATAACCCGCGCTTGAGCCAAGCCATGCTCTCAGCCTATCAAGGTTTAGGAGAGAAAAGATACCTCACCGTTGCCGAGAAAACCCTTCAGTTCCTGATAGAGAATTCGACAAACAACGGTATTCTCGTACCAATAGGTAGTGAAGGATGGTATCGGAAAGATGGCAAGAGGGCCTTTTACGACCAACAACCGATCGAAGCAGGAGCAATGGTGGAAACCACCACTGTTGCGTACAAACTGACCAGGATGAAGGTCTACGAGACCGCCTTGCGCCAAGCGCTAGGTTGGTTCTTCGGCCTGAACACCCAGTCCGTCACGGTCTACGACGATTCGACTGGTGCGTGCTACGATGGAGTGAACCAAGAGGGCTTGAACCAAAACCAGGGGGCAGAATCCACCCTTGCCTTTCTTCTAGCCGCAGTAACGTTCATTCGAGCGTACCAAAATGGTTGAGTGCGGCAGGCGCTCATCGTCTGCGGATCTTGGGACGATTTTTGCTGTCTGAAGGCGCAATGCTGCTCATTAGGACTTCCCCCTTTCGAGTTACGGAAGCTTCGAAATCTTCCGTCTCTCCATCCTCCGTAACATAATTTCCCTTGATGGTCCAAGCGCCTTTCTCATCTGGGCCCTTCGTATCCTCACCGATCGTAATCGAAGCGATTTTTCCGTGCCTAGAACGAGTACCGACTAGATACTTCCGCACCTTGCTCCTTGCGTCATTAGCATTTTCTATGCGCAATCACTCACAACTCGTCAGATGTTCTCTCTTACGCTCATACCTCATAAGTCTTGAGCTATCTTTTCTTCGTTTTGGCTGCACCTAGTTTGACGCTTAGCGATCCGTTCAGCGACCAACTCGAATACCGAATCATGTGTCGGAACATAAGATAGAGGTATGTTCGCAAAGCGACGAGTGTACACTTACTTTCCTCCATCTTGCTTCTCTAGTTCTATCTCAGAAACATCATATGTCACTGATGAACCGATCTTCATGTATTAGTCACGCCTTCAAGTTGAAGGGATCACGGCACTTCGATAATGCCAAAACAATTCAGGCTCTGCCTGAGAGAACCCGAACATGGAAGAACCTAGGCAGATAATGAAGAAAAGAAGCGGAATGGGTCATACGCTCCTCTGTATGACCTATTCTAGTGGGGTCGTGTCACTGCTACCGGGTATTGTAGACGCTTCGGCGCTTCGCTTCCTCAGCTAGCAACTGTGGTGTGCGTCGACAGAACCAGAAACTACTCTTTGTCATTGTTTAATCACCCGCCTGTCGCGAACTTCGAAATAGTGCTTGTACCCCTTCGCGTCCTCCTCGTAATCGTACTTTGTCAGCGTGCGCCGGTCAATATACAAACCTGACCCTAGGTGATCCATCTGCATATTTCCTATGCGAGTTGTCAGAGCGTCGAGAATGTTCACGTACTTGACGCCTTCAATGGGCTTCCACTCCGCAACTGGGGTGGGCTCACTCATCGTAATGAGCTTCACGAAGTGTCGTGGAGAACGCTGCTCAATGTGGCCACCTCGACAAACGAAATCCCGTGAATCCATGAAATTATCGAAGTGCTCATAGCTTCCGGTGAACTCGAACTGGACACCACACTTTTGGCAGCGACACAAGAAGACGCGATTTGACATGGGCTACTATAGGTCGCCCCCCTAATAGACGTCCCTATCAAGAACCCAACGAGCAACGCGGAACAGGGAGAATTCCAGCAAGCGTCATTAGTATTCCGCGATAATGATGCACTGACCATTCTCAGATTACGCAGCCCTTTGACCTCGGCGATACAGCATCAAAGAAGATTAGGCGACTCGAGAACGTGCTTTCTACGCTAACAATGTTGGTGCTGTTGACTAACCTCATGAACAGGATGGAAAGGCTTGCGATATAGGTACTGTCACGTGGAGCAGGATTGGACCAGTTTCTTGAATATCGAACCCAGCATATACCAAAATGTTCAGAGGTTGACCAGTAGGGAGGTCGGCTATTGGAAGAGTCACGTAGAGAACAAATTTGTCCGAATAGTTCCCCGACTTTAGTGAATAACTGAGTGGAACTGATCCGAGTCTCTGGCCATTCGTTGCCGATTCTACGTACCCAACTAGATTTACGCTGTTGAAATGCAAATTCATATCGAGACTATTGGTGGCATTGAGATAGAATGCGAGCGAAGTTTTTCCAGTTGTCTGGTTTAGGAACTCGCATTCCTTGCTTACCGTGAGGTTGAAATCCTTTCTGTTCAGCCCCGCGGCTGTCTCTGAAGTTGCCGTTGGGGGTGTAGTTGGATTCGGTTGGAGTAGTTCAGATGACGTTACCGTAAATACTCTAGATGGCGTCTTCATAGAATAGTAAACCCAGTAGGAGAGAAAAATCACCAGAACCAATACAGCAACGCCCTTCGTGTATCTGCCGTACCTGTTCTTACGTTTGGACGTCTCCTTGGGCAACCTAAATCACTTCACAATGTGTTTTCTCTGACATTTCTTCAGTTCGACTTAACGCCGAATCAAGTTACGATAGACATGCTATTAACGGTACTAGATGGTAGCCCGGGGGGAAAACGACTAAGAATTGTTTGAATCTTTGAGAGTCAAGCAATCCCTACTCAATCGTGGTTCAATTTCCGTTGCCCGCACCAGTAGTACCACACACACGAAAATAACGACGGTTCAATTTCCACTGCCCGCACCAGTTATACCACACACACAAATCACGATTCAAATCACAAGTGTGTCGTGAACCGAAATCTATGCTTGATATTTCTCTTCCAAATATCTTACAAGATACTCCGGATTGTAGACGTCGCCCAGGGCTTTCGTCTGTAGCTCTTTTGGTGAATACGTCGCTCCCCATTTGTGGATATTCTCTTTGAGCCACATTTTGATGGGTCCCATGTCTCCTCGTCGGATTACGTCTTGGAAGTCCAAGGCGCGTTTCATGCGGTTGAAGACTGTGGCTGCGATGACGTTGCCGAGAGTGTAGGTTGGGAAGTAGCCGAAGTGTCCCCAGCTCCAGTGAACGTCTTGCAATACTCCTTCGGCCATATTCTTCGGTCGTACACCGACATACTCGTCCATCATGTCATCCCAGATCGTGGGCAGGTCTGAAACTTCCACTTCTCCACTAAGGAGCTTCTTTTCTAGTTCGTACCGTAGGAAAATGTGGAAGTTGTAAGTTACTTCATCTGCTTCTCTGGTGGGACTGGGTCTGACCAGGTTGAAGTACCTGTAAATGTCGTCTTCTGAATATTCTGAGATGAACGGGAGATTCCTCTTCAGGATAGGGTGGAGAAGGTTCGTGAACGCCCTGCTCCGTCCAAGGAAGTTCTCCAAAAACCTTGATTGCGACTCATCGAGTCCGGCCGAAGGCGCACCTGCAAGAGGCGTATAATCCATTGATGGGTCGATTTGAAGAGTGTACAGTGCGTGGCCGCATTCATGAATTACCGAGAAAATGGTCTCCTTGAAGTTTCTTCCCTCATACGTTGTAGTGATACGTACGTCATCCATGGAGAGGTTGATAGAGAAGGGGTGCGACGAGACATCCATACGGAAAGTTTTCTCTGGCATGCCGAGAAGTCGAAGAATCTCTTGATTCACCCGTCTCATTGACTCCTCGTCGTACGGAACGTTCTCAAGCACATGGTTGGTCGGAAACGATTTCGAGGATATGATGTGGTGAAGTATTCTCTTGAGGTTCGACACCAGTAATGGGAATATTCGGTCAACGTCCAGCGTTGTGAGGCCCTCTTCGTATAAGTCCATCAGCGCATTGTAAGGGTGGCCTTCGTAACCGAGTTTCTCTGCTTCTTTCCTCTTCAGCTCGACGATCTTCTCTA
>DATKOK010000079.1:0-8163 GCA_035524675.1 Candidatus Methylomirabilota bacterium | reverse complement strand
TTGCGAATTCCTCGCAGCGCGACGTTTAGCAGCAGCCTGTCATCATCAAGGAGATTTAATCGACATCCGTGTAGTGTTGCCACTACATGCCTGTAAGCATAAGGTCTAGTTGACAAATTTTGTACTCGAGATCCTCCGTTAAAATTTCCGATCTTCCAATAACGTTAATAAATTCACATTTAAGTATTACTCAATTTCTTTTTGGCAGTCGCGGAATTTTTTCTTCACCATTTTTTTCCGCGTGATCACAAATTTCGGTGCGCAGTCCCACACAGAACCAGAATGTTACACTGAGAACCGAAATCGTATTTCTGATTTGAAATGAAAGATTGCAATTTCATGGCGAGTGAATGAAATCTTCCATAACTCGCATAGAAGGGTGACTAGATTGATTGAAACGCGCGTTCATGAGCGAAGCGCATGGATGAGTTTGCCTGTGACAACATTATTCATGTTACCCGTCTTGAATCTGGTCACCCATAAGTCAGATTTTTTGTAAAAGATCTCATTGAGTTCAGTTAATGGTTGATGATCTTCACACGCTTCGCAGACTCCAAGCACCGAAGAATTATCCGCTTCAATCCTGAACTTCGTTACCATCTTGCAGGACTGACAGAAATCAAAGAACATGAATCCGTTAATGACCCTCATATTATTTTCACGGGGGATCGACGTTCATGAAGAAGATAGGATGGGTAATCGCTTCAGTAGGGGTTGCTCAAATTCGAGGGCAATTCTTCTTATGTAAAGCAAAAATCTCTTGACTATTTGTTTCGAAACCGCATTTTTCACAGACTAGTCGTTGACCTTCCTTTTCAAACCTGGACATCACGAATAAGCAACCCTAGACACGTCCGTGACTTCTCACACAAATACTTTATCGCTTCATTCAATTCGTGTGTTTTACAGTCGCAGATGCTATTGGATCGACAGAAATACACTGTATCCGACTCATTCTATTCGCTGCTAGCAAACAATGATTCTACTCCAGTTCTAATCGTAGATAACCGTACCGCTCCTCGGAGAACGTTTTTGGTCAGATACGTTAGCGCGGCCGTTGGCGAGGGTGCTCGTTTGATGTTCAAAGAAGAACTCACGGGTTACGATTATGAGCAGCAAGTCACCTACCCAACGCAGAAATCGCGACTAGATTATCTGCAGACTTTACTAGAAAGCTGCGCGTTTGGATCGCTCGAGACCTTGTCTAATGTTGAAATTGGAAATTCAAAGAATCAAGCACTCAACGTAAGAGTGATAGCTTCGAAAGACTTGGTTACAGCTTTGATCGGTTTGTATCAATTCGCATGGTGAATGGTCGAGGGGATATACGTTGAATAAACTTGCCTTGCTCTTAGGTACCGTACTTGTCCTGGTTGCTGTGGCTGCTTCGCCTATGCCGCTTCAAACTGTTCTGCATAATCCGATTCGCACCATTGTAATCTACCCGAACGTCCTCTTTGCGATTCCATTGATCCTGCTCGGATGTCTTCTCCTATTGTATGGACTCACAGCTGAACAGAAAGGATTAAGACAACTCTCTCATTAATTCGAATTATGTTGGAGTACCCTAACTGAAATAATTTTGGAAACCGCTAGTCCCGAACGCAACAGCGTAGAAATCACTATTGTGGGACCTGCAATTACGAGCAAGAGATTCGACGATAGAACCTCCCCAATACATAGCATTACAATCCCTATGAGGAGAGTAGCGTCTAATGCTCTTGTCTCGAAGAATCTTCGACGAAAGGGAAATCTTACCCTTATCAAGCCCAGTGGAAGGCCCAAGTATAGTGCACCAATAAGGACGCTGGCGAACATGCCGGATATGAATACAGCAAACTCAGGATACCATGAAGTGGCCGAAAAAATGCCCGAGGCAACGAAAAGGATTGCAATAACGGGATATAGTAAGAGCTTCATTCCTAATCGAGCGACTGCGTGAGTTGTTAGGTAGCTGGCAATGTAGGGACTAAACGAATAGTACCACGCGTTGAAGACTAGCATGAACTTTGAACCGGCTGCAGTGCGTTGGATAGAGTTGTCCCGGAAACTTCGAAGAAGCTGAACTTCGGGACTTAGCTCCGAACCATATGTCGCAGTGGCGATAACGCACTTGGGACTGCTTGGGACAGGAATTGTACTCGTGCTGGTTGAGGCAGTGACTAAGATGCCGACATTTGCCGAATGAATGAGCGGGCCGCTCGTGCCGGTTACTACCAGGGTGAATGAACCGATCGAAGCTGAAGAATTGGCGCTCACAATCAGCGTTGAGTTTGCAACGGATTCTGACGCTGGAGTTACTGGGCCGGGCAGACTGACCGAAATACCCGAAGGGGCTAGGCCCATCCAAGAAAAGCTTAGGCCAACTGTAGAATTGAACTCATTATTCGAAATCACACTGATGGTCGATGTTCCATTCGAGCCTTGATTAATTGAAATTGATGGTGGAGTAGAGGATAATGTGAAGTCGGGCACAGCTGGTGTCATGGACGTGATTCTTGCAATCTTGTTTGCGGCTGATTCGATAACCCAAGTGTTACCTGAAGAGTCAACAATTACATCATGCGGCTGGCTCGCCCCTAATGGGTACTCCGTAAACTGCCCATTCACTGTAGCAAGTATCGGCGTGGTAACAGGAGTAGCCACAATAGAGGATGCGTTGGCCGACGGGGAGGCTGAAGGTGTAAGCGTCGTCGACGCGCCGCCCGCATGTACTGTAGTGGGTGTGGAAGTAACTACAGTTCCACCTGCAGAAGGGTCTAATGTTGCGATTTGGCCATTGTTTGATTGAGATGATTGCTCTGCAATCCACGGGACCTGTGTCGATGGACTAATACTGATCCCTCTGGGATCAGAGCCTGCGGCGGGGACCTGCCATTCCTTTATCGTGTTATCGCCTCGCAATACTCCAACATAATTATCGCTTCCCCCCGCGGTCAACACCCCTTGGGTGTACCAGGGCTGACCAAGAGAATCAAAGGTTAGAAATCGTCCCGTAGCACTGCCGTGAGTAGGCAAAGGCCATATTGTATATTGATTGGTGGCCCTATCCCATCTTACTAGTGAAGAAATACCAGCATACCACACTACTCCTGGTCCTGCGAATATTCCGTTCGCTCCGCCACCGACCGCGCTGGGGAACGTATCTTCGGAAAGCGTACCTGTTCCAGTGCTCGGATCGTAGATCAACTGGCCGTTGGCATTTCTTTGTATCTCTGTAAACCACACCCTAACTAGTGATCCAGCAGGTTCTACGGAGGTGTATTCAACTCCAGAATTGGCGTTCGGTAGCGAATACTCTAGGAACGTGCCTGAACTAGGATAGAACAAGAAGACTTTGTCTTTTGCGAATTCAGTTCCCCAAATTGCGAGGGAACCTGAGATTGTAGTAGTTGCAATTCCGAGAGGGCTAGCGCTTGCAGTTGGAATATTCCATTCCTGAAATGTGTTCGTGTCCGGATCTAGATGCCCCACCTTGTTTCCAGAGAACTCTACGAACCAGCAGCAATGTCCTGAAGGGTCGAGGGAAAGTCCGAGAGGTACACTGTTCGAGGTCGGAAGCGACCATTCCGTTAGATTCGCTTTAGGCGCGACCCCATAGACGGGAGTCTTGCCGGTTAGAGTCATACATACTAAGAAGAGTGAGATGATCAGTATCGGTTTCAACGAATTCATCAGACGTCTAGAGCCAGCTTCTATCATTCGAAACCAGCTTGTTCTAGATTATTGGGTTCACAGACTATTTGTTCATTTCGTAATCGGCGAGAACCCGCAGATGTGTACGTAGAAACAGTAATTACGGAAGGGGAATTGTGGGTTCGTTACTGATGCAACGTTGTATCTTGGTAAGCGTATCGCAATTTGGCTGCTGATGATTCTGGTTTATGCACCGTTCGTCTCAGTTCACGCTCAAACCGTGGACATTACCCAACTAACTTTTCCTTCAAGCGTTCGAGCAGGTAGTTTGGATCCAACACCTGTCAGTGTTGCCATCCCATACACGGGGATGAAAGCTGGCTTCTGGTTCATGGTAGGTATTGTTGACGTGAATTCGAACAACACAATTGTTCCCGGGACTGCGGAAGGCTCACCATCACCTTGTCTCACTCAAGCTGTAGCAGAAGCGTTGTGTGAAACACAACTGCAATCGGAATCAGGTGTAGAGAACGTGCAGTTCAGGATTGGCGGAATATTCGCTAGTAGTCGCCATCCTCCTGGCACGTGGGATCTGGTGATGAAGGCGGTGATACTCGACTCGAACCTGACAGTGCTCTCGCGTTCTGCAAAATCATTCGCGATCGATTTGGCTCCATCATTGTTGTCGATTGATGTTCCTAACAACGCGACGTTTTGGGTCGACGGCATTGCATCAGCAGGAGGGGTTGTTCCTGTTGGGTTAGGCTCTCATTCCGTAGCAGTTCCTTTGTTTGTTACAATAAACGATAGTGAGCGTTTGCGTTTTGAGAGTTGGGCCGATGGAGTTACTCAACCCAACAGAACTGTGTTCATTTCGTCGGATGCAAAGCTGAGTGTCGTGTATCGTGATCAGTATCGATTATCCATCAACACCAATGTTTCAGGTGCAAGCGTTGCAGGTGCTGGATGGTATGATGACGGCTCAGTCGCAAGTTTCTCTGTAACTGGGACCGGACTGTCAACAGGAGGATTTCTCGACCTGTTGGGTGCAAAAATGACTTTTCAAGGTTGGTTTGAGAGTGGTAAGCTAATTACTACTGAATCATCCGGCAGCATCGAAATGAACAGTCCACACATGATCTCTGCTGAGTGGGCAACAGACTATTCGCTTCCCATAATCTTCTTCGGAGTTATAGTAGCGTTGGGTCTAGGTACATATGTCATCGTTAAACGCTCGAGCCGCAAGGCTGGGAAGGCTCGTAAGAGAAAGGTCAGAATGAAGGGGTCGAAAGTTAGACGGTCAAGGGGGGAATGAGGGAACGGGAGGGAAGGATTTTGGGTTACTCGGCTTAGGCGTGATGGGCCAGAATCTTGCACTCAACTTCCAAAGGAATGGATATACGGTTGCAGTTTACAATCGGACGGCCGAGAAGACTAAGAAGCTCGTTTCAAACTATCCACAGATCTCAGGTTACTATACACTGCAAGAATTCGTTGACGCTCTAACTCGTCCCCGGCGAATTATGCTGATGGTCACTGCAGGACCCGCAGTTGACGCGACCATTATCGAACTTGAAAAGCTCATTTCCGAGGGAGACATCCTACTTGATGGTGGAAACTCATTCTTCCAAGATACTGAGCGGCGTTGTCGAGAGACCTCTACACGCCGTATTCACTACCTAGGAGTAGGGGTAAGCGGAGGCGAAGAAGGAGCGCTTAATGGGCCATGTATCATGGTTGGAGGATCAAGAGAGGCATACGACCAAGTTTCAAAGATGCTGAATGACGTAGCCGCTAAAGTTGACGGATCTTGCTGTCAACTGATGGGGCCGCGTGGAGCAGGCCATTACGTGAAGATGGTCCACAACGGAATCGAATATGCAGTAATCCAAGTACTCGCCGAGGCTTACGACCTATTATTACGAGTCGCTCAGTTGAACATCAAGCAAATACACGACGTCTTCGATAAGTGGAATAATTCTGATATGAACTCGTTCCTAATTGAGATCGCCACCAAGGTATTGGAACAATGTGATCCGGAAACAGATTCGGCACTCGTCCCCCTAATCCTCGACAGCGCAAAACAGAAGGGCACAGGCAAATGGGTCTCGCAAAACTCGATGGATCTCGGAATCCCCACACCCACGATAGATGCCTCTGTCAGTGCGCGTAACCTATCAGGCCTTAAGACGGAACGCGTCGCTGCTGCGAAGATGTTCGAAAATTCAAAGATCTCACCGAACACCAAAGCAGGGTTGGATTTCGTCGAGAACCTTCGCAGTGCTGTTCAAGCGTCAATCATCACGTCATACGCACAAGGCTTTCACTTAATGCGCGCCGCATCCAGTGAATATCAATACGACCTCCCCTTCAGTGAAATAGCACGAATCTGGAAGGGAGGTTGCATTATCAGGTCGAAACTACTGGATCCAATCAAGGAGGCCTTTGAAAGAGATCCGAAACTTCAGAACCTACTCGTAGACCCGGACTTCAGCCAGATTCTGACACGACTAGAATCCGGCTGGCGTGCCGTGACAGTAACGTCGCACAAGCTAGCTGTACCGATACCCGCTATCGATGCCTCATTGAATTACTTCGAAGGGTACAGGACTGGAAGATTGCCTGCGAATTTCGTACAGGCGTTGAGAGATTACTTCGGTGCTCATGGATATGAGAGAGTAGACAAAGCAGGGCAATTCCATACTAACTGGAGCGCTGATTAGATCCAGACCCTTACGTGCGTTTTAGTCCGAGTAAGTAATCGTACGCGTTAAGGGCGGCATTGGCTCCTTCTCCCATAGCGATTACAACCTGCTGGGCCTGAACGTCTGTTACGTCTCCGGCTGCAAACAGTCCCGGTACATTCGTCTGATTATTCTCATCGATCATAATTCTGCCGTCTCTTGTCTTCTTCACCATCTTCGCGAAAATTTGCGTATTCGGAGTGTAACCCATTTCGATGAAAATTCCTCTCACTGGAATCTCAATTTCACTTCCGCCCTTTTTCGATAGTACTACTCTATCCGGAGATTCTTCGCCAAGGATCGTTTTCAGATGGTATTCGCTTAGGAATTCTGCCTTTCCGGAACTCTTGACCTTCTTGCCTAGAGTTGAATTTACCAGTCTGCTCGACAGTCCGATGATGAATACTTTGCGCGCTGTTTGAATCAGTTCGGCAGCAGCCCGTAAACCTCTAATTCCGTCGCCTACAACTGCAACGTCCAGGTCAACAAAGACTGGGGCGTGGCTTACAGTAGAATAGCTAACGCCGTGTCCTAGAAATTCCATTTCTCCCGGAACGTTCAATCGTTTGGGCATTACTCCTGTTGCGATGATCGCTGCTTTAGCCTTAAATGTGTGATCAGTAGTCGTCGCGACGAATTTGGTCTTCTTTCTTTCGAACTTGATGACTTTACCTAAGTGCCGTGCAAAATCGAGATATTCGATTTGGTTCTTGAACTTGCTAACCAATTCCTGGCCGTCTATGATCGTGTGTGTGTCGATGTCAGGTAGATGGAATTGATAGTTTGTCTTACCTCCAAGATCTTCGCTGATTAGTATGGTTTCAATGCGTTTTCGAATCGCGTACGCTGCAGCGGTCAGACCTGCGGGGCCCCCGCCGATTATTAACAGATCGTATTCTTCTTTCGGGTTGTCAACGCTCATGGCTGGTCAGCTCCCATTAGGAAGTCGAATGTAACCAAGTTCCATGGACTTCTGTGTCATTTCGCGAGCACGTTTTATGATCGTAGTAGCCTGATCGTATAATTGACTTCTCGTGAGTTTCACTCTGGCCAAACCTAGTTCCTGTGCTTTCAACCCTACAGCCACTGCTTCCCTAGGGTAGACCTTCCATTCATCCATGTTCGGAGTGATATTGTTCTCGCTGATGCCTCTCTCCCGAGCGCACTTCGCCAATTCTTCCGCAGCCGCTATGCACATTTCATCTGTAATGGTTCGAGCTTGAACATCCAGTGTGCCTCTGAATATTCCAGGGAATCCGAGTGAATTGTTGATCTGGTTTGGAAAGTCTGAACGACCCGTTGCTACAACTTTTGCACCTGCTTCCTTGGCTTCCCATGGCCAGATTTCTGGAATTGGATTAGCGCACGCGAAAACAATAGAGTCATTCGCCATTTTCGCCACCCATGCCTTCTTAATCGTGTCCGGGCCTGGAGTTGAGAGAGCAATGCACACATCAGCATTCTTCAGAGCATCCGGTATACTCCCCGTACGTCCTTCCGAGTTTGTGGTCTGACAAATGCGCCATTTGTCAACATACTCCGACTTTCGCATCTCTATATCTTTGCGTTCGCGGTGAAGAATACCCTTTGAATCTACGACGATGGTGTTTGCTGGTTTTATGCCGTAAGAAAACATCAGCCTTGCACATGCAAGATTCGAGGCACCTGCACCGATCAACGTGACTGTAACGTCTTTCACTTTCTTCCCTACTGCTTCAAGTGCGTTGATCAGACCGCCCAGGACTACAGTGGCAGTTCCCTGCTGGTCGTCGTGCCAAACAGG
>DATKOK010000078.1:0-3756 GCA_035524675.1 Candidatus Methylomirabilota bacterium | reverse complement strand
CGTGGCGGCTATCCACTTCCAATTGAGGTTAGAGAGAGTACGAAGGAATACTTGGGGAGACCGTTCGCGACCTTCATCGGCGAACACGAAGGCTATCCGAAGCTGAAAGAGGTAATGTCATCACTTTCCGGTGCCGTCACGAGTGGGAAACTGGCTCTCAAACAGCGAGAGGCCAAGAAGGTTACTGACCGGAGTGAGCAAGTTGTCTCACATGACTCTCTCCTGGGTATACAGACGAAAGCAAGGGACTTGAAACAGAAATATGACCAATGTTTGGCCGACCAAGAAACAGCCTCCCTTGTGCAAACAATGAAGACGCTGAGGCAGAAGGGGCGCGGGAATCTCAGGGTCAAGAAAGAATTGGAAGATGAGCTCCGTAGAACCGGAGAAGCTGAAGCGAAGGCTAATGAGCAGATGAATGCTCTGACAAAAGAGATTGAGAATTTCTCCAGCAAACTGGCGGGAGCAGAGGTAAGGGTTCAACCGCCCCAAACTAGATGAGGACCCTGATTCGCTGTTTGGAAACTAGGCCGCGTAAGAGGCTTTTGCCTAAATCCGACTTCTTTGAGACCCGAATCTGGCTCTTCTTGCCAACGGTGGCGGAGAACAGATATTCGTCGCCGATGTAGACGTTTGCCACTTTTCCAGTCAGGTCCTTATCGAAAGTTATGTCGAACCGATTACCGACCTCTTTGATGTCGAATTGAACTTCCTTGCCTGAGCTGGGAGCAAGCGGTTCCACGTCGAGCTTGATTCCCAACTTTTCTTCCAGCCTGTTGATCGTGACACCTTTTTTGCCGATCAGTATGGGTACAATCTCGTTGTCGACCCGGACGACGGCTCGGTTTGCAGAGACCAACTTAGCTTCAGCATCAGGATCGAACTTGCGTAGTTCCTGCAGAATCCTTTCTTCAGCTAGTTTGTTTGCTCCAGAGACAGGGGCGGCTTGGAGGTCGCTGACCGGGATTATTACGTTCTCTTCGCCGAATGTGTAGATTTCGAATTGGAGAGTACCCGTTTCGAAATCGTAAATTTCAACGACGGGTCTGGACAGGTCGGCTTCAACCATGCCCGTGGGCACCTTCACGGTCAGTTTCAGTGTGAAAATGTTTTTGACTTCGCCGTATTGTATGAAGATGATTGTATCCATCACATGAGGAATCATGCCGAGCTCAACTCGCCCTATGAATCGTTGAATTGCGTCAATTGCTTCGCTGGCATGGACTACGCCGATCATTCCGACGCCAGCTAACCGCATGTCAGCGAATATCATGAAGTCCTTCGTTCGACGGACCTCGTCAAAGACGGTATAGTCTGGTCTAACCAACAGGAGGATTTCAGCCGTCTTTTCGAAATCGCCTTCAAGAGGACCATACTGAGTGATCTCTGGGCCTACCTGCAAGTCTCTTGGAGATTCCAAAGTTTTGACTATCTTGTTCTGCTTGTGGTAAAATTCAGCCAAGGACGAGGCGAAGGTCGTCTTACCCGATCCGGGTGGTCCCGCAATAAGAACTCCCTCCGCCCTGGTCGCCAATCTCTCCATTAGCTTACTTGACAATCGATAGTCCTGGAGGGTGAGAGTGACTATTGGACGAACAATCGTCACTTCCAGACCGTCAGACAATGGCGGTCGGGTGATTGCGATCCTGAACCGTCCGAGCTGGATCACTAATGCGCCGGCTCGATTGATTTCCACGAAGCCCTCGCGGCTTACTCTCGCCGCCTCGGTGAGTTCTCTGATGATCTGCTCAATCTCCTCCACCGAGCTTACGCTGTCCGAGAGGCGTACGAGTTCAAACTTCCCAGGTTTGCCCCTCTTTGCAACCGGGCAGGTCCCCTCTTTCAGGTGAACGCTTGACGTGTCTGGGGTGAAGAACTTCTCAAAGGTCAGGTCAGTGGTCTTGACTTCGCCCGGTACGTGTCTGACTTCCACACCGGACGCCTCAGCGACTAGCGCCTGAACAAAGTCCGCGGTGAGTAGAATTCCCTTTTCGGTTCGTGCTACGTCAGTGATGAGGGCATCCAGCCTACCGCTCCGTGCAAGCTTGATATCGTCGAACCCGGGACGGTCTCCTAAGAATGTGAGTTTGATGCCTTTGCCTTCGCAGAAGACACGAAGCTTCTTGATCTCGGCGAGGCCAATGAATCCTGGTTCGCGGTGTTTCGACGCTTGAGCCTGTAGTTCATCCAGTACGGCATATGGAATAACGATCTCTACGTCCGTGAATCCTTCCTTTTCGATGACTCCGGGCACGTTACCGTCAATTATGATTGAAGTGTCCGGAATGAGTTTGTTTGTCAATTCCTAACTAGTCCTAAATGGTTAGCAGTGCGAGGTGCGAATAAAAACAGTAGGTAAATTTCACGGATGGGAAAAAACGCTACATAGAAGCAGTTTCAATGCAACTACAAGTGTCCTCTATGGAGCGGTGTACTTCCTCGAAACGGGTGTTCGATGGCCGGATCCTCAAATTGCGAGTTGACGACGTTGTGTTTGATGATGGTATGCAAGCAACCCGGGAGGTTGTGGAGCACCGTGGTGCGTCTGTGATTATTCCCCTCCTTGATGATAATCGTGTTTTACTTGTACGACAGTACAGGTACGCGATAGGCAAGGAATTGCTGGAGATTCCGGCAGGCACATGTGATGACGAGGAGCCTCCTGAAATTTGCGCCAAACGAGAGTTGCAGGAGGAAACGGGGTATACTTGTGATGAGTTGAAGAAGATTCTGGAGTGTTATGTTGCTCCCGGTTACAGTACAGAGAAGATTCATTTCTATCTAGCTCGGAAACTTCGCAAGACCGCACAAGCTCCCGATGAGGATGAACGAATAACCGTGGAACCGACATCTATTACCGAAGGCTTATCCAAAATTCGCAACGGCGAGATTTCTGACGCAAAAACGATATGCGCGTTTTTCAGGATGCTCGATTTCGTTCAGGACCACCCGCCTCTTTGAGTGGAAGTTTGAGGAAGGCTGGTCGATTCTCGGATAGAAGCTGTTCGACCTGCCGTTTCAACTTTGTCAACTCAACTCCGTATAGTTCACCTTGCTGAGGTAGTTTGGCGTTCGCTCGTTGCATTATCGAGAGTGCAATCTCGGACTCATCCTTCTGTAAGTGAACTAGGGACGCTGCCAGAAGTATGACGCCTTGCAGTATATCCCGTTCGACACCTGTAGCAGGTTTCCAGGCGGCTTCTAACGATTCATGACTCTCCCAATATCGTTCTTCGTTGAATAACGCGATTCCGTCTTTAACTGAGGCTGCTGGAGTGGACGGTTGAGGAGGCAAGTCAAGCTCTCTTACAGTTAGAGCCGGCCCTAACCTTTCAATCAGCTTCGTGAGGCAAAGTTCCATCACGTGCTTAGATTGGGCGAGAAGATCGAATTCGATGGCGACTGGACTCACGCGTAAGTTCCCAATGTCAGCGTTCAAGGTTCTGACTTCGTCGTAAGCGACCTTCGACAGCTCCTTGCGGTCCCGTGGCGTAAAGCCGTTAGTATTCTTAAGGCGAACTAGGAATCTCATCGGTTCGTCAATTTCGAGAGGTTGTAACAAACCTTTGGGAGAATGAATATTACGAAGGAACAGATGAAAACGGACTGGAACCAGGCATGTCGGCGTCAAACGAGTATGTGGTAGATGGGAACGCAGTCAACAAGATGCTTGATCCGTTCAATTTCGAAGCCGTCCAACCTACTGCACAACTTCACCACATGTTGCCGGGTCAAGTGTTTGACGTAATCGAGAAG
>DATKOK010000077.1:0-24732 GCA_035524675.1 Candidatus Methylomirabilota bacterium | reverse complement strand
TAGGGGAGGATCGTATACGATATCAAAAACAGTTTGGTTTGAGTGAAACCAGTCCCTCTTGATGGGTGGATTATTCCTTCCTTTCATCCCCATGGATGAGGCATTTATTATGAGTTCCGCGCTATCCACCAATTCTTTCATTCTCCTGATGTTTAGTGGGGCTGACGTTATTTTGCACTGATGTCTCTTAACCAGTGCGCGCGTAAGTTGTCGAGCACTAGAGGTAGTTCTGTTCACAATGCGAATTCTCCGCACTTTTGGTGCAAACGTGTGAGCTATTGCGCGTGCGGCGCCTCCGGCACCTAAAAGCAGAACAGAACTACCTTTCAATCGTTCAAGCCCTACGGCTCGCAATGCTCCTCTGCCATCAGTATTGAATCCGATGAGCGCTCCTTTGCGATTAACTATCGTGTTGACAGAACATATCTTCAACGCTTCTCTGTCGAACGAATCGATGTATTGCATGACTCGAATCTTATGTGGAACTGTAACATTCAATCCGCTTATACCCAACGCCGACGCGCCGGAAATCGCTAGCTTCAGACTAGCGATGTTAACTTGAAACGCAAGATAGACGGCATTCAAACCAGAGTGGGCAAATGCCACATTCTGAATGATTGGACTTATGGAGTGATCTACTGGGTCCCCGATTAGACCATATACTTGGGTTCTGGAGGTTATTTCATGCGATTTCAAGCTTCTTCCACACTAGCCGGAGATCGTCTATACTTGTTTGGCCGTCGGCGGTTCGAGACTGCTCATCAATACACGCGAACGTGAACTCTGCTCCGAAAAATGGCGACAGAACACGAGAAGCCAATCCAAGCCTCCCCATCGCGAACGAAACTAGTCTGGTCTTACGAGAGAATTTATTGATGAACCCAAGAATCACCAGATTGTCAACCGGTCGAGTTGCATTAGTTACGACCTTACAGATGTCGCCTCCCAACTTCTTTTCAACTTGGAGTAATTGAATCAAACTCCTCTCAGGCGGAGTTCTCTTGGGGTCATGATGAGAAGCTATCACTTGAACATCATGAACTTTTAGCTGCTTGATAACGCTACGCGCAAACGGAAGTGATATGTCCACATCTATGATGTCAAATCCCTCTTCTGCTGCATTCAGTAAGAGCGTTCTCGACTTTTTTCGATGCGATCTGTCTGTTGCAATTATAGGGCAGTGTTTGCTTTTGACTATGGTTTCTAGTGCTGATGACTCTGTTAAGTAATCCAATCGATATTCGACCAGATCTGGTTCCTTTGAAGATATTCGTTTGACGAGGCTTGGAAGGGTATGATCAGTTGGAAAGACTGACAAACATATGCGGGTCACCGTTCAATCACCGTTTCATCAGCAACTAGGGTACCAAAGTGCCGGCCTCCTTCCTGGACAAATACTAGAACCTCATCGCCAGAAGCTAGGTCTGTCACAGGCTTGGAATCGGAACCTGACACCAGGCGCACAGTCTCCGCATTTTGTACTATCAACGAGTAAGGTCTATCGCCCAGCTCTGTTTCCACCAGGTACATGGGTCTCCTTTCGATCTTAATTCGCCCTACGTGACCCTGTCTGGTCTTCCCGGTTCGGTCGACTATGAGTACTTCATCACCTGCCTTCATTTCCGATAGGTAGCGAGTCTTGAATCCAGGTATGAGCACGTATGATGATACTGGACCTGCATTAACTCGAAAGGGACGCGGTTCGACATGAGGGTTCTTGTGAACCTCCGCTTCGAGCAAAAACAATCCTGATGATTGCGAACCAACAAGCATTCCTTCTCCGGGGCGCATAAGTTCGCAAGTGTCGATGCAAACTCTTGCGCCTGATCCGAGTGAACGCTTGGAAACAACTCTAGCGGCTGCAAGGAGCAACTCGTTTTGGCCCTGGTGAAGAAAATTATTAATCTCCAAGATGTCGTCGGGAGATTTGGCTGTGAGCACAATTCCGTCAACGCCTAACTCAAGTGCTTCGAGTGCCAATTTTGCTTCGTTGATTTGCGATACGTCCGCTAGCAATGTCGCCTTGTTACGCGTTCGCGCGATAAGATTTTCTAGTGGTATTACCTTCCAATTCGGACATTTGACAATTACATATCGCGCGCCTCGATCAATAAGTTCGAGCACGCGAGCTTCGTCTGAAGCATTCTTGACAATTAACTCAACGGCACATGCCTCTAGGATCTGACCAGAGCCAAATTCATCATGTTGGACTAGTTTGATGTCAGATCTGCTGTCTGCTGAAGCTGTTCTAATCTTCAAGCCCTGGGCGAATTGGAGATCACTTGAGGATAGGACTGCTACGGAGCAAATTCCTTCAGCGCTGTGGAGTATCTTTTCTTTGAGCTCGGTTTTGTCTCTTTGATCTACGCGCAGCCAAATTTCCTTCATTTCAGGGCTTCCAGTTTCTTTGATGCTTGAGCGGCTGTAGCTCCGTAGTGCACTATACTCGCCAAGGCATCAGTGATTGCCGAGGGAGTGGCATGTTGGAATACATTTCTTCCAAAAGAAAGACCTGCTGCTCCAGCCTTGATTGAATCCTCTGCCAGCTCAAACACTTCTTTATCGCTATCGGCCTGAGCTCCGCCAGCGACAACTATTGGCACTGGACAACCCCTCACTACATGGCGGAAACTGTCCACGTCGCCGGTATAGACAGTCTTCACAATGTCTGCGCCTAGTTCAGCTCCTATTCGTGCAGCATGAGCGACGACTTCCAACTCGTGGTCGTTCTTGATGTTCGGTCCTCGTGGGTACATCATTGCTAATAGAGGCATACCGAAGGAGTCACATTCTCGCGATAACGCGCCCAATGACTCCAACATTACGTGTTCTTCTTCCGAGCCGATGTTGATGTGAGCAGACACCGCGTCAGCGCCGAGTGCGATTGCCTCTTGAACTGAGCAAACATCAACTTTCAGATTTGGTTTGGAGCCAAGTTTTGTCGAGGCTGACACGTGAATTATTAACCCCGATCCTAGGGTGTCAACATGTTTCGCGATTCCTTTGTGAAAGAGGACGGCATCGGCTCCGCCTTTGACCACACTACTTACCGTCTCCTGCATATTTTCTAGCCCATGTACGGGGCCTACCGTGACTCCATGATCCATGGCAATGATGAGAGTTCTCAAGTCGGTCTTGACTATTCTCCTAATCCGTCGAGTTTTACCCGATTCCATTCTTTCTTCCTCATAATTCTCCTTCTGAAATCCAACGATTCTGGTTACGGCGAGATTTGTCAGCCTCGTGATGAAGACTTCTTATCGTACGAGATCCAGAGATCAAGGTGCAGTCACTCAACGAGGCCATTTGACTAGTCTGCAATCAAATGCTCTCCTTCACAACTCGCTTCATAAGGCCTAACGCCTCTTCCTTATCGTCCCACGACACAAAGATCAGAATGCTCGATGCAAGCGTCAACATCCCAGATATGTTGATTCCGGTCTGTTGAAGAAGAGTGGATATCCTTCCGATGATGCCAGGCGTGTCTTCTAAGCCTACACCCTTGATTCGTATGAACGCTAGATCGCGTTGAACCGCCATCGCCATTGCTTCGCCGTGTCTTGTAACTACCTCATGAATCAAAGGGAGCAAAGCATTCGACGAGCTTTGAGGAATATAGAGGATTACAGAATCGAAATCCGCCGAAAGGCCATTCAATGTGGAATGTTTCTTCACTGATTCCGAGATCTCTGAGATAATGTCCGGATTTTCGGAAATTCCTCTCCCAGCCAGGGTTACGGACATCGTTGGGGTATTACTTTCAAAGGAAACTTCGATCTCATTCGAAACACCGCCTGTAATGATGGTCCCTTCAGCCTCCAAATCCTCGTTCCGATGGTTAATGACTCGTACAGGAATGTTTGGGTCCTTGTACCGCAGTGCCTTTCTGTGGATAAACTTTGTACCTGAATCAGCAAGTCCAATTAGAGTCTTAACGTCTATCCGGTCGAGCCGCCGAGCGTCTGGAATGAGTGTGGGGTCTGCGGAGAGGATACCTTCGGCTTCAGTAACCAAGACGACTTCGTCGGCACCGATACCTCGAGCAAGAATGAAGGCAGTGGTATCGCTTCCTCCACGGCCAATTGTGCTCACTCGACCACTCGTTGACCGGCCCACAAATCCGGCAATTACGGGAACTGTGCCCCAATCCAGCATCGGTACAACGTGATCATGGACCCTCTGGATACATAACTCAACTATGGGGTTGGCATTAGAGAACTGATCGTCAGTAATAATCGGCCAGTCTCGGTCAGATGGATCGAAATATCTTGCATCAAGTCCTTCTGCTTTTAGCGCAGTAGCGAACACTCTGACACTTGTCCGCTCGCCCATGGCTAGGACATCATCAAGGTCCGTCTTGTTCGGAGATTTGTTGGAATGATTTACAAGGCTGATCAGCTGTTCGGTTGTCTTTCCTATAGCAGATACGACGACGACCAGTTTTGTGCCCTTCTTGCATTCTCTGGCTATTAGACGAGCAGCCCGTTCTATTCGTTCCCGATTGGCTAGACTGGACCCACCGAACTTTACTACGAGTCTCTTCACTGTCTGATTCAACTGCGGCGTGACAAGCGCGTTCTGGGTTGAGGTCTCAGCTTGAAGATGAACGTGTGCACAGGGGCCAGTAGTGATCACCATAAATGTGACCACCGAAAATACAATCACTACTTTGACTCAACTGACACCCTCGCTGAAATCCGTGCATCCCTCAGGTCTGACTTAAAAGAATTCCTCATGAAAGTGTCATATTCAACAGTTCACATACCTTCGTGTAAGCGAGTTGCGAGAAAGAGTGGCAGCCCGGCTTGACGAATCTTATTTGCAGCCAATCCTACTTCGTATTTCACTCGCTTGTGTTCGAAGTCGCATTTTTCAGTAGACAGGGTGAGAAATCCAATACTCGCGTTCGGGTTTCCGTCCCTTGGTTGCCCAACGCTGCCTGGATTTGCAAGCATATTCCCTTTTGCTGAGAACCGCATAGGGATGTGTGTGTGTCCTAAGAGTACGACTCTGCTTTTGCTCTCATCGATTAAGGACTCGACCTCTTCACCGTTTAGATTAGGATAGATGTATTCGAAGAGAGGATTCCACGGGCTCGCATGATAAAGTGCGACGGAGGTGTTGTCAAGTTCGAGTTTGGCTTCCGGGTGGAGCTCTGATAGAAATCGCATACTCTCAGCGTTAACGCGCTCTCGCGTCCATATGATCGCTGATGCGGCATTAGTTGAGAAACCCCCCACATCACCAGTCACTACGGCGTAATCGTGATTCCCCATCAGAGTCACAACAGGCCTTAGACTTTGGATGGTTTCGATAACTTCGTTAGGTTGAGCACCGTAACCTACAATATCACCCAGACATAAGATCGGGGTCCCACTAGGAATCTCGGCGATAACAGCTTGCAATGCTTCAAGATTCGAGTGTATATCAGAGATTACAGCGTATCTCAAAGGCCCAACTTAGAACTCCAGGTCAGCTTCCTCGACAAATGATAGGTTTTCTCCGCAGTAAGGGCACATTTTGTACTTACGATCAAACTGTTTGCCGCATTCTGGACATTCAAGCTTGAGCGCATAACCACAAAGTGGACATAGTGAGAAGTCCTCGGAGATCCGCCCTCCGCATTTCTTGCATTTCCGTTCTGAGTCATTCTTTTGCTCTTTAGGAGCTATGACAACTGGAAATGGAATGCCAGGTTTTGGTTCGGAAGAGACGATGATATTCTCTCTTATGATTCGGTGTAATTGATATGCGTCATTTTTCGACAAGCCCTCTAGTTTTACTGATTGCACACCTGACCGCATCAATATCTCGACACTAGATTTTCGAATTCCTTTGTCCAATTTTATGTTGACCATATTGGAATAAGGATAATCGACAAAACTTTTCCTTAAGCCGAAACCACCAGATTTTCGGATTATCAGACGCTGGTTACTTAACACGATTGTCTCATTCGCCTTCAGAACCCGGATGAGCTTTTCATCATAATTGATGAGATGTTTCATGTCATCTGGCAGCATACTCACGTCTGTCACCTCAATGGGTCATTATCGAATGAGTTTGAGATTAGTCATAAAATGTATTGCACTGCGGCATCAAAGAATCAGCGGTAGGAGTACCCTAAACCGACCAGTACAACGCAATTTGTTGAATATGCCAAGTATTGTTTATCTACGCTTTCGGTTGGATTCCCTTTGAAGACCAATGAATTTCGAAGAGACTACTCTGCAAGTTAGCTCAAGGACGTTCCGACTCAATTTCGCTGAACTTGAGAATGCAGCCGTTGCCTTCTTTTTCGAAGATCGAATGCGACTTGGGACTGTCGCGATTGCCATGCCGGGAAGCGGCGAAGTCGCTGTCGGCCGCTCCTCAGTGTTATTGGGAGGAAAGTATATGATGACAACTCGAGCCCTCGCCGAGAAAATCGCGGGTAGGACCGGGAGGATGGCACTGGTGTCGTTATTCACTGAGCTCAATGAGACAGAAGCACTACGTATCTACAGTAAATTGCTCGATAAAGCTTCCCTTCCCGTTGCGTCGGAAAATCGGGCTTTATCAGGTCCATCAATATGACAAAGTGTTCGATAAGGGTGACTCACCGAGAACCTTCGTGGCCGCATCGCCCACCCGCTCTCGGTATCTCTCACTTGTATAAACTCGGATAATGTTCATGAACACTTGCAAGACATCAACGACTTTTGAAAGTTCACTAATCTTCTCAGGAATCATCGCGCCCGAACGGTTTTTCGAAAAGATTGGAATATCGATGGGACCGATCGCGAATGCATTGTGATACGGAACTGAAGGAAGTGACGGTACGTCTATTCCAATATCTTCAATCGGAACTTCTGATGTTCTTGCGATCTCTTCTTCAAGTTTAGCGCGGACATTCTCGTTCGTGAATACGCTCGAAACGAGCTCATCTCTGACGAAGAAAGTCTTTTCATATGCACATTTCATAAGCTTACGTTGGGAGAGGTCTCGTAAGATTTCTCTCGACCTTGCGTTCTGAACAAGTTTCGACCAGACACTGCTATCGTCCCATTCTAGATATTGGTCTGGGTTTTGGATTCCGAGGATTTGCAAATCGTCTTTGGCTAGTTCCAACGCCCTTAGGAGCATCATCTGCACTGCTCGGCAAGCTCTATGGAAGTAGATCGCCCTAAAAGACTCGAACCGTGCGAGTATCAAGCTCTCTAGAGCCGGCAATGCTGTGATGTCTACAGCCAAGTTGCCCTCGAGTATATCCATGGTGTAAATTAATCGAAATACGTCTACAAACCCGTAACCTGCGCCCGTGTGATAGGAGTCACGTACAACGAAATCCATCTTATCGACGTCGAATGAGCTACTGATGATTTGCCCGAAGAACCGCTTATCGGATGATCCAGGTCTCCCGACTGCGAGGTTGCTCAACTCTTTGGGATCATAACCCTGCGCGCTGATGACATCGGTCAAATCCGAATCGGCGATTATCCAACTTGACATGTCTTCATGGCTTCTGTGCAGAAACTTGATCAGCATAGGTTCGAAAAGGTGCGAAAAAGGTGCGTGTCCAACATCATGCAGGAGAGCAGCCAGCCTAATCTTCTGCTTCTCTTCCGAAGACAGATTAACGGGCAGATTATCTGCGACAACGCCTGCCAAGTACATTGCTCCAAGTACATGTTCGAATCGGGTATGATTTGCCGCAGGATACACGTACTCGGCACCTGCTAATTGCCGAATCCTTCTAAGCCTCTGAACCGCCAGGGTATCGATAACGTTCTTCTCGACCTCTGTGAGTCGGATATACCCGTAAATTGGGTCCTTGACGAATCCCCAATACGATGATTTGGCAGCTTCCATGTTTACCGGCTCAGGCATGATTAGGATTAGGTTACATAACCTATATTATTGGACCCGCTTCCTTCGACACTCCCGCAAATTAACCGCCGGTGTCTCTAACTCCACGCCAAGCAGTTATACTCGCAAACGTTTCGAAACGGGTTCTGAAACGTTCTAAAACATGATTTCGAGTACTTTGCAATCAAGAGTACCATTACTTTCTTCCTAGCGATTTCGCCGTGGAATTCCAGATTTTTGAATGAACCACAGTTGGTTCGGATTCACCGTTTACGACGGTCCAGTTATACTGTTTTGCTAGTCGGAGGTAAGTTCTTCTTACCCTATCTAGGTACGCCGCGTCTTCTTCGTGAATGTCGCGCTGTTGGATTTTTCTGCCGAATGAGGTTTTTACGGGCACGTCTAGGATGAAGATTCTGCTCGGTTTAGGTAGGTCAGCTTCTAGCGTCGTAAGCCAGTTCAAGGGGAGGTCGTGTGCCGCTCCGTAGGCGAGGTTTGACGGAGTATACCTGTTCGCTATAACAACAACTCCGCTTGCTCTCTGCTCATTAATCTTCCCTGCGACTTCCCACTTGTTAGCCGCATATAGCAAGTGAACCACATGCAAATCAGGTCGCTCTTTACCCGTTAAGTACGCTTTCAGACGCCGCCCTAGAATCGTCTGGTACACTGGAAATGACCAGATGACACAGGAGAAACCTTGACGCCGAATTTTCCGGGCAAGTAGCCCGGTCTGCGTCTTCTTCCCCGATTGGTCTATTCCGTCGATCACGATCAATTGTCCGGGCGTTCTGGGTTTCAAGAATTAGATCGTCTCCAAATCTTTGTGATGCGCATGATCAATTTGTGAGCCTTCTCTCAACGTGATGAATAATGCAAGCAATACGAAGATGACGATCAGGTAAATTGATGTATCGCCTAAGATTGGAGTGAACGAGTAGACAAAAAGACCGAGGTATATTGTTGTTATCGTTAGAACGTAGCCTCCTGAGAACAGTATTCCGAGAGTTGATATTTTTCTCCGAATAATCTTCCAAGATGCTCGGGCTAGGTCTTCTGATCTGCTGATGCTGTCGCCAGAATGCAGCCTCCGATGGCTCGTAACTAAGGGAATCATTTCCACGTTAAATAGAATTAGATTGAAAGCGAGGAATTGTACAGGAAATTCACTGATTACTGTCTTCGTCCATATCTGTTCAAGAAGGGTTAAGGCAAAGAGACAGGCGGTGAGCGCCAGGCTGATTCGTAATCTTCGAAGGTCACCTTCGAACATGCCATAACCCCAGACAATCACACTTACGATCCCTAGGATTCCTCCGGCAATTTGAACGTACAGTGGCATCGACACGACAATAATCCAGGTTGTTAGAGCGATTAGCGTCGAGGAGCTTAGTGTGAACATGACCCATCGTTCCTTTTCATCCAATTCGCGTTTGCCTCCTCAACTGCGATTTTAAGGAAACATCTGGAGCATACTCGACTAATGTTGCAACGGAATCAACTCGAATTGCGTTAGCCCGCCTCTGTGCCGAAAGAATCCGTACAGCGAGCGCTCTGGGATCGGTTCCTGCAACCTGTTCCACCATGGGTGTGAAGCAAATTATGACGTATCCTTTTTCCGCGAGGCTGCCGATGACGCTTACAGTATCCTCGCTGAGTAATGGTGAGAGGAAGATGATCAACGATTTTGAAGGTATGAGGGAGACAACCACTGACTCAACCGCATAACTCATAGGAACTAATGGTGGTCCCGGCTTCGCCATTGCCAGATTGTCAAGAATCCTAACCAGTTGACGTTTCCCGAATGCCAAATCAACCCAAGCTCTAACTGCCCCATAAAGTGCGAGTCCAACTCGGTTACCTTGCAAAAGAAGCTGCGAACACAAACTGCCAGCTAGCGTTAGTTGAAACTCGGCCAAGTCGAATTTGAACATGGAAGATGTCACGTCCTCCGTAGAATCCACGATGAGGAACACGTCAGTCACATGTTCACTTTCAAACTCGTTCGTCACAAGATGACCTGCTCGTGCTGAGGCTTTCCAGTTAATTCGCCGTAACTCGTCACCAGGATTGTAAAGTCTAAGCTCATAAAACTCAGTTCCCACACCAACCCTGCGAGATGGAACCTGCCCAGACCATACACCAACCCGTCTTGCTCTCAGATCAAGCGTCCCGATCTTCTCTATCGTCGGCAGTACGGTGAAAGAATCCTCATCCATCCGCTGAGTATCTCTCCGATAGAACCCGAGCATATCCGAATATCGAATTGAGATGGGTCCGACAATATAGTGTCCTCTCTTTGCAGGAGCTATACGGTACGTCCATTCCAGCGACTCTTCAGGACGCAATGAGAGCGGTACTGAATTCAACCCGCCCTCTGTAGTTAAGGGGAATGGCACGCGATCCTCTAATTCGATATCTTTGAGATCTCGACCCGTCTCATTAGTCACCCGAATAGTTACGTTAACCACCTCACCCCCGAACGTTCTCGACGGAGTCAGCTTCCTCTGAATCCTCAATCCGGAAAGATCCATGTAGGTCAGAGAGTTTGAGACAAGAAGGAGTAGACCGATGGGGATAACATAAGCAGCCAGGTAGAATTCGTGAAGGACGATAGCTACCGCAACGAAAACGTACGCTAATGCAAGGAAGACAAGGCCCTTCTTAGTAAGCGCCATGATATCGAACAAGCGTATAGCTCAGGATTCTCTTGAAACTAACTGATTGAACATTAACGGTACAGTATGCAAAGAAGAACTGGATCAAATTAGCGAACTACGCACAGATTTGACAGGAAACGTCGGTCAAACTTTCAATGAAAAGTAACCACACCTTGTTTCGCCAAGCACATGTACGACGGTACTCCTACCTGCTAACTTCTTGGTCTGCCTTCAACATAATTACATCTGTGTAAACCGCTTAGTTGACCTTTGGCACTGGAATCCGTCGCGAGATCTCTTCAAGGATCAGTTTCGGATCAAATCCTCTAACCCAAGATGCCGTTTTCGGAATTATCCTGTGTGAAAGTGCTTCATTGATTATTGATTTTACGTCGTCTGGGATCACGTAGTCACGATCGTAGAATACGGCGTTGGCGCGAGCCAAGCGCAGGAGCGCTAGAGAACCGCGGGGGCTTGATCCGACTTCAATCTGGGTGTGTGATCTGGTTTCTCTCACGATCTCAGCTATGTATGATAATATGGAGTCTTCCACGTAAACGTCTTCGACTGCGTTTTGCATCTCAAGTAGCTGCTGTGGTGTAATGATGGGACTCACTTCGAATTCTTCCGATTTCCTAGCCATTCTATTTCTCAAAATCTGTATTTCCTGCGGTTGGTCGGGATAGCCGAGGTGAAGTTTCATTATGAAACGATCAAGCTGGGCTTCGGGGAGTTGGTATACGCCCTCGAACTCTATCGGATTCTGTGTCGCAATGACCATGAATGGTTTGTCGATATGATGCGTCTTCCCGTCCAAGGTCACTTGATATTCTTGCATAGCTTCTAGAAGTGCGGATTGAGTCTTGGGCGGACTTCTGTTGATCTCATCTGCGAGAAGTACGTTTGTGAAGATTGGGCCTTTTCGAAGCTCGAAGTCTCCTGATTTCTGGTTGAAGATGTAAGTGCCTGTAATGTCACCGGGGAGTAGGTCGGGCGTGAATTGTATCCTAGAAAATCCGCATCCGCTGGCGGCTGCCAAGGTTTTCGCGATAAGTGTCTTTGCGAGGCCAGGATAATCTTCTATTAAGATATGCGAATTCCCCAAAACTCCTAATAGTAGTTTGCGTAAGATGTCATCCTTACCCACAATGTATCGAGTTAATTCAGCGTGAAGTTTTCGACAATTTTCTGCCACTTCTGGTTTCATTCTTCACAGTCTCTCGATTCTTGACAAAAGCTCATGAATCTCTCGTGCGTTAGTTAAAGTCGACTTGCCGGATAGAAAGGATACGAGCAGATTATCTTTCAACCTCGCGTCCACTAATTCCGGGCTGATATCAAAGAGTTCGCACAATCGCTCTTTCGGCAGATCCATTCGTGCGGAAGCGACGCAGAGACCGACTGCGCGAAGCCTCTCCTCTAGCATTGACTGCGTCTCAGGTCTACCTAAACTCCGTTCAATAACTGCCTGTAGTCGCGCAAGCTCGTCACTCTGCGGTCCAGGCTCAGGGTGAAACGTTCTTCCCGGGGCTGCCGTAAGATGGGACAATGAATCCAGGATCAGAATCGCTAAGACGATGGATGTGGCACCCAAAGCTGGCCAGATGAGGACGGCAAAGTGAGCTAGGAAGTAGTTGAGTAGTATGACGCAGATCCCGAAGATCACACCAAGCTCAATGATGTTCCTAGTATCTCGGTTCACCAATATTGACCTTCATCTCATAAGCTAATTCGTTCTCTAAGGTACTCAATTGCGAGATGGCTACTGCCCGTTTATCATCGCCGAGAGAGTGTTGACTGTATCTTGCTTCTTCAAAAAGAAACGTAAGCGTATTGACAGCTTCCTTTCCAAATCGCAACTTCTTAGATGCTTGCAGAGCAAATTCTCTAGGGGTCTGCGCTAATCCTATTTCGAGACCGATCTCCGCAAGAAGCGTGCACATCTGTCTGTAACAATCAAGAATCGTCTCTTGATAGTTATTTCCAGACATGAGCAGCCTCACAGTATTTCGGACAACCGCCGTTGCTTTCCGCTTGACTGTGTCTCCTGGAGTAACTGCTTCAGTTCGGTTTGTGATTACACCTCTACGGAAGGCGATCAAGAGAAATGACAGCGAGATGACGAATATTGATACGAACGCTATGAGACTGTAGTACATGAGAAAGAGTAATTGAGCGGTCCCAGTTGAGGCTTTGACTGTTGAAGCAGGGTACAATTGTGTGGCCGACGAGAACAATGCTGCTGCTTGCTGAATCGCCCCCAGAAATGCGATCACGGCAGATGGATTCCCACGCATTACCGCGACGATAGTTATGACAACAAACAGGAAGAAGAGAAGAGAGGTGAGGAGGCTACTCCCAGGCCGCGGTCCGCTTGGACCCACCACGAAGAAGTTTGAGACAGCGTCGATTATGGTTCTGCTGAAGACCAATAGGATAATCAAATAGAAGGTTAGAAAGGCCGGTGGGAGGAACGGCGCTAGGACTCCAAGCGTTGCCTTCGCAGATTCTGTCTGTTGTGTGAACGCTCCAGTCATTATCAGCAATACGATGAATAGCAGGATTATGATTCGATTAGATGTTACCAAAGTCCTATTACGCAGGTCGCCAAACCTTCCATCAATAGTTCCGTGATACAAGGAACTTCGCTATCAGTTCCAAATTCTCTCTGCTTTCAGATATTGGAACCTTGTTCAATATTTGAATTGCTTCTTGAAGGTAGAAGTTCGAACGAGCCTTAGCATAGTCTATGCTTCCGTACTTTTCGTAAAGGGTTATTGCCTTCCTTATTTCGATTCGCTTAATCGACTTCTTTCCCAGCATCCGTAGAAACTTCTTCCTATCGGTGTCCGTTGCACTTTGGAGGAGATGAGCGGCCATAACGGTTTTTTTACCTTCTCGAATGTCGCCCCCAATCTCTTTCCCATACTCCTTCTCTTCACCAGCTACGTTCAATACGTCATCGATTATTTGAAAAGCAATTCCGACAGTTTCTCCAAATCTTCCTAAGGCTTGGATCTGTTCGTCCTGTCCCCCACCTGCAATCGCGCCTGCCTCTGTTGCAAGGCCAGTTAATGCTCCTGTCTTGCATCGTAGCAGTCGAATTACGTCTTCTTCGGACAACTCGTTTCTCTTCCACAAGTTGAATTCATACGCTTGACCCCACGTTATGTCGTAGGCGCGTTTAGCTATGCAGGTCACTAGTCTGTGGCAGCGGTCTAACGGAATATGACTCTCGTTTGCGATCTCGAAGACTTTTATGAGCATTGCATCCCCTGCGTTTATGGATACAGGGACTCCGTAGATTCGGTGTATGCAGGGCTTTCCGCGCCTGAGTTCACTCTGGTCCTCGATGTCGTCGTGGATCAAGGTCATGTTGTGAAGCAATTCGACCGCGGCAGCAGCACCGATGGCTGCTTCCTTATCTCCTCCTACGCATTCGGCCGCGAGGAAGACAAGTACTGGTCTGAAGCGTTTTCCTCCGCGATCAAGCAGCTCCCAAATTGAATTGTAGAATTCTGGAGGTTCTCCAGTTCTCGGAAGATATCGTTCTATTTCTGTTTCAACAGTTCCCTTGTAACGTTGAATGACGTCAAGAGCGGAAGTCATGGCGCGATCCTTGTGAATTGTGCTTCTTCAAGTCTATGCCTAGTCGTCTAACTGTGTAGTAGCTGTGAATCAATCGATTAAGCATGACGTAAGGCATTTGCAAGTGCTATTTCTTATCCTTGCTCACATACTTTGATGTCAGAACTCGCCTGATATCATCCGAAATCTTCTCACCAATCCCATTGACCGATTTCAATTCTTCCTTCGAAGCTGAGAAGATTCGTTCCACTGTGCCGAGTGCGGTCAGTAGGCTTCTAGCTCTTACCCTGTCGACGCTTGGTAGGCTTGCAACGATAAACTCCTGTTGCTCTTCGATTGTGGGAGGCTTTGGCACGGACATGATTCTAGGAGCCCGTTTCTCCTGAGTTTGCTCTCGGCGAGCGATCGTGAGCATCAGTTGTGCACTATAAGTCGGAGTGGGTGACCAGAGGATAGGTATGCCGTAGTCTATCAGGACTGAAGCGTAAGCCCCGAGCAATGCTTCCGGCCCTACTCGACCTGATCCCAACGGGTTTTCGCCCTCCACGATTATGATTGGTCTTTCATACGTTTTCAGTTTAATCGCCTGATCAAACAAGCGCCCATCGATAATGGAAGACACGAAATCTTCTATTTCCTTCCTTTCAACGACAGCCCTGTCGGAAAGTATGAAATCACCCACGGCGAGGCTCTCTGATTTGACATGCCCGCCGAGTCTAACTAGTTCGCGAGTGGTGACGGCGCCTAGTTCCCGAGAGTCTGCTACTATAACAATCTCGTTTTGCGCCTGCACGTTAGATTTTTCAGACATGTACTTTTCGATCTTCAGCTGGTCGGGGCTCTCGTTGCTCTGATTCTTCATGAACTGACGTATAGCAGTACCCATTTCGCGCTCTCTTCTGCGAGAAATCCAGTAGTATGCTTCGTCTCGCGTCCCCTTAGCGATCAAAATCACAGCCTTGCCGGGTCCATTTCTCCCTGTTCTGCCGCGACGTTGAATATACCTGATTGCGCTGGGGACGGTATCGTAGAAGATCACTTCGTCACATTCAACAATATCCAGCCCTTCCTCTCCGATCTGAGTCGCGACGAGAACGTTATATGATCCTGATCTGAAGTCATCAAGAATTAACGATTGTTTCTTCTGAGTTAAACCCTTGTCATGCTCTTTGGAAGCTTGACCGACGAGACGCACTGCCGAAACTCCGTCCACCTTGTTGAGTAATTCCGTCAGGCGCGCAGCCGTAGTTCGGTAGTTCGTGAATACCATTACTCTACGCGCTCCACTGCCAAGTGCGCTTCTCACACGCCTGATGAGTTCTGTAACCTTAGGATGATCAGCCTCCTTCGCTACAACGTCGTTGACGATTCCAATTACTTCCAGTATGCGCTTATCAGCGAGGATTAGTCGCACGCCTGGTGAAGCGCGAGCTTTGGCTCTATCAGCTAGATCGTTCAATTGCGATTGTAGAGCTGGAAACCCTTGAGTTTCCAAGAGTTCTATGGCCCTAATCGCATGAATTGCCGCGTAAGTCTGCGTCAGGAAGGATTTCGCCTCTTTTCTCCCGTTCGCCGCCTCCTCCAAAATCCTTTGTCTAGCATCGAGAACATCTCTAAGGCGAACGCGATCTGTGCCTGCACTCGCGAGGAAACCTTGGTCCTTTATGACGCGTAGCATTTCACGAAGAAAGTCCTCGAGCTTTGACTTTACGTCATAGAATATTTTCGGCAGTTCGACGCTTACCCAATTAACATCTATTGCCCCGACATATGGTTTAACATCGTCACTCTTGGAAGTGCGTGCTTCTACCCAATCTAAGTGAAGATTCCGGCATATTTCCCGAACGTCACCCTCACTCGATCCGGGGGAGGCGGTGAGTCCTAGGATTAGCCCCTTCTCAACTTTCGAGTACTGTTCCGCGATGAAGACGTATGGATAGTCGCCGACTGCGCGATGTGCCTCGTCGAAGATCAGTAGTGAAAAGGTATCAAGCAGAACTCGGCCCGTAATCAGGTCGTTCATCAAGATTTGAGGAGTAGAGAAGATGAATCGTTTTGTCCAAAGCTCCTGACGCTCATCGGGCCCAACTTCTCCTGTCAAACAAACCAGCGAAGCGTCGTCCAACTCAATGAGATTCCTAAAGGTACGGTAATGCTGTAAAACTAGAGGCTTCGTCGGAGCAAGCATAATCACTCCCTTTGTTGGGAGCAATGCTAACTTGACGGCGGCAACATATGCGGCGATAACTGATTTTCCAAGACCCGTAGGAAGACAGACCAGAGTGTTTCTTCTAAGTGCAGTATTTGCGATTGTTTCTTGGTACGAGCGAGGCTCAATCAGATTAGATCTTAAGAGTGAATTGCGGAGCTGAGGTGCTGGCATAATCTTACAGCCTGAGGCTGTAGCCTCCGTTGTTGAAGGAACCCGACACGTCGTTTCAGGTCAATTCTGTTTGGCGCCACAGCTTCCGCAGAAACCGGCTGCTGAGGGTATACGTGCTCCACAGGCGATACAGAACTTACTTCCTTCAATGCTTGGAGCTGGAGAAGCTGCTCCGCAATGGGGACAGAATTTCTGATGGGGCTGCAATTGCGCTCCGCAGGATGGACACGTGACCGCTGTGACACCAACTCCGCTTGTCCCACTAGCGCTTGCTGCAGCGGAGACACGTAACTCGGGCGTTGCACCATCATTGTATAGGTCGCCAAGTGATCTGAAGATGAATACGGATAGGAATGGAGCGATCACGGCTGAGATCAACCATCCGACGTACGGGATACTATTCGCAAGTGCGCCGACTACGAAGGCGATAATTGCGGTAACAATCGCCCATCCAATGTACTTGCCCCAACCTATTCTCCCAATTATGCTCAGTATCTCGCCAAACGCAAACGCCTTTCCAAATTTGCCCGTCTTCACCATGTGGGCTATGCCAACACCTAGAAAGATAAGAAAGACAAAAGCAAGACAAAGACCAACCAATAGGAGCACCACACCCAAGCCAGCAGACACTAGACTGACAGATTCACTGCCCAAAATTCCTGCGCCTACTGATACTCCTCCAATTATCAGAAGAGTCAATGGAATTATCATGTACAAAAGTGAGGCAACCGTTACTTTTGCACCGTCAGCAAATAAGTCACCGTATTTCTCAAGCTTAGGCGGAGCTTCAGAAGCAGGAGCCGCGCGAAGAACATGCGCCGAGTATCCTACAACGATCCAATTCACAAATGGGATCACATTAAGAACGATAAGTGTGACCAGTCTTCCGCCATCGCTGGACAATTTCTTGGCATAATTGAAACTGTTACTCAAGTTCTCGCTAAGATTCATCCAGACTCATCAACTACAATGATGGATGATACCTGTATAAAACTCGATGTGCGCATGGTTTCAAGCATCAGTCGCGCGCTTTGAGCCTTCTGATGTTATCAATTGCTTCTAGCCATGCCTTCAGTGCTCTACCATAGGTCAGCAATCTCGCTGGGTCAGTTTCTGACTTCAGTACAACGTTAAGTTGTTGAATCTTGGTTAGAATGGTCTGTTCGGTGCTCTCAAGGATTTGCCCGGTCGCCAGCCTGCTTTCGTCTTCAGCATTCCTAATGATAACGACCGGCCTATTGCACTTTGCGCAAAACGTCTCTGTACCTCTCCTGAAAAGGGGCGTTCCACATTGTGGGCATGTTTCTTGGAGCATGCTTGCGCCTGATTTGAGAAGGTCCGCCATCTTCTTGACATCGATTCCCACAGATTTTACCGGTAGAAAGATGGCTTTGGATATGTATTACCTTGTTGGCTCAATCCATCATGATGCAAAAGACTTTAGATATGCGAATGAATCCATTCAGTTGAAAGGTTTCAAGTCTTGCGGAGATGTCCGCCATGTCAACCAAAGCCAAACGCAAAGAAGAATATGAAAGCCGAATCAAGCAGGCTTTGGTCATCCTGAACGATGTATCTAACGACAACACTACCCCTCGCAATATTCGACGAGCTGCTAAGGACGCCTTCGATAAACTACAGGTACCCGACCTAAGCCTTGGCGTGAGGGCGGCTAACGCAATATCGATTCTTGACGACATTAGTCAGGACCCTAACATGCCCCCCTATACTCGCACCAAGATTTGGCAGGCCGTTAGTGTTATCGAAGCAATCAAAGACTAAGTTTACTCGACGCTCCGTATAACAAGTCGACCTGAGATCGTTATCGAGATCCAGCAATCTTGCGTTCGTAACTTATTCCGGTCGATAGCTTCGTTCAGACGTGGTCTCTGAGAAGAGAATTTCGAGCGCAACTTTAAAGCGATGCTTTCCTAATCACGGAATTGTTATTTTGGTAGGCGTCCAGATGTGAGTTACCGCAAGACGACAATTCTCCTGCTTGTTATCCTGATCGCGGTCTTCATGGGCGCAAATGTACAACCAGCATCCGCGATTGGCGTTGCGAACGTTCAGGTGACTTACGTGTACTGGGGAGGAGATCCGTCAAGTCCGGACACTGCCCACCCGGGTGACGTGAACCTCCAGCTCTCTATTCTCATCACGAACGTAGGCGACGACGTAGCGCGGAACGTTAACGCCACGCTTCTAATTACGCCGCCACTGGTCTATCAATACTCTATATCCGGCACGATGTATAATGGGACTTCATACTCTCAGCTTGCGGGTGACATGCCAGCGGGTCAGAGCTACACTCTCAAGTATACGGTAAGTATCGATCCCAAAGCCCAAGAAGGTATGTATCAATACCCACTGCAATTAATCTACTCATCTGCAAGAGAATTACAGCAGATCAGCACGACTGTAATGGTAACGGTTCCAATCTGGCGCGGTGATTTGCATATCCAAGGCGTTCAAACAAATCCGACTAAGATTTATCCTGACAGCAAGGCTGTCGACGTGAAGGTTACAATCGTAAACTCAGGCCAAGGTCTAGCAAAGAATGTTCAGCTCGATTTGATTCTCACCCCGCCGTTCTCACCCTCCTCAAGCGGATCAACCGAGATCTTCATCGGCAACCTCCCGACCGGTCAAACCACCGACGCCAATTTCATTGTAGATATTGCGGAGAACGCAACGTTCGGCCAATACTCCGTGATCTTGGCTCAAAATACTCACGGCCAAGAAGTACCGATAGGTCAAGTGCCGCTTTACGTCGCTGAAAAGGTGAAATTTGACATTGTTAGTATAACACCATCAACGGTCCACGTAGGTGACTCTGGGGACGTCATTGCCGTTGCGATAAGAAACGCTGGGTCTGTGAAGGCCGATTCAGTGAGAGTAGAGCTGCGTGTCGGAAACTTCTTCACCGGAACCTTGACAGACTTCCTAGGCACAATGCTCGCGAACGAGACAAAGGTTGCCTTCTTCACAGTCGACATCGATATCAAAGCCCAGCCTGGAAACTATACCATTGATCTTCGCTTCGACTGGACCCAGGATAATAATTCTCTGGACCACACTTACAGCCTACTCCTCACAGTAGGACCACCCGTGCAGCCAGTGGCCGTAATCATCGTAGTATTGATAGTTCTCGCTGGCGTCGGCGGAATGCTATATAGGAGAAGAAGAAAAGCGAGAGCAGCATCACAACCTACACAGAAGCCCCAAGTGAACCGTTCGTCACATTAGAATCAACTGGCTTGGAGCCGAGGAGTGCTTGACTCGCAGGTGGGCCACGGTAATATTCCTGTTGACCCTCACCGCTTCTCTTTCAGTCCCGGTCTACGCCCACACGACACTTGGAGATCTAAACAGCTCTCCACCAATTTTCAGATCCAACGACAATCAACTTAACACCCCGGAGTTCCTGGGAAACCACGTTCCTGGCCCATTAGGTTACGTGTGGCCAGGAAGCGGATTAGATACGTACTCGGGGAACAGCTTGAATCCGCCAGGGTACCAGTCGCCATTCGGCAGCACGATAAACCCGCCAGTCCAAGCGGCGGTGGATTCCTATAGTCCGGAAGGTGCAATACTGACCTCGACTCCGGATCATGAAAATGTGGGGGACCTTATATTTGCCATAAACTTCTCTCTTCCCCAGAAGTTCACGAATGTCAAGAACTTCAACTACTCAAGCCTCACGTTGTACATTCCCGCTCCAGTTTTCGATAAGACGTCGAAGTTAGTACAGGATGGGTTTGAGCCGACAGCAGGAATCGATTGGGGAAGCGGGGATAACTCAAACATTGTCACGACAATAACAGATAATTACCTTGCGATCTTCGTCAGTCGTGCGGACCAGAACGACCCTTTCGAACCGGGCTCGTGGATTATACGAATCCAAGGACCACCCTCTGGTATAACATTCCTCAAGACCCGAGATGTCTGGTACTACATCCGAATCAATCAAATGAAAGCACCCTATACGGCTGGCAGATATTTCTTCAAAATGTTCCTAAATGATTCGTATCCAGTGCATGATGGTGCATCAGGTGATATTTGGACCACGATACCGATGGAAAATTGGCCGGTGCTGTTGGTCAAAGGCGAAGTTGACCCCGCCCTCATAACAGGGACTCTTAGATATGGAGATTTGAACAGTACACTCTACAATTTGCCGATAAACCTGCCTGGAAGAATCAGAGCGGTCGGAACCGCCACGGACCCCATAACGGGTGAGTCAACAGACCGCCCAGTTGAAGCACGTGGCTACTTCAATGCTAGCGCAAGAGGCCACTATGAGATTGAAGGAGTTGCCCCTGGCATATACACAATCTATGCCTCAGCGGCGGGCCTACCCGAACAAATCATAGCAGATAATGTTAGAGTTGCTGAGGGTCAATCACTTCATTTTGATGGATATCTCAGAATAGGCCCACAAGTTCGTGGCACTGTTTTCTCAAAGTCGCAATATGGAACCGCTTCTTGGCAAGCTCAGCGGCCAATCTCTATTGTGATATACGACAGCAAATCTTACGACGTGCCGAGTATCGTCACGTTCAGTCCAACAAATCTTACACAGGCACCCTACACCTCTTATGTGGTAGGCAATACAATTTTTTCAGCTTCGGGTTTCAGCGGACTTAACCCCGCCTTTTCAAGCCCGAAGAAGGTTGCTTTCCCATGGGAGGGCCCAACTAGTTACTATTCCTATACAACCCCCGGTACCAAAGACCCCTTCGGTCTGTTCAACGGCGTTGGACCAGCACAGGTCTGGTGGGTTGACCCACGCAGTAATCTCGATCCAAACACGGGGCTTGGTTCTACTGCGTCCTATTTTGTTTTTCAGTTTGGCTACGAAGATGTCTATGGAGTTCCGACGAAATTCTCTGGCATGGTGCCACAGATATTCGCAACATGGACTAATGGTCTGAGCCCTGGACGATACTATGTCCGAGCGTTCCTTAACGGGTATGTACAGACTGGATATGACGGGACCCTGTTGCTTGACTATCCATTTGACATCCCCTATCCGGGCCCCTCAAATGTGATCATCCCAATTGACCTAGTGGAATCATGTGGCATTAACGTGACAGTTCACTTTCACGACCTGCCCAGCTCACTTGTGGATAGTCCGGTCCGAGGGCCTGATCCTGCAAGATATTTGATTGCTGAGGCTTTTACGAGAGACGGGCTCGTAGCAGCTTTCAACTTCACTCAAATTCATGGAACGACAGAGGCTACAGTATTGTTGAATGGTCTAGGCATGGCAGGCGACCCATTGAACATACTGCCGTTCGACCGTCGAGCGGGAATAAAATACTCGCTTGTAAGATACCGAGGCATTTACGATTACGGCCTGCCAACGGACATGTATACGATTCGAGTATTCATGAGAGGTTACATTCAAGCCAGTCCTCCAGCGACTTCTCTAGACGAACTGGATCAGCCAGTCACAGTGAATCTTGTAGTGGGCACGTGCCTCTCTGAGGTCAGCACACATATGTATCGCGGCGGCAGCATTAACGCCACAATATCATCGATCGATTGGGAGATCCCAACAGTCGAAAGGAGCTGGGTTTGGAATAATACTTCCGTCAACATATTAGTCTACGATATTTCATCTCGAAACTTCGTCGACGTTATCACGTTCTGGAACGCAAACCTACAAAGTTGGTACATTCCAAGACAAGACTCGATGTTCACAAGTTTGCCATGGTCAGGATGGGTCTCATCATACGGAGTGGATTCCAGCTATCTCATGACAAACGGCTCGGTTGAAGTTGATGAATTTGGCCCCGATCTCCCAAGCGTACCGTCGGTGGATCCTGACGCAAGCCTCGTAACCTTGAATTTTCTTCAGGACAAGATCCATGAGGGTTTTCTGTACAATGTCTCAACATACAGGCTTCCGACGTTCAGGTCGGCCTTGGCGATCTACCCAGGCACATATGCGCTAAACGCTTGGACGTACGGCTATGTCCAGGAAAACGTGCTCACTCTCGGGGATCTGGGAGACGTGTATGTTGCAGTGCCATGGTTAGGACAGATGGGAGACGTCAACCTCAAACTTATCGTCGGAGTTAACTTGACGCTCACGATGTTATTCAAGACCGAGGGAATAATCTCTGGAACCCCATACAATTCCTCAGTGAGGATCCGTGTTTTTGATGATGCAGATAATTTTATCGCTTCCACCACTCTAATTGCATCTGACATAGGAACATTACTCGAGAGGCTTCCCGCTCTCAGTCCTGCAGGATTTTTCGCAAATGGGATTGAGATTGTCAATCAGGCAGTTCCAGCTGGCACGACTGTATTAACCTACAGGAACCTTGCAGGCACATACGGATATATCGAACCGAACAGTCGGATCTCCAGTATTAAGACCGCGGCACTATTTGCTTCTGATCATGGAATATGGGGAAGATCAAGGCTCCGTGGAGGGTATTCTGGCGATTGGACCGTAATGGTCGACATGGTCAACTGGTACCAGCCGACCGTAGCGTACCCTCCCGCTGCAGCCCTTCTACAGGGAGAATCAACATTTTTCTTCCCCTACAATCATCTAGGGCCCTACTCACAGAACTCATTCGTTCGAATCTCAAACGCTCCCCTAAGCGGAGAAGCATCCGTCGAGTTCGAAATGGACTTGCGCGGATATATTCAGGGCACCGTACTCGGAATGAATTGGGATGACGCAACACGAACTATGAGTTGGACAGATCTGCAAATCACAGACAGCTCATCCTACCAATACTACTGGTACACATGGGACGGATTGTTCGACGGATATCTTAACCCTGGAAGGTATCAAACCACGATTAGAGAATGGACTCGCAGCCAGGGATACTTGCCCATCAGCTTCGTGCTCGACGTGAGCCCTGGAGAACAATCTAGGTCGCTCAACTTCATCATGTCTGAGAGCCAGATCCCCATTCCAGAGCTGATCAATTCTCCCTCAATAGCGCTCGCGCTGCTAGTAGCAACTTGCCTCATTCTTCGAAGACGTCGATGAATCGACTCACATCGTGCGCTTGGATAACATCAGTGCAACCGGCATCAATATGAGACTGCTAGCCACCAGGATGAACAAATCACCGAGTACAGCTGAGTTCAATCCTAGACCAAGATACATTATTCTTCTAAGCGCGTCATTTCCATAAGTCCACGGCAAAGCATCTGCAATCGCTCTTCCTCCAGGTGCAAGCAACAACGGTGAATCAGTCGTCCCTGCCAGGCTGAAGAGAGGAAAAGTCATAGCAATTTCGAGAACTGTAAGAGTAGAAGAACCTCGTATTCTAGCTGAGATCGCCAAACCCAATGAGAGGGTGAAGATGGCGATTAGAATTGTTGTTAGGAAAATTAGGAGTAGGTTACCACGCACGACGACGCCGTCCAATGCAAAAATCACTAACATTAACGCGGTACGTAGAACTGTCAGCACTACCGTAGCGAACATCTTACCACTATATACAGCGAACAAGCTGACTGGAGAAAGTGCCAAACGCGGAAAGGTGCCGCGCTCTCGTTCACGACTTATTGCATTGACTATATCGTCGAAGGCACCTAAAATAGCGATCATCCCCAGAAAACCCGGAAGAATCGGATCGCCGGTTGGCGGTCTCCCAGAAATCGGTCTTGTAACCACCTCAATAGAAGCAATCTTCGCACCGAAGACAGCCCCCGCTTCACCCCTGCTCGCTTCAAGAAGTAAATCATGAGCACTTGAATTGACTGCGCCCAGGACAAACGATGCGGAAGTGAATTTCGAGTTATCCGTCTCCACGACGACAAAAGCCTTACCGGAAGCCAAGTCACTTCCAAATCCTTGCGGGATAACTATCGCGCCAATTGCCTGTGCTCTATCGACAGCCCCTAAAGCCTGTTCTTCAGTTTGCACGAGTTCGGTAATGTGAATGAATGGCGAAGTCGTCAACTTATCAAGCAAAGCCTTCGAAGCGGGAGATCCGTCCAGATCTGCGACGACGACAGGTATGTTGTGACTCGTAGCGCTGAAAGCTGAGGCGATTACGATGAAAATACCGATCAGCAGGATCGGGAACATGATGGTCAGCACTAGAGAAACAGGATCACGACGAAGTTGTTTGAGTTCCTTTATTGAAATGGCATAGGTGTGACGAACAAAATCGTCCTTCATCTAATCAGCCTCTCCCTAGACTTAGACAGTAGCAACAACGCAGTTCCGTAGAATAGAGCTCCAGATGCAAAGAGATACTCTAAGTCATAACT
>DATKOK010000076.1:0-7861 GCA_035524675.1 Candidatus Methylomirabilota bacterium | reverse complement strand
CGCCGACCGCATCATGGTCTTCAAAGGGCAACCTGGACGGGAAGGGTCGGCTTCACAGCCCCAAGATCTCCGCGACGCGATGAACTCCTTCCTGGCGGATATGGAGATTACGTTCAGACGTGATCCTGAAACTAAACGTCCGAGAATCAACAAGCAAGGAAGTAAGCTGGACAAGGAACAGAAAGACGCTGGCGAGTTCTACTACGTTTCTGCGTCAGACTAGCCGACTACAGGTTTAACTAGCACGGTTTAGCCTTAGGAATTGAGGAGAGAAGATTTCAAGTGACAACGAACTATTGCTTGGAATGCGGCGGAGTACTCTCGTACGATAGCGCTCTCAAAAGCTACACCTGTCGAAGCTGCGGACTCACAGTTAACTCGCAACAGCTGATGGAGGGAAGATACAAAATACGTGACCGTGAATCCCCAGAGGAGCAGCGCAGACGTAAACAGAACGAGTACTTGAAATGGTGGCTCTCCAAGAAAGCTGATTAAATCCCGTTTGCCAACAGCTAAGAGCTGCACCGTAGAAATCATTTCAGTTGGCAATGAACTACTCTTAGGCAACACCATCAATACCAACGCCTCATGGATCGCGTCCCGCGCCACGAGCGAAGGCGCACAAATCACCCGGATCACTACAGTTGGAGATCAACTCGTCGAAATAGTGAACGCAATCAGAGAATCGCTCAAACGAAAGCCAGACTACATCATCACGACCGGAGGGATTGGTCCGACCTTCGACGATATGACAATCAAAGCAGTCGCCAAAGCGGTTAGACGTAAGACAAGAGTTGACCCTACCGCACTCGCGATGATCAAGCAGCACTATGCTGAGAAGTTTCCGGGGCCAGTGAAACTTACGAAGGCTCGGCTCAAGATGGCCATCCTGCCATTCAATGGGATCCCTATAGCTAATCCAATTGGAACGGCGCCCGGAGTTCTGATAAAGACGAAGGGAACTTCCATCTACTGTCTACCCGGAGTACCGCCCGAAGCCCGCGCCATCTTCAGAAGATCCATTGCTCCACAGATACGACTGCGAACAAATAACGCGTACGTCGAACGGTGGATCAGCGTCTTGGGGGTTATGGAATCGACGCTCGCACCTTTGATAGACCAAGCCATGAAGCGCTGGCCAAGCGTATACATCAAATCGCACCCGCGAGGATTCGAAGGAGAACGAACTCCACACATCGACCTTCACTTCTCCAAATTCTCACCGAGTTCTAAACAAACGAGGAGAGAAGTCACTGACGTAGTCAATTTCATGGCGATGAAGCTACGTGGCTTAAATGCAAGAATCAGCAAATGACCGTAGGATAGAATGTCACATTTCGTTTTCATCGTTGGAATGGCCGGGACTGGCAAGTCCACTCTAACAGGAGCATACCTCGACTGGCTCCAAAACCAGGACCAAGACGTCCTTTCACTAAACCTTGACCCGGGGGCAACAAGTCTCCCCTATAACCCCGACATTGACGCTAGGAACTACGTGGACATCAGACAGCTCATGCTGGATTACAGTCTTGGACCGAACGGCGCACTCATAATGGCCTCCGACCTACTCGCAGACCACTTAGAAGAGATGCGAAAGGAAATAGATGAGGCTAATCCTGACATGATAATCGCAGACACGCCTGGCCAAATTGAATTATTCGCCTTCCGGGAAGGAGGGCAATTCATAGCCAACAACCTTCCCGACGAGAACTGCACACTCATTTACCTAATGGATTCCCCGTTCACCCGGTCGCCACTCAACTTCATCTCTAACCTCTACCTGGCCGCCGCTATCTACAGCAGGGTAATGAAACCACAAATCTACGCACTCTCGAAGAGTGACCTTGTCTCAGAACAAGAATTAGACTCCATAATAACATGGACAACGGAACCAGAAACCCTCGATCAAGCCCTTCTCTCCGTTGATGACCAGAACATGTCACTGGTTACCAGGAGCCTAGCCGACGCAGTCTTCAGCACCGGACTCGTTACCGAGCCTATTCCGGTATCTTCCAAGAGTAATATGGGGCTGCTCGAGTTGCATGCAGCTGTCACCCGCACTATATCAGCAGGGCAGGAGCCCACCAGTTGAGTATGCAATACATGCGCAAGGCATTAATTAGGGTCCATGTAGACTGTGCCCAATCTCAAACGCGGGTTGGCGTTGATAAACACTAAAGTCCTCATTGGATTGCTGTCAGGGAACGCGAATTTGCAACTTCCACTACATCTACCAGAAGTTGATACGCATACTCCATCAAAGGTGAGTACACCGACCAATCTTGACATGGGCGTCATAACCCCAAGTCAACTAGCCATTGGCAAATTAGGAATATGCAACACGAGCACCGACCTGAAGTCGCTTAAAAGAAGCGAGAGTTCGTAGAGAGTATGGAATCGAACGCAGTTACTGAAACTTCCCCCGACCACTTATACAACGAATTGGACAACCTCAGACAAGCTTCCTCCGGCAAGAAACGTGAGATTACTGAACTCAGAAGAGCAATCGAGACCACCGTTAGAGAACGCGATCAACTCAACGACGATGTCAAGACGGTTGCGGATGAAATCAAGGAACTCAGGTCCAAAAGGGATTCCCTGAACTCAAAGGTAAGAGAACTCAAACTGAAACGCGACGAACTCCGCATCGCGGCCACCAAGAAGCGAGAAGCATTATCAAAATTACTCGAACAAGCCCAGCATGCTTCTGAGAAAGTGCAGGGCAACATGTCGGACCTAATGAAGCAGATAACCCACTTGGAGTGGCAAATTCAAACGAGCTCTCTAACGCCAAAGACTGAACGGGCCATTATCGGCAGGATTGCGGAACTTGAGGTTCACTTGGCCAAGCACAAGGAACTGAAGAACGTCAAAGACCGATTGCTCAAATTGAGAGTGGAGGTCGGAGCGCTTCGAATTCAAGCGCAAACAACCCATGAGGAACTAACACGTCTAGCGGAAGAAAGTGAGAAAGTACATAACGAAATGCAGGAGAAAGTGAAGATCCTTGCCGAGAAGAAGAAGGAAGCTGATGCGAAACACACAGCTTTCCTGGAGAAGAGCAAGCAACGAATAGAAACGATCGTGTCGCTGAAGAGCAGCATTGCTCGAATAGATGAAATTCGCACTCAAATTGGTGACATAAAGAGCTCCACGAGAAGCGATAAAGCGGAGAAAGTGAAATCCAAGTATCGTGAAGCTGCGGAAGAAAAGATGAGAACCGGGGGCAAACTTTCCTTCGAAGAATTCCAAGCATTGATGGCTGACAGTGGGACGGAAGGGGAAGAAGAGTAACGTTCAACGAAGCGAACGATAATGCCGAGAGTTGCAATTATCGGCGGTAGCGGGCTCGAAGGAATTCTTCAAGGCTCTCGACATGTACGCAAAGGCACCCCATACGGACCCGCGCCCCCAATAACAATAGGCAAGACGGGTAACGAAGAGATCGCCTTTCTACCCCGACACGGCCCAAAGCATGACCTCCCTCCGCACAAGGTGAATTACCGAGGCAATCTGTTTGCACTCAAACAACTCGGCGTAGAACGGATAATCGCAACCAACGCGGTAGGAAGCATAAACCCGGAATATGCTCCTGGAGATCTCGCCATCCCCGAAGACATTATCGACATGACGAAAACCAGATACACAACCTTCTTCGACGGAGCCCCCGTCACGCACGTCGATCTTTCCCAACCATACTGTCCAGAAATACGCCGAGTAATGATAGAAGAATCCAAGCATGCAAAATCAAAAACCTGGACCAATTCTGTGCTCGTCGCAACGGAGGGACCACGATACGAAACGCCGGCGGAAATCCGAATGCTGGGCAAACTAGGCGGAGACATCGTCGGAATGACCGGCGCCCCCGAAGCATTCCTCGCGAGAGAGCTTCAGATGTGTTACTCAACCCTATGTTTCATATCGAACAGAGCCGCAGGTAAGCAGGAGAAGCTCTCGGCGGTTGAGGTGATGGAAGTGGGGAAAGTCATGATACCCCAGATGCTGACCATCCTACAACGAACTATCGAAAACCTCCCAACCTCAAGAAGCTGCACCTGCAGCAAATCCATCGATCAAGCGCAGGTGTGAACATGCTACCCACAGTCCTCAAGAGCATAGGCGTCTACACGTTTTACGAGAAGTGGCTAGAGGGAGTAATCACGTCAGAAGGCATGCCCGAGCATGTGGGCATAATACTTGACGGGAATAGAAGATGGGGATTCGCCAAGTACGGGGAACAGTTGAACGGTCACTTTCACGGTGCCAGGACAGCTGAAGACTTCCTCATATGGTGCCTTGACCTCGGCATCCGCACCATCACCCTTTACGTTTTCTCAACCGAAAACTTCCAACGTCCACAAGAAGAAGTGGATACCGTTCTCTCAATCATAGAGAATGAAGCGAAGAAACTGCTGACTGATGAAAGAATCCACAACCACAAGGTCCACATCAAAGCCATCGGCCGCCTGGAGTTACTGCCAGACTCACTGCGTAAAGCCCTGGACGATGTTGAGCGAGCGACAGCAAATTACGACGAACATTACCTCAACATAGCGGTCGCGTACGGCGGGAGAGCGGAGATTGTTGACGCTGCAAAACGGATTATCGACGAGGTACAGAGCGGCCAGTTGGACAAGGGTTCAGTCGACGAAGACATGTTCACCAAGTACCTCTACACTTCACATCTCCCGAACCCCTACCCGGAACTGATCATTCGAACATCGGGCGAGGAGAGATTAAGCGGATTCCTGATCTGGCAGTCCGCCTACAGCGAATTTGTCTTCCTAGACGTCTACTGGCCCGAATTCAGACGAATCGACCTGTTACGAGCCGTCAGAACGTACCAGAGAAGAAGACGGCGATTCGGATCGTAACTTAACTTTTAGGCGTACCTGTCAAATCCAAGCAACAGGCACATGCCAAACTTGACATAGCTACATCCATACATTTGGGCACGAAAGTGTAACCAAGCCTTATCTTCACTCCATCTAAGCATCGAAACAATCACGTAAGACGCCAAAAGTGCAATTTCGCGTCACAGTGGCGAGTTTGAAAAATTGGTATACATAAAACGCGTAGACCTGCGCGGCTTCAAAACCTTCGGCAGGAAGACTACGATTCACTTAGGCCGCGGTCTCACAATCATAACCGGCCCTAACGGCTCCGGGAAGTCAAACGTGCTCGACTCGGTGAAGTTTGCATTAGGAGAACTCAGCCCCAAAGAACTCAGAGGAGAAACCATCGGCGACCTCGTATACAAGGGAGCCGCCCAAACAATACACACCAAGGCGGCTTACGTGGCGGTCCAGTTTGACAATCAGGATCGCCGAATCCCCATCGACTCTGAGGCCGTAACGATCTCGAGAGAATTCCGTCGCGGTGGAGAAGGCATCTACCGACTGAACGGGAAGAGGATTTCAAGAAAACAATTAACCGACATCCTATCCTCAGCCGACATTCAAGTTTCAAGCTTCAACATCGTGCCGCAGCATGCGATTACAAGGCTAGCGGAGGTAACCACTGAGGAACGGCGTAAGATTATCGAGGATATGATCGGCATCGCCGTGTACGACACGAAAAGAACAACGGCCCAGGCAGAACTTCAGCAAGCCGACTTAAACCTCCAAGTAGCATCCGCAAAAATCGAAGAAGTCAGACTCCGCGTCGAATCTCTAGAAAGAGAGAAGAACGATTACCTGAAGTTCGTTCAAGTACGCAACGAGATAAACCGACTAGAAGCCAAAGAAGTATCCAGCAAAATAAGGAAAGCTGAAGAAGAGATCCAAAAGCTGGATAACGAGATAGCCGAGACGCAACAGCGAATTCAAGAACTAAAAGGAACAAGAGACAGCCTCCTCGACGAGAAGAGCAAGATCAGCACCAGCCGAAGAGAACTCGAAGAATCAGTCGTAGAACAGGGAAACAACAGCCTCCTCGAGATTCACCGCCAAATGGGAGAAGTAAGCGCGAGAATAGCAGGCCTACGAGCAAACGCAAACGCAAACGACGCAACCACAAAATCGCTCGAGAAACAGAAGATCGAACTAACCCACAACACCGCAGAACTCGCCCAGCGAATACAGGACTGCAAATCCGCGCTCCCCAACCTAACCGATCAAATGGACAAACTAACCAAAACAATCGAGCAAAAACAAGCGCTCGTAGATGAATCGAACAAGGCCATACTGAAACTCAGACAAACACTAGGCGAAACCAACAAAGAAGCACAAGACATGGATCAACAGATCAACAACACCACCCAGCGAATCATCAAAGTGGAAGCCCAAATTGAAGCCAGCAACGCCAAGATCGACCTCCTAAACAGACATCTAACCACGCTAACCACACGAAAAGACGAATACGGCACCCTCGTCCAGAACATCACGGAGCGAATTCAACAACTGAAGAAAGTAGAACAGGACACGTTAACCGGTGCCTCCGAGACCGAGAAGAAGATCACCGAATATCAAAAAATCAAAGACCAACGAGCCGCCGAAATCAAGCAAGCTGAGGACGTAGCAAAACGCGCAGCTTCAGCGCTTGTAGAACTCGACACTCAGCGGAAGATAGCAGACGACGTGGCGTCAGAGGATAAAGCCCTCGCCCTCATCGAAGAAATGTCAAAGGCAGGGGCGCTTGTTGACGTTTACGGAAAATTATCGACCCTAATCAAATTCGAAGGTGAACATGCAAGAGCCGTGGAGGCTGCCGCAGCAGGCTGGATGAAAGCGCTCGTCGTCAAGAACGTTGAATCAGCAGTAGCCTGCATAGAAGTACTGAAGAAAACACGAGTTGGCAGAGTAAAGATACTACCCACGCAAGGCATCAAACGACATGCCCCGCCACAACCGCCAGTAGGCATTGAAGGGATCCTTGGCCCTATCACAAGGTACATCGTGTCCGAAGAGCGCTACAGAACCGTCGTCAACCACGTCTTTGGCGACACATTCCTAACGGTGAACCAGAAATCCGCCTTCCTCGCTTCGCTGCAAGGAGTGAGAGCCGTAGCATTGACGGGCGACCTGTACGAGGCAGGAGGATCAATGGAAACGGGCTACTTCAGACAGTCAATCGACTTCACAAATCTCCTGCTCAGAGGACAAACCGTGAACGAGCTGAAGACAACGCTCGCCTCATTGGAGAAATTAGCAGCGAAGGCACGCGAAGACATCGCCAGACTCAAGAAAGAGGCAGAAGAACTCGGCGACAACAAGGCGAAGACCCAAGCGTTCTTGAGCTCGGTCAAGAAGGAAGTTGAGAATTTTGAAACGAACATGGCTCGCACTCAACGGGGAATGGAAGAAACCGCCTCACGCCTCGAGGCAATCACGCGAGAGATCACAACTGAACAGACCATAAAGGACGCCGCTTCTCACTTGCAAACCAGAGTACGCGACCAATTGGCACAGATGGAGACACAACGGAAGGAGAAGACACTACCTTTCCGGTCAAGTTCACTCATGGAACGCGAGGAAGAATATTCCAAACACACCAAAGAACTCAACGACCTCATGCGTCAACGAATTGAGATTGAAAGACAACTTCAATCGTCCAACTCAACAGTCAGCGTCCTAGAACCTTCACTTTCCCAAAATTCAAGCCAGGTCGAAGATATCGACAAACAGATCGAACTTCTCGCCTCGAACATGGAACAGGCACACAAAGACTTAGCCGACGCTGAAACTCAACTCAAGGAGTTGGATGCGTCACGCGGCAGCCTGTCACAAGAGCTCAGCGGCGTTAGAAAGAAACGGGACGAGTTTGACGCACAAATCAAGAAAATAGAGTCCGACATAACCGAAACAATCGACCAGCTAGAACCATTAAACGGAGAGTTAGCCGACCGGATTGCGTCACAGTA
>DATKOK010000075.1:0-10480 GCA_035524675.1 Candidatus Methylomirabilota bacterium | reverse complement strand
TGAAACTTGCAAACCGGACGTTCTTTGGCCCACGGTAAAGTATACCAGGCTGAACTACCGGCCCACTTTTACTAGACCAACAACTTCGGACCTTTAACCCTTACCGGACTGTCGCACTAGAGTCGTTCGAAGGCTAAATCTGAAACGTTTTTCGAATTCTTCAGCGACTCTAGACACACTTCGCAGACACGTTTCTCAACTTCTACCGAAGACAGAGACTCTTCGTCGAGCAAGGGCGAAGGTGTCGATTCCAGATATTGAGCTTTGAACTTCGCCCGCCTAGTGGCGATATCCTTCCCGCACATTTCACACCTACCCTTCCCCGGTGTGCGACTTTGCATTCTGTCGATCAACGCTTTTTCACAAGCTTCGAGTTCGCTAGAACTGGCGACCAATCAAATAAGTTCTCGTGAATTTGGGTAATGTTCTCATTCCGTTCGGAACCGTCACGACGCAAGATTCAGTCTAGACTTTCTCTATCCTTTATACACTCCCAGCACCATTCCCCCTCCTGTCTGACATCATTGACTCCACAGTTGAGGCATTTGGGCATGCTCTCAGGTCTAGTTGTGCAGAATTTCCGGGTTTACCTTAACAGCTCAACCTCCGTTTGGCTACGTGTCAAATTCATATTACGGGAGACCGCTGCTGGTAGGTGCTCGTACTCGGATAGGCTAAATATGATGAGGGCCGCCGCGGGGATTTTCCCGTCATTTTCATGACGTTTTGAACCCCGCCCGCAGGGTCCACAGCCTTGCACCCACACGTGTGGTCTGTACGCTACCAGGTTACGCGGAGTTTCGTGGACTCCTCTACGCTACGGCGGCCATTCGTCACGCTGCAGCAATCGATTGGATATCAACCTTTCCAACTCCAACCGACCCTAGTAAAAGGTTTGATAGAACAGCTTTACTAGTTAGCAAGTATCTCCAAAAACGTTCAGTGGAAACGATCATTGGTTAAACTCGGTCTCCATGTCTCTATTTCTGGAACCCTCGATAACGCGCCAGACAACGCTCGTGAATTATCATGCGATACCTTCCAAATGTTTACGCGCAACCCCAGAGGATGGAAGTTCAGTAGGCTAGCGGATCAAGAGGTCCAAGAATTTCGAAGAAAAACGAGAGAGTTTGGTCTCTCGCCCGTCGTGACTCATATGCCCTACCTGCCGAATCTTGCAAGTCCGAAGAAGGCAATTTATAATAAATCGGTAAAATCACTCACGGCAGAACTTGACCGTTGTGGAATTCTCGGGATACCCTACGTTGTGACGCACCTCGGAAGTCATTTGGGAAAGGGCGCTGATATTGGACTCGTGAACCTTGTTTCTGCGATCAACTTCGCTCTAGACCAAAACAACAACGATGTAATGCTCCTTCTTGAGAACACTGCAGGCACTAAGAACTCCATGGGATCGACATTTGAAGAGATTCGCCGAATCGTCGACGGGATCGAAGATAAGCAGAGAGTTGGAATCTGCTTAGATACCGCGCATGTATTCGCAGCTGGTTATGATATTCGGACGCCAGATGGTGTTGATCAGACGTTGATGAAATTCGAATCCACTCTTGGACTAGAAAGATTGAAGGTGATCCATCTGAATGATTCAAAAGGAGAACTTGGATGTGGGAGAGATCGGCATGAACACATCGGTCTAGGGTATATTGGAGAAGAAGGCTTCAAAGCCCTTTTCAAACATGAAGCAACTCGCGCACTCCCATTCATCTTGGAAACACCAATCGACGATAGTCGTGACGCAGCAGGGGACATGAAGAAAGCTCGAATGCTTAACGGGTAGAATCAAGCAACTCACGAATAGCTGCCTCGGCATTTGTAACGAAAGCCCTACGGGTAACGACCTGATTCACACCCAAGTGCAGTGCCCTTCGAGCAGTTTCGGAATTCACATGCGAGTAGTACCCCAAGACTGGAACATGAAAGGAAATTAATTCTTGAACAGCTTCAGGTTTCATCTCATCGAGGTTGATAATGAAAGCGAGAGGCTTCTCCGTACGAGCTTCTTTAACGAGCAAAGTGAGGTCGCAAAACACCCTAAAATCCTGCTCAACCAAGTGCGAAAGTCTTTCCAGTTTTGAGGAGAAGAGTAGGTCAGGCTCGTACACTAATACTGTCATACGCGACCATCCAGTCATAGAAACTGATTAAAGCTTGGCTGAGCGAAGAATAGCAAATGATCTTCAAACAGGTACCAGTGGGTTCGTATCAGAACTTCTCTTACATAATAGGCGACGAAGCCACAAGGAGAGCTGCATTGATAGACCCTGCATGGGAAGTCGACAATCTTCTTCGATTATGCTCAGAACTGAACGTTAAGGTCTCGCTAATCATTAACACCCATTCGCACTCTGATCATGTCGGAGGGAACGAAACTGTTTCTAAACGTACTGGAGCGAAGATAGTAGCCCACGCATCTTCACCCGTGTCCAAGGACGTATCCGTCAAAGAGGGTGACAAAATCAATGTCGGCGATGTCAGTATGAAAGTAATACATACGCCAGGCCATTGCCCTGATCATATCTGTCTACTAGTAGGGAACAAGGTCTTGACGGGTGATACGTTATTTGTCGGAGAATGTGGCAGAACCGACCTCGCGGGTGGGAATAGCAGTGAAATGTTCGACAGCTTGAACAAGCTTCTCAAACTCGATGACAGCGTTGAGGTCTACCCGGGACACGATTACGGATCCACGAAATCATCGACTATCGGTTACGAGCGTCAGAATAATTATACCTTAAGAAAGAGAACTCGTGAAGAGTTCATTCAATTCATGAAGGAACCTTAGGCAACCAGCTAATGTCAGACATACAGGAAATTCTGTCAGCAATCGGCAAGCCCTCTGAGCAAGTCTATACTCCAAGCGACGACACTTTCTTAATGATTGAAGCACTCTCGACGATATCACTACACGATAAGGACGTCTTAGACATAGGAACTGGGTCAGGCATACTCGGCTTGCTGTGCGCGCAAAGGGGCGCACATGTTACAGTTGTGGATATCGAAGGTTCAGTTCTTGAGAACATAAAAATCGCTGCTCGTAAGTTAAACTTGAGACTCAATGCCGTAAGGTCTGATCTTTTCTCCGAAATAGCAACAGCAAGATTCGACGTTGTCTTATTTAATCCCCCTTACCTTCCGAGCGGCAAAATCGAAGACCCTGCCGTTGACGGAGGAAATTGCGGTGTACGGCTCATTGACCGATTCCTCGGAGCTTTGTCGCTTCATTTGAAGGACGGCGGTTTTGCGTTACTCCTGGTCAGTAGTCTAAATGATCCTTCTCGGATAATTGACGGGTACCGTGAGCTATCATTCAGAGTCGCTGCATCTCGAAAGCTATTCTTCGAGGAACTGCAAGTGTTATTGTGTAGGCTTCGAGATTTGTCCGCTTAATGCCTTGATCGCCATATCGTCAATGTAGAAATCAGTCTCATTCACCGGCTTTCGATTTGCGAAGCCTTCATGGAGGCCATGCCAGAATCTAACTTTCCTCTCTCCTAACTTCCAACAGAGCCAAACACGTACTCCAAGCCTCACTGCAGGGAAGTCAACCAATCCAATGCTCAAATCCTTCAACACGCATCCCAAGTCTTCAAGCTTCTGGATTTCCTGTTGAAGTCGACCGATCGCGTCAGCCATCTCGGCCTCGTCACTTAGCGCCTCAGAGCTCTTCTTGATCTCCGCAATGTAAGATACGGTTCTCTCGATCTCTGGAAGAATCTCGTCGACTTCGACAGGCGTGAAGAACAAGGGCAAGGTTAACCTGCTACATTCCGAGAGTGCAAGATTATAACTTTGCATCGACAGAACAAAGGCGATGCTGCCTCATGGGCAGAAGAACTGATACGCGAAACTAGAGTTGGGCACTTGGCCACATGTGACACCTCGCTGAATCCTCATGTGGTGCCCATTTGTTACGTGTTTCACGACGGAGTAGTTTACAGCGCAATTGACGAGAAACCTAAACGGAAACAGCCTGCAGGTCTCAGAAGAGTACTCAATATCAAAGCAAATCCCAACGTTTGCTTAGTTATCGACCATTACGAGGAGGATTGGAGGAAACTCAACTTCGTTATCGTTCACGGCAAAGCGAAACTGATTATGTCAGGAAGAGAACATCGACAGGCCATAACCCGACTTCGGAGCAAGTACCCTCAGTACCGCGTCATGAAGCTTCAAACGAGACCAATAATCAGAATAGTACCGACAAGAAGAGTAGCTTGGAGATCAGACAAACGCGGCTAAACTGATCATAGGTGATCGAGCGAAACTCTATTTGCGAATTGTGTCACTCGTGCTGCAATAGCATTTGGATTGAGCATTCATGCCACCGCCACTGACGGACACCTTAGAGGCGCGAGACCTAGCTGTCATGGGGAGTTTTTTCTTCTGTGAAGTCTGCAACACCGTGTGCGAATACGGAGATGCTCTATGGGAAGAACATCAGAAATCAATGAAATTCCACAAAATGAAACGAATGCTCTTGCTTCGTTGCTGGAACTGTGGAAACGTCGTCGTCGACGCCTATGCAGAATACTCGCCTGAAAGGAACCAATTCTGGTGTCGCAATTGCATTTCACAGATCGGCTACCTGGCGTTTAGGACAGAGACTCCACAGTTGAGTCGGAAATGATGCTGTAAAGGGAATCACAGCGAGGTTATGGGATTGCGAAATTTTCCTTTGGAAACTAAACTAGATTTATTGAACTCTCGAACCCTAACCGATCACCGCCAGCCTCGCCGCTTGGCGGCAGCATAAGCTCGCCAATAAGGATCAAATTTCGGGTACCGCAATCTACTACGGCCATTCTTCGAGCTAGCGTATATTCCAGACGACTTCGATGTGATACACCCGATAACTTTCGAAGGAATTCCAGCCTTGTTAAGTTGCGACAATACCTTGGAGGTTTTTGACGGGTTCACCGTGAGCAGGAGGCTGCCTTCACTGAGCGAAGTTAATGGATCAACGTGAAAGAGCTGACAAACTGCAGCACTTTCCTCAGTGACTTCGATACTTGCTAGGTCAATCTCTGCTCCTCCTCGCGAGGCTTCAACTAGCTCGAGAACAGCTGAGGCCACACCTCCTTCGGTTGCATCATGCATAGCGGTGACACCATCCTCATGAAGTCCGACCGAAACGGCGGTCAACGCGTCGTCGACCGTTGAAAGGAGGTCCAAGTACTTTTGAGCTCGTTCGTACAACTTCGGTCCAATGGCTTTTCTGACAGACCTAGGGAAGACTCTGGTCAGTATAGCAGTTGTTTCTATTGCTGCTCCTTTGGTTAGCAGAATGTCGTCACCGAGAGTCGCCATCTCAGGAGTTACGTACAGATCCTTCTTTCCAATGGAAAACAGTACTCCACCTCCTACCACCGTATATCCGCATCCCATGTACCTGCCAGTGTGTCCTCCGACTATCGAGATACCAAGGCGAGAGCATTCCAAAGAAAACGCTTTCCAGTATTCAGAGAACTCACCTTGAGTCATCTCTGGCGGGAGGTTCAGATCGAAAATACCATATTGCGCTGGCAATCCGCTCGTCGTTAAGTCCGAAGCAAGCAGATCTACTGAAATCCGGGCTGAATCATCTGCCCCTAATTCCGGAATGAAGGAGAGTGGATCGCACGTGGCAACCATGACGTTCCCACCTCCGATGCCGATCACGGTGTTGTCTACTCCAAACTTGGGACCCACTAGGATCCGTTTGTTCTTCAGGCCGAGGTTGGTGTAAATTATCCTCTCGATGGTTTCCCGATTGAACTTTCCTAGAGGCGGAGATTCACGATTTGATTTTGCTGGATTCAAGCGTGATGAGTCTCCTGGTAGTATATGATGATCGCATTATTGCGACGTAAAGAAAAACGGAGCGGAAAATCGTTGGGAGATCCTGACTCACAGGTATAATTGGAGGATACCTCGGCGCATGAGTACGTACATTACAATTTCACTAATCACTAGCTCTGGCACCAGGTACCATGCATTGTATACTGCTGAGTACAGTGCGGGGTCCATGCCTGCTGGCGCGTACGATGCAAAAAACACCCACCCTGAGATAAAATGGCAGAGAAATCTTCCTGCTATCCCTACAGCTACACCGATAAGGGGTTGCTTGCGGAAGAACCCTGCTAGCCCAAGAGCTCCGAAAGCAAGCGGGTAGTCTAGGAGAACCTGAACGGGATACACCACAAATGGTTCTACAATTAGTACGACTAGACCGAATACGATTCCTGCTAAAATTCCTATTCGTGGTCCCCTTCTGACAGCAACAAAGAAGATCGGTATCATTGCAGCAAGGGTGACCCTTCCGCCTTCAGGCATTGTGAATGGGAGGAAGTTGGAGATGAATTCGAGAACTCCTGCCAACGCAACCATAGAAACGACTTCGGTGAGAATCTTGGCGCGCATTTTCACGATCAAACGTCACCCCCAGTCGGTTTGGGAAGGTCACCGAGGATTGTGCACAGTAGATTATACTCGACCGACTTTATCTGAGAATTAGATTTCATTCGCTTCTAGCACTCTCCCTACGCCGGCATTACCCGGATCAGGTTAACGGGGTCGACGACTCAGCGGTCGCCCTCTCAGCCGGGACTCCCAGCTCCCCCGGTACCTTCACGTCATCTTACATTAACTGAGATTTAGACTTAACTTGCTTTCAACTGATCAAGCTTAGAAATCTTCATTGCCATAAAATTGTGCGAAGGTCTTTTGAGTTCAGGATTCGGACCTCAGATAGTTAGAATGGGTCAGAGCGGGCGATGAGGTGGGTGCAAGTCCCACCTCCCGGCGCCAAGCGATTAACTCGGGGTTTTCTTAATTTCAGCGTATTTCGTGTCTATCGTTACTCTATGAACTTCGACCTTCGAGGTGGCATAGAGTGTAGTGAAGGGTTCCGGCTTCGTACTCTCTCCAGCCAATATCGACCCTGACGTGCTTCCTAAGTCTGTGAAGAAGACTTGATTTTCCTCATTACTGATAATTGCCGCGTGGATTCTGGACGGAATCACTCTTACTCTAGTATCGTAATGCTCCAGTTCAGTCTCTCCACCTAAGGACCAGCCGATGAGCTTTGAATCGGGGGGTTCGCGCCTTCCTAATATGCAGACGCCGGGTTCAATCTTCAGCGAGCCAACATTTCCTGAGATTACTCTTCGCGAGTCACGGTAGAAGAGCGGAGTCGTCCGTCCGAGAATTATGATGACGGGGTCTATCGTTCCGCTGATCGTGTATGGTGAATAGACCTTGACAGAGCGATCTCCGTACTGTGCGGTGTAGGAATGGTACGCGTGTTCGAAAGTGTTGTATCTTTCTCTGAATTCTGATATGGCTGTCGAAACTTTCGATTCGATTTGAGACGCGTCCACAGTTATCTACCGTATTATGCGATCTAGCGTCTAATTAAATCTAATAATCGTGCTAGAGTTGGACGCTGCTAAGTTTGTCGAACTTATCACTTGGGTTCTGCGAGCTAGAGTTTGGATTCGGTATGAGAGCAGAAGCGTATCGCCAGCCTGTAGGAGATTTACTGGGGCTTCGGAATGGTGCAAATATCATTAGGCCCATCACTTTCTCGGAATTCTGACTGAAGATTCTGCTTGCGAATGAACGGGCAATGGTTATCTTGTTAATGGCTTTTCGCCTGTCTGGAGAAGATGAGGCCGAGAGGACGACTAAAGATGATCTTTTTCTAGGTAACTGCTTTAAAGAATGCGCGTGAAGTCGCATGAGTTCTCTTAGGAAACTCTGTCGCTGAGAGATATTCCTGTGATGACAGGGTCGATCTCCATTTCTAGTCTTGACTTCTATGTAAGTCCAATCGTGATCCAACGCAATAGCGAGATCTGACCTCTTTCCGCCCGGTAGCACTGGTTCAGACCTCACTGCGATTCCACGCTGAGAGTACGTTCGAGTCAATGCGGCTACAACGGCATCATGGTCGAAATGTGTTGTATATCTGGGTGCAGACACGTAGATATCGTTGTGCACGCTCAGAGATGACCTCAACTGGCAAGCTATCAACGTCGGTTATTATTGATTTTGTATGTGATTCAATGGTCGCGAACTACTTTATGATGTGAAGAGCTTAGCTCATGGTAAAATTCGGAATCTCTGAATCGATACGATAGGTTAGCCTACCGTTGACAACCCTAGCACACTCCGTATACTTATGTTCCGATGATTCACTTCGTCCAACGAGATGTACAACTCGAAAACCTTCCGACTTCGCGAAGTCCGAGATCAAAGATCTGTGGCACCTCCAGTAGAGCGCCTCGGCACACATTATGGCGACCGTTCCAGCATTGACTAGCTTGGCTAATTGAGTGAATCCGTCTAGAAATGACGAGGTCTCCATATAATCAGCGTAGTTTCGGAATGAACGGTTCTTCCAGCAGGTGTTCTTGGACAATCGCCCTAGACCCTCTCTTCGACCACCGAGCTTTTCTAACCACACATACCTGATACCGTGTCGAGGAAGAGCATCAGCCATGTTGTCCGAGTTGTACTGTGGATTTGTCCGTGAACCCGGGTACCTGCGAACATCTGCAAGAATAGTCACATGATTTGCCTGTAATGTTCCGATTAGTTCCTCTAGTGGACGAGTCGAATGACCAATAGTGAATAGAAATCTAATGATTGACAAAGGCAGATTGGTCTACTTCATGAGTTCGACGTCATGTGGATAGCTCTCCTTGAGCCCCGCAGATGATATTTTGACGAATGTCCCTTTTCCTCGGAATTGAGCAACTTTAGTGGCGCCACAATAACTCATCCCTGACTTCAGGCCCCCTACAAGTTGGCTTATCAATTCCGCCGCGTTACCTTTGTACGGTACAAAAGCTTCAACGCCCTCTGGAACATAGTCCACCAAACTCGTGGCGGTTTCTTCGTCGTTTTGTCCTGATTCTCGTGACGATCTGTCGAAGGAAGCAGCCACTGATGCCATGCCCCGTACCAACTTGTATTTTCTCCCCTCTCGCATTACGGTCATTCCTGGACTCTCTTCAGTACCTGCAAGAAGGCTGCCTACCATTACAGTCGATGCGCCGGCAGCGATAGCCTTAGTGATGTCCCCCGAAGTTCGTATTCCGCCGTCAGCGATTATTGGCACGCCCGCCTCGTCAGCTACCTTGGTGCATTCGATTATGGCCGTGAGTTGTGGTACTCCTGCCCCGCTTACAATCCGGGTGATACAGATTGACCCTGATCCGATCCCTACTTTAACCGCGTCAGCTCCGGCTGCGATTAAGTCTTCAGTTCCTTCCTTTGTCGCCACGTTACCTACAATTAGCTCAGTGCTGGGTAATGCTTTCCGGAGTGCACGAAGAGCGTCGATTGTGATATCGGAGTGGGCGTGAGCTACATCAACTACCAGGACGTCGACTCCTGCTTCTTGAAGAGCACGAGCCCGATCCAGGTAATCTCCTCTTACGCCTACCGCGGCGCCGACCATTAGTCGGCCTCGCTCATCCTTTGACGCGTCTGGATGCTCTTCCAGGCTTAGCATGTCCTTACTCGTGATAAGGCCACGAAGTTTTCCATCTTTGTCAACTAATGGCAATTTCTCCAGCTTGTTCTTGTGCAGGATTCGTTCTGCCTCCTGAAGATTGATGTCGGCTGGCGCGGTAATCATATCATTCATTCCAGTCATTAGTTCGGCGATTTTCTTCTCTTCGTCTCGCTCGAAGAGAATGTCACGTGATGTAACTATGCCTTGCAGCTTTCCGGTTGGATCGACGACGAGCAGCCCCGTCACTCCGTACTTGCCCATCAAACGTTTGGCGTCTTTTAGTTTCTGATTATCGCTCAGACTGTAGGGCTGATCTATCACTATACTTTCGGAGCGTTTGACCTTCAATACTTCTTCCACTTCCTGTTGGACAGTCATGAATCGATGTATCATACCGATCCCGCCGGCTTGTGCTGCGACTATTGCCATCATATGTTCAGTAACAGTATCCATGGGAGCGCTCACGAGGGGAACTTTAAGCTCCAAGTGTCGTGTGAGCTGAGAAGAAGTGTAGACATCCTTCCTTGAGCGAGCGGGCGATTTCTTGGGAACAAGCAGGACGTCGTCGAAGGTCAAGCCTTCAGTTATATCGACTGATGACGAATTCTATACCTCCCTATCAATTTGTGCAAGGAAAATCATACGGAACGCGAATTTCGTTGCCCCGTAGAATCCTGATCCACCGGACATCAACAATATGCCCGTTAATGCGCCAAGGTCTTGGGTGCCGATTTAAACTTGGTGTGAATGGTTTGTAATCGGCTATTCATCATGACTGGAATTGAGGTTAAATATGCCATACGGAATTGTTTGTCCGATCACAATGGCATACAGGCATCCTGAGGTACTCGTTGAAACCAGCTGGGTTAGCGAACACCTGAATGATAAGTCGATTCGAATCGCTGAAGTTGACTATGACCCGACCGCGAATTACAACCTCGGCCACGTCCCCGGCGC
>DATKOK010000074.1:0-7217 GCA_035524675.1 Candidatus Methylomirabilota bacterium | reverse complement strand
ATTCGTGCAAATGTGCGGCGGAGGTTGGAGTCCGCGATACCTTGACCCGGCAACGCAACGGTACGTCCAGTACGATGGTCAAGCGAACGACGCGTTCTTCGGCGCAGAGCTTTACCGTACCGGGTTCGTTGGAGGCTACACGGGCGGGTTCATATGGACGACGACAGCGGCTACGCTGTTCGCGCCAGCACAATATACTCCAACCCCAATCCCCGGATCAGCCGGTGGGTTTTACTTCACTGGATATACCAGCCTGTACCCAACGGCAATGCCCGGCGGCATGCAGTACGATCTGCGCGCGTACACCTACGGTTACGTGCAGGACAAGGACTACTCAGCCTTCGCGTCCTCAAGCCAGGTTGCCGATATCAAAGTGAACCTTGTCATCGGCGTCAACGTCACGTTGGACATCCTCTTCAAGAAGGAACATATCATCACGCCAACCGACGCTAACATGTCCGCAAGGATCCGTCTCTTCGACGACTCTGGTGGCTTGGTCGCTGAGTGGATGAGCAGCGAGGGAGTTTACACCCCGCCACCCGTCAACGGCGGCGTCGTCAACGGCGGATTCGCCCGCGCGGCTGACGGAACAAATCAGTATCCGTTCAACAACCAGGGTGAACCAATGCCAAACCTCGGGGCATACCCGACTACCGGCGGGAACGGCGGAGCACTACCCTACCCAGCGTTCCTCAACGGTTACAATTACCTGCCGGGCGGCGTAACCGAACTGCGCGTTCTAATGGCTGGACTGCCTGCCGTGCCGCCAGCAGGCCAGAACGCTGGTCCGACGGGAGGATACGAAAACAAGGAAACATACTTCCAGGATCCAGTCCTGTCCCTGGAAGGTTGCGACATTGGAATCGCATGCTACGCGAGTCCGACGCCCACCTGGAACGGTCCAGGGTACTTCCCGAACTTTGGCATCCTCGGCGCTCCAGACTACCAGGGCGGATGGACTGCTGAAATGGACTTTGTCAACTGGTACGCCAACAATTCGAACGTGCCGCAACCATTGTCAGACGGCCTTTCAAACGGAGGCAACATTCAATGCTCCTCTGGACCACTCGGCCCGACACAGTGCAACGCGTTCGCCACACCTAGCACGTATCCAGACCCTGCCAGTCACGTGGCGTACGCGCAATACTACCTGCCAGTAGGAGGATTATTGATGGGTGAATCTTACCACATCATCCCAGGCACAACTGCCACCTCAGGAATCAGCCTGACAGAAGACCTAGCAACCAGCACGGCATGGACCGATGCGGGTTGGAGCGTGGGCCACACGATGGCACCGAACCACCTAGGACCATACTCGCAGGAAGGCGTCTGGCAGATCACAGGCGCTCACCTAAGCGGCGAAGCTAGCGGAATCTTCGAGGTTGACTTGAACGGGTTAGTAACCGGAAACGCGTTGGCGTTCACTTGGAGTAACGAATTCCGGCCGTTGAGCTGGGGATTAGTGAACGTTGTAGGAGCGCAGGGCGGTGCAGGCTGGAACTTCTACACGTACGACGGAATTTACGAAGCGTACTTGCCGCCGGGCACATACCAGTTCACCATTAGCAGTCCAGGCTTAGCGTCCCAGTCCTGGTCGGTCGCCGTTTCGGCGGGTATGAACGCGCAGGGACAGAATCTGTACCTGGAGCAATCGAACATACCAGTACCTGAGTTCAGCGGATTGATCGTTGCAGCAATCTCGGCACTAGCAGCATCAGTATACGTACTACGACGGAGACTCAAGTAAGACTGTAAGTACGAGGTTAACGTGTCAACGGGTAGTGTCCCTTTAGAGGACATGATGATCCAATCTCTGACACGCTCCCGGCTTTTTGTTTCACCTCTGAACCTTCTTGGATTGCGTCAGCTACGGACAGTTAGGTCCTACGGGATATCACAAGAGGGCTACCAGAACAGGAACTCCTGAAGACATAATGGCTGAACCAATCTTCAGGGCAATGTCTTGGTCTGTCTCCCAATCTGGAACAGTACCAGGTTGCGGTCTCTCGCGAGCTTTCGACGTCGAGTTTCGTTACCAAATCCAGCGCTTTGTCCGAGCTCGCGAATTCAATGATCTTGAAACAAAATGAGAGAGTTCTCCGCAATTTCATGGTCCGCGCTTATCGAACGCCTTCCACCGTGACAAGAGCACCGTGCATCCATTCAGATTGCAACCACCCTTTCGGCCAGACCTTCGAACTTCCTCGTTTTTCTTTTACCGAACGATACATCAAAAACCATTGGAAGTACGCTGTGGTACACTGTGTCTCAATGCGAACGTTTCGCCTATATTTCTCGGTCGTGGACTTGCTTGTTGTGAAAAGAAGATGAAATTTAATCATAGACTTCAAGTTGTAGCAGCAGGAATCAGTATAATCATCTTAATCACCGTGGGTGTAGTAGTTTACTCGGGAATACTTGGGAATAGCGCAAATGCCCCTTGTCAAGGTCAATACGATACCCAAACTTGGGGCAACCAGAATTCTTCGGCTCAGTACCCTGCATCATTGCAGTTTCCCTTAACGTGTCTCAGCAGCAATGTTCCCACGCCGAAAAGCATCTTGGGCTATGATCTTGCGACTAACGGCACTTACACTCCTTGGGCTCAAATTTTCCAGTACTTTATGGCCGTGGCAAATAGTACTGGTGGAGCGTCTAGGGTGAGAGTTTACGAGTTTGGTTACAGTGATTACGGTAGACCAATGATAATCGGGGTTGTAACTTCGCCGGCTAACTGGGCCAAGATGGCGACGAACCGAGCGGCGCTGAACGCATTAAGCGACCCCGAACACACTAGCCCGTCTCAGGCAAAGGCGCTTATTCAGACTACTCTTCCAGTTGTCTGGTTCGAGGCTACACAGCATTCCGACGAAGCGGGCAGCGCAGAGGCAGCAATGGAAATGTTGTACCTGATGGCTGCATCCAGTGACCCGGCCGTGATGAACATCCTCAACAACGTCATCTTCATCATTAACCCTGCACAGAACCCCGACGGTCATGACATGTGGGTTGCCTGGCATTATCAGTGGAGTAATATGGGCAATCTCACTTGCTCCACTGCGCCTTACTGTGCCTTCGGCCCCGCTGGTGAGGCTTATTACGCCACGGACCCGCCGTACTGGAGTAAATACGTAAGTCACGATAACAACCGAGATTGGTACAAAGCAAACCTGATTGAGAACCAGAACAATGAGTTTAACGCATTCGAGGTCTGGCACCCTCAAATTTTCGAAGACCACCACGAAGACAACGGCTATGGAAGACTTTACACGCCGCCCAGCCCAGATAATGTTAATCCTAACGTAAGCCCCGTCGTACGGGCTGGATGGAACGAGTTAGGCGAACATATTGCGGCCGGAGCGGTCACGGAGGGTCTGCCAGGCTTTAACGAAGGTTACGCCTATGACATGTGGTTTCCTGGTTATGGAGACACCTGGCCATCATTCCACAACGCAATAGGAATGACCTTTGAGATCGCTACCGCTTGGTACAATCTTCCTCCAGGCGCGCCAGGAGACGACACTGTTCCGTTTTCTTATGAACAGCAGGGTGTTCGATGGAACTACATATATCCGTGGTGTGCCGCGTCGTTCATGGGACAACCATCCGGCGTCGGTTCCGGTATGGGATCGGGTAATGGGTCGTCTGGGAATGGCTGTTCTTGGACGTTGGAAGACAACAACAACTACCAGGAAAGCGCGACCTGGTCAGACCTTGAGTTCGCAGCCAATTTGGGCAAGGAACTTCTGTGGTCATACTATGTGGCAGGCTATCAGAACGTAGAATATGGTGAAACTTACCCACCATACGCGTTCGTGATTCCCCCAACAACGCCGGACCCTGGACGTGCAGCAAAGATGTTGAACACACTCATTCGGCAGGATGTCGAGGTTGATGGAGTGAATGCAACATTCACAGTGAGTAACGCGTGTTCAATCAACCAGAATACTTGCGGGAGCCTAACCTTTCCGGCCGGTTCATATATTGTGCGGATGAACCAGCCTTTACGCGGCTACGCTAAGACCTTGCTCGAACTGCAAGACTACCCGCGCAACGTAGAAGATGAGAACGGGATCTCGTTGGGCAACGGCGTAACTTCTGATGAGCCAATGAATGGAGGAGTTTCATTGCCCTACGACCTTACTGGATGGACCGAGCCGCTCGTAATGGGCGTCCAGACATACAATGTCACTGACCCTTCAGTGCTAAAGGTCCCTATGTTCTTGGTCTCGAGCGTTCAGCCTCCCGCCGGAGGAATCGTGGCATCGCTGACTGGAACAAGCGATTACGGGTATGCATTCAACCACAACATGAACAATGCATTAACCGTGATGAATAGACTTCTCGAAAATGGCATCACGCTCTACGAGGCCCAAAGCGGCTTCACACAGGAGTCGCCTTCGCTGTCCTTTGAACCAGGGACATTGATTGTTCCAATGTCAGCCGGTCTAGCGGCGAACATTGACGCTATCGGGAAAGAGTTCTACGTTCCAATCTACCCACTCGCAGTCAAACCGACGGTCAAAGTCTACAAGGTGACGCAGCCAAAGATCGGTGTCGTCTATGATTACGCTCAATACAGCCTGTATAGTTATAGCAACAATTCCACCATGGACGAAGGCTGGACGCGGTGGCTTCTGGATCATGGACCGCAGAGCAACATCAACATGACTGAGAACGAGTTCAGCTATACCAGACTTAGTCCGCTCTCGATCGACACGGGGTACGTGAACGGAACAGGAGCACCAATCAGCTCCTTCAACATCATAATAATACCTCCAGGAGTGGGTTCTGGCGCAAACTCAACTTTGAACGGTAACCTCAGCCCAATTCCCCCAGGCTATCAGACCAGTTGCACAAACATCACAAACCGTGCTCCCGAATTAGGAGTTCCGCAGGGCTATACGTTCCACGGAACATACACATGTCCCAACTATGATCCAGGTGTCCCAGTACCGCAAGGGGGGAACCCGACACCTGCCTATGGCGAACAGTTGAGCATAGACAGCTACGGGGTAGCGAACCTAGTTAACTTCGTAAAGAATGGTGGCACAGTACTATGCGAAGACTCAGCCACGTCGTTCTGCACATCGGACCTCGGAGGAATTACGACTTACCCATCAACAGCGCATCCGGCCGTATTCGCTGCCCTTCCTGGGGTTACCAGAGCTAACACAACCTCGATCTATGCACCAGGCACGGTTGTACAGCTAACTGGCCTAAACGCCAGCAGTCCATGGACATATGGATATGACAGCGGATCCACGGCAGCATTCTGGGAATCGAGCTCCGCGATGACATTAACAAGTCCATCTACAGAACTCGCAACCTATGCAAGTCCAAACCTTTGCTTAAGCGGCTACTTGTACGATCCAAACAATATCCTGCCGGGGAAGGCTGCGGCGGCTGTTGTTCCAGTAGGAAGTGGCTTCGTAGTCCTCCTAGGCTTTAGAGCCTTAGAGAGAGCTGAGGCAGACGCTACATTCATGATGTACTTCGATGCGATCTACTTCAGCACTGCGGTTAACACCACGTTACCATGAACGAATTCTAATTCCCTTCTTTTCCTTTTTGTAAACTGGCTGTAATGGAGAGGTTACATCGTGTGAGGATCGTAATTTGGAGCCAACAGTGAGAATAGGAAAATCTCCCGAGTTAATCGTACCATCAGGATTCTTCGTTATCAAAGCTTCGAAGCGTACACTCTTTCTATCTTCGTAGTTCCTCTTAGATTTCATTCTAATCCTGAAATGACGCTTTCAACGCCGTTCAGGAGGAATGCAACGGAAAGCCATACGACTAGTGTTACGAGTCCGATGCCCGGAAACACGAGTACTGTGAGTGAGAATATGACGCTGAGGGCACCTACAAGCACGAGAAGCACCCGTTTCCATTTTGATACGACACTCGATGGCGCTGATCCTGCTATGACTAAGGTTACAATACCATAGGCCAGTAGCGCTAAAGCTAGTAGAAATATGAGAGTGGCAATGCCGAGAAGAGGAAATGCAAGGACTACCACTCCAAGGACAAGTCCCACGACGCCGGCAACTGCGTAAAATGCTCGATGCACCTTCGACCAGGATTTAGTTTTGACACTCAGAACAACCCTCGCGACGCCTAAGAAGAGCAGCACGAATGAAAGAAGGAAAAGAAGAGTGACAACCGAAAAGCCTGGAAAAGCGAGGGCAACGACTGAAGCAGCGATTGCGATAAAACCCACTATGAGACGAAGAGCCCTTACCCAATCAGATTCCTGCATCTCCTTTGACAAGACAAATCATCATTACGGTACCCTTGATTTTGGGTTGTTAAGAGTTGAGTCTGCTTTGTGATCTATTGTGACACTCCGCGGACGTACCGATAATTAGAAGCTTTTCACTTGAACTGATGCAATCGTATGGTGCATGTTGATGTCATCTGATATTAAGGAAATTCTACGCAGAATAGCGGAAGAAGATTACGAGAGTGAAAAACAGGAGATAGACGGTAGGCTAGATCGCTGCAAATCCCTTATTCTGGAGATAGCAAAAGTGAAGAGATTTGATCTCGCCATTTCGGTTGAGGGATCTGACACTCAGTTTCAGAAAGACGAGAAAGATCTGAATTTTCTGGAGAGGGGCAATCTTGTAAAGGGAAAGACGAGCTATACCCGCCACAACGCGTACCGTGAATATCAACTCACAAAAAAGGGAGACGAACTAGCGACAAAACTCTTGAACGAGAAGTCCTCAGCCAGCACATAGAACAAACCTGATGCTTGATTTGACCCCTTGACCGCCAAGTCATGTAGTCTCATGTAGGCTCGCTTCTTGCATGAGAAGAAAGTATTTCGCTTGTATCGAAGACGCGTAAGACTCCACACATTGCTTTGCATCTTATGAAGTGAGTCCACCTTGTGATCTTTCGTGACACTTCGCGAACGTTCAATATATTAGCCATTTTGAGTCTCCTCACGTTTGGTGGTGAGAATAAGATGAGAGAACCTAGCGGCAAAGAGATGGAGCGCGAAATGGAGACACTCGAACAGTGGCTCCCATTCGAGGACTATGCCAAAGACGAGAAAAGACTGAGACTGCATATTGAGCGGCTGCAGAAGGAATACGACGAACGGGAGAAAGTGATCGGGCGCATCATGGAATACGGTACCGGCATCGAAAGCGAAAAGGCACTCAGAATGTATTCAACTCGCGTGCTAGAAAAATGGGAAGCAAAGT
>DATKOK010000073.1:0-26108 GCA_035524675.1 Candidatus Methylomirabilota bacterium | reverse complement strand
TCAGCTCTTTGCGCACCTAACTGATTATGCTGATGTGGAAGGGTTAAAATTACACGCGAAAAGGGACTAATTCTGGCCCGATTTCTCTGAATCATAGAAAGATCCGAATCAACCTCGGGTTATGCCGAGCGCAACGAACATGGTGGTGGCCGGTATGTTAGCTCCCTTGTTTCGACGCTATCATGATAGAAGTATTGTGATGACGTCATATAGTTACGTGACGTAACTCACCTTGTAACTTTCGAAGAATTCTCAATGGTGCTTGCGGCGGGAACCCGGCGGAGCTCAAAATGAATCAATTCCCGCCGCCAGCAACGACTCCTCCGCCGCAAGGTACACCGTTTGCACCAGCACCTCCACCCGAGGTGGAACTCAGCGCGATATTCGAAATCGATGCGTAGATACACGAACGATTAGAGACCTAATGAACTCAAACCACGAGGGATGAGCCTACAGACAGGATATTCAGCACCGCATGCCCTTTTTGATGCTAGACGGCATCCTTTCCATGATGTCCCAGCCCGCGACGTAGGTGTTGTTAGTGGCGGCGACGTTGCTGGCGGCGTTGGTGGCGGCAAAGATCCCAATTTACGCTCAAATCCTTCATCCACGCCGCAAGCAACCAGACCACCTGCCGCAAGCAATCCGCCGCCACTAACAGCTGTTCCGCCGCAAGCAACAGCAGTTGAAGTTGACTCCGCAGCCGTCAACGCCATGTCGCATGAGAAGGTAATTAAGTCTGGATTCAGACGGGTAGTCTGTATGTGGGTACTCCAACGCCAGACTGAACTCTACGGGAAAGAGCTCTCAACATCGTCCTTCGATCATACTCTTCCCACCTGGAAGTTGTTGATAGCGATCAGTATTCCTCGTTTATGCGCTGTAGCCTCCGCATCGATTTGGATGATGAAGTGTCCGGCAAGGCTAGGGCAACTTCACAATTGAAACTACGGACAGAACTCGCCTTGCGTTATCAAACGCATAACTTCCGCACTAGCACCCTTGGGTAGGGGAGATTCATGAATTCGGCAGTACTGCTTAGCATACCGTACAATCAGCGAAAATGAAGGATTACCCTAAGTTAGGTTAATCCGTACATTTAGATGCATGAAAATACTAATAACTTAGGTTGTACCTAACATTATGTATGCAGAGCGGCGAGAATCGTAGACCGTGGGGATTTGCTGCCGCTCTGTTTCTCATCGGTCTTATCTTAGGCGGCGTCACTGTCACATTCATTTTCGGTCCGAGTGCCAGTTCTGTCGGCAGCACCGTGATCGTGACTGCTCAGAACGGGAATGGCCCAGTTCTTAAGGTGTTGACGACTTTCTTTCCGCTGCAGAATTGGGCTGCAGCAGTTGGGGGGGAGAAAGCGAATGTGTCGCTCCTAGTTCCTGTGGGTATTGATGTTCACGAATTTGAACCCAGTCCGGCTGCAATCCAAGCAATCTCTGAAGCGGACATGCTCGTTCTAAATGGGGCTGGACTTGAGCCTTGGGCTACAGATGCTGTGACAGCTGCGAGTAACTCGCACCTTGTCCTCGTTGACTGTAGTAAAGGGATCAATTTGATCCAGGTCCCACCGCAGTTTCAGGTCGGTAGCAGAACGACAGATCCTCACATTTGGAATGACCCGATGGACGCGATAGTGATGGTGAAGAATATTCTCGCGGGATTTATTCAGGCTGATCCTTCAGACTCATCATACTTCTCAGCTAACGCACTCACGTACGAGAATTCGCTCCAAGCTCTCAACCAGGAGTTTGTTAACCTGTCAAATTCACAGCTCGCGACCCGAAGCTTCGTCACATTCCACACAGCCTGGGGTTACCTGGCGGAAAGGTACAACCTGACCCAGATTCCTGTCTTCGGCCCGTTCCAAGAGGAACCGACACCGGCAGACATACAGAACGTGGTTAATGTGATCAACCAGAACAAGTTCTGTTACGTAGGGTACGAATCACTCGAGAACGCTGCAATACCGCAAGCCATAGCTACAGAGACGCACGCTACACTCATCCCCATGGACCCAAATGAGGGGCTCTCTCAACAGCAGCAGGCACTAGGCGAGACCTACCTCACCATGATGCAGACGATGTTCTTCATGCTAAAGCTAGCCCTAACACACGTCGGATGTTAATGACCAATGAAGGCTGACTCAAAAGAAACAATAGTTCAACTAAATGACGTCGGCGTCACATACCCAGGCGACGTCCAAGCACTCGAACACATAACCCTAGAGATCCATAAAGGCGACTTCGTTGGCCTCATAGGACCTAACGGTGCAGGAAAATCAACCCTCCTCAACGTAATACTCGGCATCATAAAACCAACCACAGGAACTGTCCGTCTCTTCGGAGAACCAATCTCCCCAAATAATCTGAAAAGGATAGGTTACGTCCCTCAAATACCCTATTCGAAAGATAGCAATTTCCCTTCAACAGTCTACGAAGCCGTACTGATGGGACGAGTCCCATACTCGATGCATTCCCCATGGTTCAGGAAAGAAGATCATCGCAAAGTCGAGGAAGCATTGAATCGGCTCGAAATTGAACATCTTAGAAAGAGGCGAATCGGCGAACTCTCAGGCGGACAAACACAACGAGTCTTCACAGCCAAGGCCCTGGTGGGAGAACCCCAGATGCTGATATTCGATGAACCTACGAGTGGTGTCGACATGGAAGCGAAGAAAGAGTTCTACGGCATCCTAGAGCAACTTAACAGAGACCTCGGCATCACAACGATCCTCTCGATCCACGATCTCGGAGTCGTAACGCAGCTCGCCCGGACAATCATATGCATAAACCGCCGATTGTACTTCGACGGTCTGACGACCCGATTCGACGCAGACTCAATCCTCCCGAAAGCCTACAATTACGCAGTTGAAGTGATCAAACACGGAGACCATCCTTAATCCGATCCTCACATATCTCAACGCTGGGTTCATCCAGCGCGCCTTCATCATAGGAATAATCGTAGCAGTCCTAAGCTCGATCTTAAGCGTGTACATTGTGCTCAAGAGGTTGTCCCTCATCGGCGACGGCCTCGCACACACTGCCTACGGAGGAATCGCAATAGGACTTGCCATCGGAGCACTAATCCCTAGCTTGTCAGGAGTCAACCCATACTTGATTGGGGGCGCGATAGTTGTGCTTGGGTCCATAATGATCACGAAGACTATTCGTTCCGCAAGGTTCAGCGGCGACGCGGCAGTGGCAGTTTTTCTAGAACTTGGGCTGGCCACAGGGATTTTTGTTACGAGCGTCACGCTGAATTACGGTTTCAATCTGGACGCATTGCTCTTTGGAAGTATCTTGCTTGTCACATGGAACCAGATCTACGCCGCCGCGTTCGTTCTGGTAGTGACAGTACTGATATTATTCACATTTTACAAGCAATTACTCTACACGATCTTCGATGAGGTCCAGGCTAGAGCTTCAGGGATAGTAACCTGCAGGTTTGATTATTTGCTGGCGTTACTCGCCGGAATAACAGTTATCGTTTCAATCCCAATAGTAGGCATCCTGCTCATATCGGCACTCCTCGTGCTTCCGGCGTTAACCAGTATGCAAATCGCCCGGTCCTTCAAGCAAACTGTCTTACTCTCACCCATCTTCGGATCATTGTCGGTGATCGTGGGGATGCTTGTCTCTATAATCCAACCTCACGCTGCGCCCGGCGGAACAATTGTGCTGGTCGGGCTAGGATTACTTCTCACTACGATGGTGGCAAAGTGGATTGGATCACATTCCAGGTGAATTGGCAACCATGAAAATCAATCGCTCGACACTATTGGAGGTCTGGTGATCTGAAGCTCCCTGAATTAAGCAGGTCCGAAGTAGCGTATTTGCAAGCAATGTACCGTCTCAGCGAATCAAACGACTCCGCTTCAGTCTCCACGTTGGCTAAGAGATTCGACGTGAGGCTGCCTACAACGATTGAAATCTTAGATAAGCTCGAACAAAAACATCTCGTAGCAAAGAAACCATGGAAGGCACCAGTATTGACAAAAAGAGGCGTCGTCGTCGCCGAGTCAATAATGCATCAACACAGAATCGTTGAATCTTACTTTAACACGAAACTTGGATTTGATTCCAAACGCTCTTGTGCAGAAGCCTCGAAAATTGATTACTTACTCGATCCTGACCTCGTCGCTGAAATGTGTAAGGCGCTCAACCGACCTAATCAATGTCAGCACGGTAACGCTATCCGGCACAGTGAAGCCTGACGTTTTCATGCAGTAACTATCGACCATAGCTTGACTAAGTTCACGATTATTTCCACTGCCTTCTTCATATCCTGAATCGAGATCCATTCGACTCTTGAATGGAAGTTATGTCCGCCGGTTGCTAGGTTGGGTGTAGGAAGCCCCATGTAGCATAATCTTGCCCCGTCTGTCCCTCCGCGGATACTGTGAAGTTTAGGTTGCAACCCGGCCTTTCTCACAGCATCCATTGCCTTCTCCACGACCTGTGGATACTTGTCAAGAATGTGTCGCATGTTTCGGTAGGACTCGTCAACTTTGAAAGTGAAGCTTGAATTTGGAAAGCCTCGAACAGTCTCGTCCGCCAGAGCCCTCAGGGCTTCTTCCTTCCTCCTGAGTCCGCCATCTTCGAAATCTCTGATGATGAATTTGACGCTCGTATTTTCCACTCCACCTTGGATGACGTTTGGGTGCACGAATCCTTCCATTCGATCAGTAGTTTCAGGCGAGTTCCCGTCTTTAGGAAGCTTGTCCACAAATGCGGATGCAACCTTGATGGAGTTAACCAATCGTCCCCGCGCGTACCCTGGATGAAAGGGCACTCCTCGAAACGTTATCGTGAGAGAGTCTGCGGAGAAGGTTTCGTTTTCAACTTCACCGAGAGTTTCTCCGTCTAGAGTGTAAGCGTACTTAGCATCGAACCTTTGCGCGTTGAAATGATCTACCCCTGCACCTACCTCCTCGTCAGGTGTAAAGGCGACTTTGATCATTCCGTGTTCAATTTCAGGGTGATGTGCGAGGTAGTGCATTGCGTCAACGATCTCTGCTACGCCTGCTTTGTCATCTGCACCTAGCAGGGTCGTTCCGTCCGACGTAATTAACCCGTCACCTATCTTCTTCGCAAGGTCCGAGTTCTCTGAAGCACGAAGGACTTGCGTATTGTCGCCAGGGAGAATTATGTCATTTCCGGAATAGTTCTCATGAATTTGTGGGTTGACGTCTTTCCCGGATACTTCTGGTGAAGTGTCCATGTGAGCGATGAATCCTATCGTAGGGATACTTCGTTGAACATTCGCCGGTAAGCTTGCCGTAACGTAACCAAACTCATCAATTGACGCATCATTCAGACCCATCTCGCTCAGCTCCTTGACCAACTGTCTCCCCAGATCTTTCTGTTTCTGTGTGCTGGGATAGGTCGTCGCATTATCCGCAGACTGTGTGTCGTACTTCACGTATCTTAGAAAACGTTCGACGACTGTTTGACCAATCTGTACTTCCAATATTGCTCAGCAGTGGCAGACTCAGCTCCTCAGGAAATAAAGTCTGAGTTAGTCTAGAATAGCTTAATTGAAAAGAGAATTGAGCGGATAATGATGATCATATGATGGGATACGATTTGAGCTACATAGATGCACACATTCACCTTGCGGATCCCGCATATGATCAAGTTGCTCCGGTGCTGGATGATGCCGCAGCCAGCGGGGTAGCTTACCTTCTCAGCAATAGTATGGATTATGAGTCATCCCTTCGCACAGTCGAGCTGTCAATGCGATTTGACAGAGTGATTGCAGCGGTGGGGATCCATCCTTGGACCGTCATGAACTCGAATGTCGAGTTGGATTTGAGTAAATTTGATTCGCTCATAAACGAAAACCAGAAACACATAAGGGCGATTGGGGAGATTGGCCTTGACGGGCATTACGCATCAGATGATGAGAAGAAGCGACGGCAGAAGGAGATTTTTCAACACTTTCTCTCCCTTGCAGAGCGACGGTCACTGCCGGTTGTGATCCATTCAAGGCTCGCGATCAACGAGATATTGGAGATCCTCCCGTCATTCAAGCCAGCGAAAGTCCTACTCCACTGGTACTCCGGACCGTCAGAAAACCTTCACCTGTTCAAGGATAGAGGATACTTCATCAGTGTAGGCCCATCAATTCTCTATTCCAAGAGAATTGCAGAAGTCGCTCGCGAAGCTGACGTATCGATCATGCTCACTGAAACCGACGGTCCCGTAAGCTACTACGGCCCATTCAAGAACAGACCGACTCGCCCGTCATTCATCGTTGATGTGGTAAAGAAATTGTCTGAAACCAAGCATGCGACTGTTGAAGATATTAAGGAGATCGTTTGGAGAAATTTCAATTCATTCATTTCACTTGAGCGATAGAAAGGTTGTGGTTATGCAAACCATTTTATCCGTATACTCACACATCGACAATTGTTCGTGTGGATTTTGCGAGAATCGCAGTGCGCTATGACTGCGCTCTTCATTATGCTCTTAACTACTACTGGTACCGCTGTCGTATGCGCTCAAAGTCCTTGCTCCATCTCTGCAGTTGGCTTCTATCCACAGACCGCTATTGCAGGACAAACAGTCTACATTACGTCGCAGGTCACGTTCATATGTGGCCCGAGTTACGAGAATGTTTGGAAAGTGAGAGTTGACATTTCGAATACCGAATACAATATAGCCTCGACAAATTCCACTCAGTACGTGTACGCATCATACGCACATACGCAAACGAATGTTACGAATATCTTCATGGCACCTCAGAAAAAGGGCGACCTAAACCTTCTAGTTAACGTATACGTAATCGCGCAGTCTAGTGGCAAGGTTTATGCGTCTACCTCATCGGCTCTTACCGTTCAGGTTCAGCCAGGCGCAGTAACAAATACGACTACAATTTCGACACGGGCATCGAGTACAACCACACAGACATCTGCAACTTCCACTCTCACGACGTACTCGATTACAGAAAGTGGATTTCCCCTCTCAACAGATCAAATCTACATACTCTTTGCAGTACTACTCAGCGTTCTGTTCATCGTAGTCGTAGTGGTTCGACTTAAGCGGACTATCCGAGGCAGAGCGCAGGATAGTACCGGTACAATAGACCCCAGCGCCGTCTAGGCCCCGTTTCGGGTAGTTAGCAAAGTTTATGTTGAAACTAACTTGCTCATGCTGTACTTCGAAATAGAGCGGTTAGATTTGGGCAAAGTACGAACGGACACCGTGAAACGCACATCGCGTGAACTCATCAGACGGTACCCTGAACGGTTTACAGGCGACTTTGAATCAGACAAACAAGCAGTAAACGACCTCGTGATAACACAATCTAAACGGCTCCGCAATAGAATAGCAGGCTACGTCACGAGACTAAAAGTCGTCGAAGCAGAGAGAATCGCAGCGACGCAGGTAGCTGCAGAAGGCTCTGAACCCGCTCCCGAAGAAGTCGAAGAATAGACTCTACATTTCAGCTTATTTTGGACTATCTGTTCAGTAGAAATCGCTATCGAGTAGTCTAATCAGGATTAGTCTGACGGTCTCTGTAACTGTTTAGCACCACCTAATTCAATTAACACTACTTACCTGTGTCACTTTCAAATCACTGATTTGAACAACTATGGCTGTCTCGGTGTTCGATTGTTCCCTGGTTTATGGACTTGGAAACAGCAGGGTGGACCTGGCCCTGAGCCTTGTAATTCGCAGTGCCCATAGAAAATGCAGTTCACCAGCGATTGGTACTCATGGTAGACTCTATATTTCACGCGATTTATTGCGGGTAACGCTAAAAGGCTAGTCCATGTCCGGCCTCTCCTGAGGATGTTCACCGTTACATGGAGATTGAATTGGCCAAGGGTTGAATCAGTTGCACACAGTGGTTTGCGTGAAGCATGTCCCGGACGCTACAGACATCCGATTCGACCCCATAACGCTGAACCTGATTAGGGAAGGGGTTCCCTCTATCGTCAACCCTTGCTGCCTCAACGCAGTAGAAGAGGGAATTCGAATCAAGGAGAAGCATGGCGGAACTGTAAGCGCGGTATCGATGGGGCCGCTTCAAGCCCAGGAGGGATTACGTGAAGCACTCGCGATGGGTGCTGATGACGCGTTTATGGTCTCGGATAGGGAGATGGCTGGCGCGGACACTCTTGCCACGTCATACACTCTGTGGCGGACGTTAACAACGGTTGCGGAGAGGAAGCCGTTTGACTTGATCTTGACGGGCAGGGTTGCGATTGATGGAGAGACTGGGCAAGTTCCGCCTGGATTGGCAGTCAGATTTGGCATTCCCATAATCTCGAACGTGACTGAAATTGTCACCGTCGATCCGGACCTCAGAACCATCGTTGCGAAACATCGATTTGACGATGGAGTCGAGACGGTAAAGGCGAAGCTTCCGGCGGTTCTTACTATTACTGAAGTGGCAAACAAACCGCGAAAGTATACGATCGATGGGATGCTGAAGGCAAAGCGAACCAAGATCGAGGTTTGGGATAAGAACACGATAGGCGCGGAATCAAACAAGCTAGGACTGAAGGGGTCCCCGACTATCGTAAAGAAGGTGTTCCCACCGCCGGGCAGGAAACAAGGCGAACTCTTCAATGGCAGTGACGATGCTCACCAAGCAGCAAAATGGCTACTTCACAAACTAATAACTGTAGGCGCATTCGCCCCAGCAAGAACTGATGGGAAAGAAGCGGAGACTTCGGAACCGGCGTACTCTGAAAATTCCTCGCGTTTCGGAGACGTTTGGGTGTGGATAGAGCACCTCCATGGGAAGGTTGGTCAAGTCTCATGGGAACTGTTAGGAGAAGGAAAACGTCTGGCGAAGACATATGGCACTAGATTGGCCGCGGTTGCGATTGGCAACAACGTCTCACACCTCACCAAAGACGCGTTCGCTCATGGGGCGGATAAGGTCTACCTCGTAGAAGACGCCGGACTGGAGGAGTATCGCACTCAACCATACGCTATCGCACTCACTCAGGCCGTTAGGGAATTCAAGCCTGAAGCACTCTTGCTAGGTGGAACGATTAGAGGAAGGGACCTGGCAGGATCAGCCGCAACACTCATCGGAACTGGGCTGATTGCCGACTGCACGGCTCTCGACGTCGACATTGAAACTGGCACCTTCATGGGAACCAGACCGGACTATGGTGGGAACCTCATGTCCACTATAATCTGCCCGAAGCATAGACCCACCATGGTGAGCGTGCGTCCACGTGTCATGAAGAGTCTTACCCCTGACCCGGCGAGAAGCGGCGAAGTAATCAAAGTCGACGTGTCGCTGACTCCCGAGGATTTCAACACAGAAGTCCTAGACTTCGTTCCCATCGAAAAGGTGGGAGTAAGACTTGAGGACGCTCAAGTCATTGTCTCAGGCGGGAGGGGACTAGGAGCGGCAAGTAATTTCGGTCTGATTGAAGAACTCGCGAAAGCGCTGCATGGCCAAGTGGGCGCATCACGGGCTGCAGTGCGAGCAGGCTGGATCAGCTACGACCATCAAGTAGGTCAGACGGGAGTAACCGTTAGGCCTAGAATCTACATTGCAGCAGGCATATCAGGCGCCATACAACACATCGTCGGCATAATGAATGTAGATTACATCGCCGCGATAAACCGCGATGCAAACGCGCCAATTTTCAAGATGGCTGACTTCGGCGTCGTCGGCGACCTCTTCAAGGTAGTTCCGGCTTTAATCCAAGAGTTGGAAAAGACTCGACCAGCAGAGCTGAAATCATGACGGAGAAGTTCGATTCGGTGGTCGTTGGGGCGGGACCTGCTGGCGCCTCCGCAGCATATACCATGGCAAAGGCTGGCCTGAATGTCCTTGTCCTCGAGAAGGGAGAGAAACCCGGCTCCAAGAACATGTTTGGAGGAGTCATATTCAGACGCCATACCGAGCAATTCGCACCTGAATTCTGGAAGACTGCGCCAATCGAGAGGCATGTTGTCGAGTACCAATACTGGTTTTTAACGAAAGAATCACACGTACTTCTAAGCCATAAAAATCAGCGATTCAACAAAACATTCAACGCATTCACCGTTCATCGAGCGAAATTCGACCCTTGGTTCGCTAAACTCGCTGAGGACGCGGGAGCAGTATTACTGAACAGAACCACGGTTGAGGATGTGATAAAGGAGAAGGGCAAAATTGTTGGCGTAAGGACTGACCGTGGCGATGTGCTTAGCGACGTCGTTATCGCTGCAGACGGAGTCAATTCGATGCTGGCAAAGCATGCCGGGCTACGTGAGGAATCACCATCCGAATCAGTCGTACTAGCCGTGAAAGAGGTGATCGCTCTGCCCCGCCAGCGAATCGAGGAACGATTCAACCTTGGTCCCGATGAAGGCGTGGCAGCCATGCTAGTTGGCTGGGGAAGTGGAATGCACGCAGGTTTCATGTACACTAATCGCGACACGATATCGCTAGGAATCGGAATTAGCCTAAGCGACCTTGACAAGAGCGGGGAACGCCCTCACGTTCTCTTCGAGCAATTCAAGAATCATCCTTCGATAGCGCCGCTGGTTCAAGATGGAGAGCTGAAAGAGTATTCAGCTCATCTAATCCCGGAAGGAGGGTATGACTACGTCTCAAAGATCCACACGGACGGTATGCTCGTGGTTGGAGACGCTGCTATGCTTGTAAACGCCATAAACTGGGAGGGCACGAACCTAGCTATGACGTCGGGAACATTGGCGGGGAACACAGCAGTCGACGCGAAGAAGAAAGGCGATTTCTCATCACGAACACTCGCAGACTACCGACAGAAGCTTGAGGAAAGTTTTGTCATGAAGGACCTGAAAAAATACAAAGACGCCCCGAAGTTTTTCTCGACCAACCAACACTTCTTCACCCTCTATCCAGAAGTCGCCAACGAACTGGCGTACAGGTGGCACATCGTGGATGATGGAACAAAAGAGGAGCATGTGAAGGAGATGAAGTCAGCACTTTACAAACGTCGTTCGAAGCTTAACCTTCTGAAGGATGCTTACCATTTGTGGAGGATTATGTCTTGAGTCAACGTGTCATGGCTATAGAGGACAAGCTGTATCGTAATCGATACAAGGTTGATGAAGACTCGCATTTGTGGATTAAGGACCCAACGATGTGTCTAAAGTGTCCGTTTGACTTGAGGTGTATCAGAGTGTGCCCGACGGACGTTTTCAAGTGGGAGGAGAATAAGATCACGATCACGTACGACGCGTGCGTTGAGTGCGGAGCCTGCAGGATTGCGTGCTATGACATTGGATGGAAGAATCCGAAGGGTGGCTTCGGAATTTCCTACAAATATGGCTAGACCTTGTCGGGCAGCCGGGTCCGTTGGAAGCTAATTTTCAGATTATTGTGATGATCGCTCCAGTCAAATCTAGGTACGTTTCGTCTGAATCGTTTGAACCGCTGACTCAGGGCGTGTGCAACCACGGGCAGTGCGATAGTAGCGTCCGTGAAGCATTGAACCATCTTCGCGTGTGGGTTGTACTTTCCCCAACTTTGCGCTTCTTCGAACGTTGAGCCGCTCAAGCCTCCCCATTGTGGGACATCTGTTGTGAACTGGATGGCGAAGTCGTGAGTTCGATCATGTCGTGTTTGGTAGCTGGCGATCACTGCTGTCTGCTGTATGAAATTCTTCGGTACACCGCCGCCAACGACTATGACAGAAGTGTGGCTTGATTTTTCGGTGATTTTGGAACTTTCGTCCACATCTCTCATGTGGTCAACTATCACATGTCGCTTTCTACGTCTGTTTGAGAACATCAGCGAGAAGCCCATTCCGCTATCACAGAATGATGGAACGAACACTGGAACGCCTGACTCGTAGGCTGCTACGCAGATTCCGTCGCGGTCACGCGACATTTCTGATATCCATTTTCCAAACTCGTATAGTACTTCACGAGATGAGTATGGTCTGCCAGGTTGTAGGCGAGACGCGAATTCCTTCTCGATCATAACGTCAAGTCGATAGAATTTTCTCTCGTCCGCGTATACATCGTAGACACGATCGATGCGATGTTTTCGCAGCATCACATTGTCTATCTGGTCAGTGCCCTGCCAATGTTTACCACCTATGGTCTCGTAAGCATCGTGGTATAGTGTCGCGCCGGTTGTGACGAGGACGTCGATCATCCTGCGCCGAATCAGGTAGGTTACGAGTGACCGCATTCCAGCAGGAACCATTGCCCCCGCCAAGCCCAACCAGATGACCATCTCCCGTTTCTTCAGCATCGTTGTCCACACTTCCGCGGCCTCCCCGAGTTTGCGTCCCTGAAATCCTGTCAGGGACATGTCGCGGACTAATTCACTGATCGATTTTTCAGGATTAATCTCGATCGGTTTGGTCGGACGTCGTAGTACCTGTTCCCGCTTCAAGAGGCTCACCACTTAGGTGCATTCACGTTAAATAAAATCTGCGAATATTGCCTGCGTGCGCGATAACTATGCTTCACCAAACATTTCATTCATCATTCGCCCCACATTTTCGTCTTTTTTCGGTAATTGTTTCCAATGTTTTTCAAACCTAGAGATTATCGCCATTACATCAGGCAATGGAACCCATTCGGACGTGATAGGGTACATTTTTTCGGAGGCAGGAGTCTTCCCTAGCTCCGTTATTTCCTGTTTGACCTGGGTAAGATTCATAGTTCTCCACTCTACCATAGTGATGATTACAATTTATCTCGTTCGTTTACGTTTCTTTCTGCTGATCACGGTGAGAAGTTTGGAGGTCGCGTCCTCGCCTGGTTTGATTTCCAAGAGTTGAATTCTCAATTGTTTCCTAAGAGATTCTACTATCTTATGCTGCCATGCATCCTCGACGACGATCAACCGTGACTTGTAACCTGATCTTCGAAACCATTCGGCGATTCTTCTCGTGGTGTTGCGCAATACTGGTGCGGTAGGTTTGACGGAGTCTTCTGTTTGGGAGAGTGGATATACGTCGGCTAGTTCGTTTGGTATTATTCCGTAGGTTAAGTTGTAAGAACACAGATGGATCTGAGGGTTACGAAGGAGTTTCTTCAGTGAAGTGTCGTTATTGAAGTTCTGGCGGAACGGCTCCAAGTACTTGTCGGGCATGAGTATAACTCGTTTCGCGGTCGTTGGTGAAGTATAGTTTTTAATCAGTTTCCTATGGTGTCTGATGATTTCTGGGCGTGAGAGAGATTTTTCCGATATCACAAAGGGCCCTTTCTTCTTTCTTAACGGAGTTTCAGATTCCATGTGTTGTGCGTACTTGAGGAACGTGTCGAAGGCTCTTGATAACGCTGGATGATTGCCCGCTCTTGCTTCTACCAGTTCCCATAAACGCCCGTCCGAAATTGCTTGTTTGACCGTTTGAAGTTCGCTGTAGCACGCACGTAAATTGTGTTCGGCCAAGAACCGTTCTCGTTCGAACTTCAACATCTTCCTTACTTGGGGCGGGTTCCGCTTGTAGCATGATTCGCAATGGCATGGAAAGTACTCGAGATCCTCCAGTTTTGCGGTTCCCTGAGGGGTCAAGTATCGATCGTTGCGTGCGAATAGCGCATATGATGCCGAATCGAAAATGTCGCAACCTAGGGCCACCGCTAGAGCAAACATCATCGGGTGACCAGCTCCGAATAGGTGGAGAGGGCGATCCGGAGGCAAGTTAAGTTTTGCAGCCATTATCATATCCACCATCTTGTCGTAGTGATATTGCTGCATGACAGTTGTTGGGCTTCCAAGTGCGTGGATCTGAAAGTTCAGCTTGGCCATTTCTCGTGCGGAGTATGATACCAGATCGGGATATACGCCGCCTTGCACCGGTCCGACCCACAGCATGTCTCGCCGCGTGATCGCCCGTTCGGCTGCCTTGGCACGGCGGAGCGTTTCGTCGACTGTCCATTTTGCACGGTGTTCAGTCGCAGTTTGGTCGGTTGGAATATCGAGGATGACGGCAATGTCGCTGTCTAATTGTTCCTGAAATCGGATTATTTCGTTTGGGTCAACTTCGACGTCCCCATATTGGAGTATCTGATAAGCTCCCGAGTCCGTCGCGACTATGCCGTCGAAGCCTAGAAGTTCATGAATTTTAGGGGGATTATCTCTGAATCGACGCCATACTAGGTACGAGTTTGTAATGACTGCTTCAAACTTGAAGGTATCGCGTATCTCTCTGGCTTGAATAAGTTGGGAAATAGGGTTAATCACTGGCAGCAGGAAGGGGGTTTCAATGGTTCCCCGTTTTGTGCGCAGTTGACCTATTCTGCCAAGAAGGTCTTTGCTGCGGATTTCGAACGACAATTTAGTTAGTCAAGCTTTGCTCTTTGTCCTAACCAGTTGATTGTTCCCGGATGAACTCATCGTAGACCTTGTGGACTCTTTCCGCAGCTGGACCTGCGCCTTCCAAGATACCCTTCTCTGAGACTCGGATTCTGTCCATGACTACGATGATCCCTGCGCCTTCACTGGTCTTCACCATTCTTGGGAAGACTCTTTCCAAGCGATCTGCTAGCGCCTGAAGATTGAAGGGTTTCACAGAACTGAAGATTTGAGTGACTGTGCTGCCGCTTAGAAACAACTTGTGGTATAACTTGCCTGACTCGTCCTTGGCTTCGGTTAGGCAGATGTTTAGTGAGTGAGAGTCTACTCCAGCTAGGACACCTGAATAGTTCTTTCCGTTAGAAGTTGACACGGTAACAGGCTTCTGAAGAAGGCTCGTAATCTCCTCCATGAATCTACGGTCTGGTAGCGATGACATGGAATTTCGCCCCAGTCATAGCATGAGGCATTAGTAACGTTATCGGCGTGCTAATTTGACAGCGGTTTCATTCTGCTGGCCCTGTATCTTCAGCTTTTGAAGAGCCAACCGTGCCTCTTCGGCGCTCTTCAATCGGCTAACTAATCTGGCGTTTTCTAATGCTACACGTTTCCCGCAGTACGGGCATGTTCGTGTTTTGTTGCTCGAGACGGCCAGAAGATATCGCTTGCACGTGTTACATTCGAGAATTAAGTAATGTTTCTTCTCTGGAATTTCCAATCTCTTCACCCGAGGAGCTTTGAAAGTGACAAGTCGCTTTCCAGATTGCGTAACCAATTGACCTTGAGAATCGGTGCTTTACCTCCTGATAGGATACTCTTCGCGGTTCTTACGGATCGCTCTGGGGTCGAATGCGACGTGTCCAGTTGCACTAGCTTCTTCATAGCATAGTATGACGCGGCGTGTATGTAACATGAGTCCAGCGTCTCGGCCATGACATTCTCTCGAATCTTCTTTCTGCTCCACTTCTTTCGTCGTAGTCGGCGTCTGAGGATGACGGGGTTGCACCTGAGCACGAAAACGATTGTGGCCATCTTATTTGGGATGATTCCTTCGGGATGGTGTGTGTCCACTACTAAGGGACAATTATTGATGGCGGCGGTGAGTCTGCGCACTTGGCGGCGGGTTTTAGCCATGTCGACTACTCTCGTGCTTCTCCTCTCATCGAGCCTGCTGAATAGTCGCCGCCTCGTAATGTAATTTCCAAGAGAGAGATACTCTGCATTCAGCTCGCATGCGAGCCTTCTTGCAAAGGTGGTCTTCCCGGTGCCCGGGGTTCCGGTGATTACGATTATGCGTCGTTTCGTGGCTTGCTGTCTCCTGTTTGCAGGTATTCGCGGATTGCATTTTTGACGTGCGTATACAACTCATAGTACGAGATCGTTTTAACATTCACTTTTTTTCTTTCAAGATAATTGGAGACGAATGTGACAAAAACTTCGTCGTCAGGGTCAATATTCTGCTTGTAGAATTGAAACATGAATACGATTCTTCTAGCTATTTGTGCGACTCTGGATGATTCGCTCAAGAGAGGCGCATCTCGATCGAACTCACCTGAACGTCTGGTTTAGGAGGTCATAATCTTCATTTTGCATCTTCCATCCCTGACCGCCAAGGTTTTCCTTGAGGTGTGGAAGGTTGGCAGATTTGGGTATCGCTATTACTTGCTGCTTGGTAATTAGCCAGTTCAATGCAATTTGATTCCTGGTTTTCTCATATTTCGTCGCAATCTTATCGATTGTACTCCATTGGCTTTCTCTGCTCGATCCTTTAGCGATTCGCCCGCGGGCTAAGGGGCTGTAGGCTATGATTGTGATCTGCTCTTGTTCTGCGTAAGGAAGCAGTTCAGATTCAATCGCTCGATCAAGAAGACTGTATTCAACTTGATTCGAAACTACATCAACCGTTGATAATGCTTCTCGCGCTTCTTGAGTTTGTTCAACAGAGAAATTGCTTACACCGATGAAACGGACTTTGCCTTCCCTCACAAGCCTCTCCATCGCTTTCATTGTTTCAGAGATAGGAATTCGAGGGTTCGGCCAATGAGCCTGATACAGGTCGACATATTCTGTCCTGAGCCTTTTCAGACTCCTGTCGCATGCTTTCAAGACACCTTCCGACGAGAAATGTTCTGGTGAGACCTTTGTGGCTAGAAAGACTGATTCACGCCTATTCTCTATTGCCCTGGCAACGACCTCTTCAGAGTGACCGCTCGCGTACATCTCCGCCGTGTCGACGAGTTGCATTCCAAGATCCAAGCCGAAGGTAAGTGCTTGAATATCATCATCGTCACCAGCGACATTTTTTGAGCTGAAGCCGCCGATACCCCACGTACCCAAGCCCAAGACGGGGATCTTCTCGTCACTTCTTCCGAGTTTCTTGAACTCCAATGTCTTCACAACCGCATAATGATGGGGAGTAGATATCCGACAGCTAAGAGCGTGAGTGTCACATAAGCTGTGGCAATGTTCGCGGCAAGTGCAGGTACAAGCTTTTCCAGATTGTTGTAACTCCGCAGAGCACCTCGAATTGACTTCAGCGCAAACGGTAGACATCCGAGAGCAAGCAATGTGGCGACCGGAGTCATCCCCGTTAATACTGAAATCAGTATCCACGCTATGGCGAAACATTCAATAGCAGCGTAGAGTTGCGAGGCCCGCTTTCTTCCTAGCAGTATCGGCAGATTCTTGCGACCGGCATTCTCATCTGCCTCAATGTCAGGGATTTCGTTAAGGTACAAAACCATCGCGATCATGATACCGGGGGCTACTCCGACTGCGATTGTTCCGACACTAATTCGGGCTGCTTGAACGTAGTATGCTCCGATGATTACGAGAGGTCCAAGGTTGAGTCCAGCAAAGAACTCTCCTAGGTATATTCTTGCGAAAGTCGTGGTGTAGAAGAGTACCGATACTGCGGCAATGATTCCGATACCGAGGAGTGCCTCTCCTCGGAGGAGGATGAAGTATACGCCGATTGGTAGCGCCAGTAAGAATGATGCTATTCCGAAGAGGAGGGCGCTGCGAGGGTTGATTAATCCCGATACGAGGAACTTGCTTCCGCCGCTGAAGGGGGTCTTCCGTGCTTTGACGTCGACGCCCGTTTTGAAGTCGTGATAGTCGTTTAACACATTCACTGCGTTCTGAGTCAGGGTTACGCCAACAATTGCGAGAATATAGAACGCTAGATTGAAGAAGCCATCGTATGCTGCCACTGCCGTGCCCAGGCTTACAAGTAGAAAACTCATGAGGAGAGATGGCTCGAGCGCTTCTCCCACCCAGACCCTTAATCCCAAAGACAAGGCATTCCACACGAGTTCAGCGTTTACGGCTCATTATAACGATGATGCCGCCATTCAGGAATTCTTTCGCTTGAATGTTGGGAAAATAGCGTTGCAACATTTCCAGCAATGAACTATTAGGCGGTAACGAATCGTATGTTGGTGCAATCATTCTCCAGGGGTTAGTTTTCATCTGATGTCGGATTGCCATCTTCGCAAGTAGAGGCATGAGGTACTTGACGTATAGGACGCTCATGGCGCGTTTGATTGTGTTATCTGATTTTCCAATGTCGACGTCTGCAAATACCCCATCTTCCTTACAGATTCTCGCGTACTCTGATATCGATCTTGGTAGGTCGAGGCTATCTCGTAATGCATAACAGGTGATGATTGCATCGAACATATCTTCCCTGAATGGTAGGTATTCAAATGAGGCATTCACGAGGTGTAGCATCTCGCGGCGTTCGTTAAGGTTCGCCTTGGCAGTTTCGAGCTGCCGTGTTGATCCGTCTAATCCAATCAGCATGCTGGGTTTGATTTTGGTAAGTATCAGGCGGGAAGTGGTTCCTGGGCCTATCCCGCCATCGAGGACTATTGAACCGTTGTACAGATTCAAGTTTTCAATCGCGTAGGTTCTTGCCATTTGTGCCTTGCCGAATGATATGAGATCATTCACGTGATCGTATAGGGGGATTGAGTCTTCGATTGCTTGGATGACTTTTCGCCAAGTCTCTTTTGAGAGTCCCTGTACCTTCTCGTTTGAAGCCACCTCGTGTTCACCGTATTGCGGGGGTTATGCAGGATTGTTAACGGCGTCTTCGGATTTTGGATTTCGTTTTGGTCTCTTTCTTTATTGGCATTTTGAATATGTCTAGCCAAATTCCATCGAATGCCTTCACGAAGGCGACGCTCCAGCCTTCGCCATGGTGAGGGCCTAGAACAACTGGATACCCTGCGTCTCTGAGTCGGTCCAGCGCTTTGTTGAAGTCATCTACTTGGAAGCCGAGATGGTCGAGTTCTTCGCCTTCACGAAACGGGCCCGCGACAGGACTGCCCTCAGCGTACCAGTTCAATTCCAGCCAATGCTTTCCGCCTGCGCTTGTTAGGTTAGCGAATTCTCCCTTATTCCGGGGCGCCTTCACCCTGGACTCAAGCTTCATACCAAGGATTTTTGTGAAGAAATTGATTGCGCCGTCAAGGTCCCGTACGCGAATGCCGGTGTACCAGAATCGAAACTCCAATTCAGTTAATCCTCGAGTAGTTTGTAGGCTGCTTCACTCTATATTAGCTAGTCACCAAGGAGTCCTGGGTAACCCTCTGACTATGAGTCTTATTGATCTATGAGTTCGCGAATTCGCGTGAGAACTTGAGGCATGATCAGCGTTACGCCATCCGATAATTCGTCACTAAAGTCGAATGAGTATCCTGTTACAGATACAAGGTATGTTGCGGGATTTTTCCCGTAGAGTTCTTGTGAGCATGCTAGCAGTGTGGATGGTTGAAGTTCATGTGTGAATGTCGCTGAGTCATTGCTTGTTTCGATTTTCGTGACTGTGACTTGACCCGGTGTTTCTCCTTTGGCGGCGTCAATCATTATTACGCGGTCGACTTTGCTCATCTCGTTTGCGAGTTCTGGGGTTAATTGTTGACATGTAATGATTCTTACTCGGCTGTTTTGTATGGTGTCACGGAGCTGTTCGGCGGCTGCTATGCCGATTCCGTCGTCTCCGCGTAGACTATTTCCGTATCCTATCACTAACACGGAGTGCACTTGATTCAATCTCGTTTCAGACGGTCTAGCGTGCGACCTTGAGCATCCATGAGACGTATGTCAAGTGGCATCTGGCCTATTGCGTGGGTTGAGCAACTTAGACAGGGGTCGAAGGTTCTGATAACTGCTTCCACGCGGTTTAGGATGCCTTCCTGCAGATGGTTTCCTGTCACGAAATGTTTTGCGACTTGTAGTACGCCACGATTCATTGCGAGGTTATTGTGGCCGGTCGCGACTATGAGGTTCGCCCAGTTTACTAGCCCATCTTCGTTGATTTTGTAATGGTGTATCAATGTTCCTCGAGGGGCTTCTGTGACGCCTATGCCTTCGTTATTGTTAGGTGAGGCGTATGCTCGGACGTGACTGCTTGTAATTTCAGGGTCGTTTAGGTGTTGTTCAATTCGTTCGATGGAGTAGAGGATTTCGATCAATCTGGCATAGTGGTTGTGAAAGTTGCTTAGGTTAGCCTGTCTTCTGAGCGCTCTGTACTCGACCCATTCTTCCTCTGCTCTTGGTGTCCCAGTGCGGTCTATTATGTTGAGGCGTGCAAGTGGTCCTACGCGGTAGATTCCTTCTGGGTATCCGCGCGATTTGTAGTAGGGGGCCTTGAGATATGAGTATGGTAGTACTTCTTCCTCGATGTAGCTTGGATATAGCTTGGGGTCGATTTGGTCCTCTACGATAGTTCCGGTTGGATCAACGACTCTCAGGCGTCCATGGTAATGTTCCAGCTCTCCTGTCGGAGTTACGAGACCCATGAATAGGGACGGGAAGGTTGCGAAGGTGCGAATCTCTTCGCGGTAATTGTCAAGGACGGTCTTGTACCAGTTCAACGTGCGCTGTATGATGCCTAATGCTTCAGGAATTGATGCGAGGATTTTGTCTCTGGTCTCAACTGTGAGAGGTGAGTTTACTCCTCCGGGAACTATCCATGTCGGGTGTAATCGTTTGCCAGCGAGGAGCTCAATTATCTCTTGCCCGAATTGTCGAAGTCGGACGCCGTCGCGTACAAATTGTGGGTTCGTTTTCATGAGCCCGTATATGTTACGTTGGGCCGGGTCTGCGTCCATTCCGAGGAGTAGGTCTGGTGCAGCAAGGTAGAAGAAGCTTAGGGCATGCGACTGGATCATCTGCGCTAAGTTGGCGACACGGCGTAGTTTGATTGCTGTCTCTGGCACTCGTACGGCCATTAAGGCTTCGCAAGCTTTTGCTGAAGCAAGCATGTGGCTGATCGTGCAGATGCCACATATTCGGGCCATTAGTGAGGGCATTTCATAGAATGGGCGACCTTCACAGAACTTTTCAAACCCTCGGAACTGAGTGATATGGAAGTGCGCGTCGTGTACGCTTCCCTCTTCGTCGAGTTCAATTGTGATTCTTGCATGTCCCTCTATGCGAGTTACAGGCTTGATCTCGATTGTTCTCATTCTTTCTCACCGTTATTTGCCGAAGCGGGTCCGTGTGGTTAGGTCTGGGATTCTGCCTTCCAGGAGTTCTGTTATGGTATAGTGGATGACGTCTGCCGAGGGTGGACACCCAGGCACGACGAGGTCGACCTTCACTGCCGAGTGAACGGGTGTGACTGTCTTCAGGAGTTTGGGTACTCCCTCGAACTGAAACTTTGTATCCGTTCTGTTGTGCATATGGTATGCGGCGTCGATTACTTGATCTACGGGGAATTCGTTTCGCATTGATGGGACGTTTCCCGTTACTGCACAATCGCCTAGTGAGACTAGAATCTTGGTTCTCTCGCGTATCCGTCGAATCTGTTCCAGGTTCTCTTCATTGCTTATTGATCCTTCGACGAGCGTTACGTCTACATTCTCGGGGAACTCTTTTGCATCCACAAGAGGGCTATAGACCAGATCAATCTTGTCGGCTAGTTCAAGCAGGCGTTGGTCCATGTCAAGGAGGGACATGTGACATCCGGAACATCCGTCCAGCCAGACGGTCGCGATTCTTGCTTTCAGGTTCCAGCCCCTCGCATCACAGTTAGGTAACTCAGGAACTGTCTTCTCTTGTTCATTTCTCCAACTGCGTTTCCTTTTTCAAAGAGCGCGCCGGTGGGGCAGACTTGTACGCATTTGCCACAATTTGTGCAGGTTTCTGATGTTCCCCAGGGCTGGTCTAGGTCGACGATTACTCGGTTGTCTATGCCTCGTCCCATGACGTCCCAGGTGTGAGCTCCTTCAATTTCATCGCAGACGCGGACGCAGCGAGTGCACAGAATGCAGCGGTTATGGTCGATGATGAATTGTTTGTGTGAAGCATCGACTGACATGAGTGGATGACGGTATGGAAAGCGGACATGAGTCATTCCTAGTTTCTGCGCTAAGTCCTGGAGATCACAATGTCCGTTTGACACGCATACTGCACAGATATGGTTGCGTTCCGAGAACAATAGTTCAAGAATCATGCGGCGGTACTTGCTTAGTCGCTCGGATTGCGTTACGACTTCTATGCCTTCTTCTGTTGGGAGCGTGCATGCGGGGAAAAGTTTTGGTCTGCCCTTTATTTCAACTAAGCACAATCGGCAAGCCCCGACTGAGGATAGTCCATTCACTTGGCAGAGTGTGGGGATGAAGACTCCGTTCTCCTGTGCGACTTGTAGGATGGTCTCGTTCTCGCGACCACTGACGTCTATGCCGTCAATCTTGAACGTCTTGACGTGAACTGCCGTGGCCATTAGGTGGACGGCTCCTGTAGCTTGCAGACTCCGGCCGGACATGTTCTGCGTTGTATATGTGCGAGGTATTCATCTCGGAAGTAACGTAACGTGCTAAGGATCGAGTTGGGAGCTGTCTGTCCTAGACCGCAGAGGCTTGTGTTTTGAACGACGTCGCACAACTCTTCGAGTGTTGCGAGATCATTCATGGTTGCGGTTCCGTTCGTAATCTTGGTCAGGATGTCATGCATTTGGGCTGTGCCGACGCGGCATGGAATACATTTGCCGCAAGATTCGCTCTTGCAGAAGTCCATGAAATATTTCGCAACGTCGACCATGCATGATGTTTCGTCCATCACGATCATTCCTCCTGATCCCATGATGGACCCTAGTCTTGTTAGGGACTCGTAGTCGACTGGAGTGTCAAGGTATTGCTCTGGGACGCATCCTCCGGATGGTCCGCCTGTCTGCACTGCTTTGAATTTATGGCCTTCCGGAATGCCTCCTATATCGAAGATTATTTCACGGAGCGTGATTCCCATTGGTACTTCAATTAGTCCAGTGTTTGTAACTCGTCCTGCGAGTGCAAACATCTTTGTGCCCTTGCTCTTCTCTGTGCCAAGTTTCGAGTACCATTCCCCGCCTTCTGCGATTATGCGTGGAACATGAGCGTATGTCTCGACATTGTTGAGCAAAGTGGGATTGTTCCATAATCCTGATTCGGCAGGGTAAGGTGGTCGAGGACGGGGTGTTCCTCTTTTTCCTTCGATTGAAGCGAGAAGTGCTGTTTCTTCTCCGCAGACAAAGGCGCCTGCACCGAGCCGGATTTCTATGCTGAAGTTGAACTGAGTGCCGAGAATATTCTTCCCGAGTATATTCAACCGTTCTGCCTGATGAACTGCAGTTCTGAGTCGTTTGACGGCTAACGGGTATTCGGCTCGAACGTAAATGTAACCTTCTGATGCGCCGACTGCATATGCGGCTATTGCCATGCCCTCCAAAACTTTGTGGGGATCGCTGGCCAGAATGGTACGATCCATGAAGGCTCCAGGGTCACCTTCGTCGGCATTGCATACTACGAATTTTCTTGTTCCAACTGCTTTGGAGACAGTACTCCACTTGAGTCCTGTTGGGTATCCTGCCCCGCCTCGTCCTCGAAGCCCGCTGCGAGTGACTTGCTCGATTACTTCTGGTGGGCGCATCTCATTTAGTGCTTTGAGTAGGGCTGAATAGCCGCCGAGGCTGATGTAATCTTCAATTCGTTCTGGATCAACTTTCCCGCAATTGTCAAGCACAACCCTATGCTGTCGGCTGAAGAATGGTACTTCGAGTGATGCTTGAATTTCTTTCACGGGTTTCCTTCCGAGGCCGTCGATAATTTGCGGGACATTTTGAGGCGTGACATCGTGATAGAGTACTCCTTCACTCTCTACTGAGACGAGTGGTGCTTGAGCGCATAGGCCGAGACATCCTACACCTTTCACCTTGCATTGGTGATCCATTCCTCGGCGTTTGATTTCCTTGACGAAATCTTCCTTTAGACTTTCGCTATGCGCCGACAAGCATGCTGCTGCGATACAGACGTGTATTTGGTGCGGCTGAGATTTTTTGTTCCGTTTCTCTTCGTCCATTATTTTGGCAAGATCTTCGCCGTTCATTTCTTCATCCATCCTTCAACTCGTTTGTGCGCTTCGGCTGGAGTGAGCTTGCCAACGACTTCGCCGTCGAAGACCGCGTTTGGTGCAAGGCCACATGATCCGAGGCAACGTGCAGTCACGAGTGATACGCGACCGTTAGGGGACGTTTCCCCCGGTTTGGTTCCTGCTGTCTGCTCGATATCTTGAAGCACTTTCTGGGCTCCCCTGATGTAACAAGCCGTGCCCATGCACACGACGCAGACGTGTTCACCTGGGGGTTTGAGTGTGAAGAAGTGGTAGAATGTGGCAACTCCGTAAACGCGACTCAGGGGAACACGCAGGGCTAATGACACGTATTCCAGGCTTCGCTTTTCTAGGAAACCGAAGGTTTCTTGCACGGTGTGCAGCGTTTCAATCAGCGAGTTGGGAGCGTGCCCGTGACGGCGCATCGTCGCCTGGACGAGCTTCCACCTTTTGTCATCGGTAGGTGGAGCAATTTGTTTTTTTTCTTGGACTGGAGCCATCATTCTTGGTCAACTCGCGCTTGGTCCCGTGCGCGGATGCAAGCAGGATTCGTGCATCTACCACTGAACAGCCGCGACTGTATGCCCTCACTGGATTAAGGTCTATTTGACCGATCTGTTGATTTTCATTCATGATCTTGGAGACCTGAACGACAGTCGACGCAATGGCTCCTTCGTCGACGGGAAGCATGCCCCTGAATCCTGTGAGCGCTTGGTATCCTTTGATTCCTCTGATCATCTCGCGGACTTCGGATTTCTTTATCGGGACGAGACCAAAAGTGACGTCCTCGAGCACTTGTGTGAATATTCCGCCCAAGCCGAACATCACCACAGGTCCGAATTGCTGGTCACGCATGCCGCCTACGATAACCTCGAGTCCAGGCGGGGCCATGCGTTCAATTAGCACGCCATGAATCCTGGCGGTCTTCTTGAACGCTTTAGCGTTTGACAAGAGCTTCGAAAACCCATTTTCGACGTCTTTTCTCGTGTGAAGACCTAGAATGACACCGCCTGCCTCTGTCTTGTGAAGGATGTCTGGAGAGACGATCTTCATGACAACTGGAAAGCCGATCTTCTCAGCGTACTTAACTGCCTGGTTCACATTGATGGCGAGTTTGAATGCGGGGACAGGAAGATTGTAAGCTCTGCAGATGTTCTTTGCCTCCGGCTCGAGCAGAGCAGTGCGCTTCTGTTCAAGAGCATTCGAAATGATTGAACCTGTCAACATGATTGCGGCGACCTTTGTTTACGGGGAAATCTTGACTCTGCGGTCGTTAAGCCGATTTGCTAAATATTCTATAGTCGTTCTATAATGTGACTCTGTAGTCGGCTAGATATGGCAAATCCCTAACTCGATGCAATGCATGAAGAGGAGAAAGACGGCAAACGCAACGAGCACGATAATGAAAACGGTAATGACGGTGCTCTCTTTGAATCTTTTGCGGGAGCCCGTGTAGTGTAATCCGAGGATGAACCTGGCTAGGAGGACTAGTGTACCCAATATGAGGAGGTAGGGCAGAACATTGAGAGCAGGACTGCTCGTTCTCTCACCATTATAGATTCGACGACGTGGGATTTAACAGCGATCTTATCAAACCCCAACAGGATGATTGTCCAGTCATCAGAATAAACCCCTAGAGAGTCATTCGTCCAAGTTAGGCGCTGTCGTTAAGTGGCATAGCGATCGACGAAACTCAAAGTTTCTTTCAGTGATCTGATCCGAGCGTCTGGCTGTACGTCGGAATCCGGAATGCTTTTGGTCGATCTCCATAGCGAGGCTAGGTCACGTCCTTCAAGAAGTTCAGCGGGTAGTTCAAGGAGAACTGCTTTCATACCTGCACGTTTAGCCCCCCACGCATCTGCTTCCGGATGATCGCCTACGTGAACGATTGTTGAGATGTCAACGTTAAGTTTGTTTGCGGCAGCTTCGAAGATTCTCCTGTCAGGTTTGCGGATTCCGATTTCGTCAGAGAAGATGGTGGCGGCGAAAAAATCCAGAATACGGAAGTCTGTCAGAAGATGTCTGAGAATCCTGCCTGAGCTCCGTCCGATGTTGCAGATCAACCCAATCTTGAGCGAACGATCGCGGATTCCATTGAGAGTCTCAAAAGCCTCACCACTCAACCGTGGTGGAAGCTCTAAGACTGGCTTGACGTAGGCGTTGTCGAGTTCCTGCATTAACCCAGGACTCTGAGGCAGACTCTCAACCGATTCAATGGCGATGCGCCGGGCCTGATCCAGGGTTGAGATTTCCTTATGTGTCTGCCATGCGGTCTGAAGCCATGTCCCGCTTTTATCGTATGCTTCAAGAAGTTTACTCCAAGAAGGCTCGAGGCCGTGAGATTTGAGAACGTTCAATATTCCTGTGCATCGCATCTCACGACGCTCTCTATCATATCCAGCTTGATCATTCAGAAGCGTGTCCCACAGGTCGAAAGTTACTGCGAGCTTAGACATTTC
>DATKOK010000072.1:0-2546 GCA_035524675.1 Candidatus Methylomirabilota bacterium | reverse complement strand
CACTACATCAATTCCACCTGTCCGCAGGGCTCTGTAGATACTGCTTGTCCAGTTTATGGACTTGATCAAAGTCTGCAAGTTCAAGTTATGACTGGCGGCCAATCGCAGGTTCTAACCTTTTCTCCCAACTTGTCCAACGATGTTCCGCCCTTGTTCTATGGTGAGTATACTGCCAGCCTTATGCCCACGGTCCCTGGATCTATCTCCTTCCGGCTCTTCGGAACCGTAAATGGTACACCGGTGAATGAAACATTCTCTTGTGGTCCGACGACCTTCGAGTGTGTGGATCCTGCTTCGGAAATCCAATTTCCACAGCAGATTCCTTCAGGGCATGATCTTCAGGTAGGCTTGACGAATGTGCAATCACAAGTTGCGCAAATGCAGGATGAAATTCAAACAGCGTATCTTGTTGCAGCTGTCGGAGTTGCCGTCGGAATAGTTGGATTAGCGGTCGGCGCTTTAGCTATAGCTCGGGGTTCGAAGAAGAAGGGAAAATGACCATGCCGCGAGTCGTATGAATACTAGACTCATACTATTCGTCGCAATAGCTTCTCTCCTGCTCGTGGGACTCGTTGCTCCTGTTCACGCGCATGCTAACCTAATCAGATCAGATCCCCCCGCTAACAGCGTGATCGCTTCCCCGCCTCATCAAGTCACACTTTATTTTACTGAACAGGTCGAACCGAAACTTACTGGAGCTGCATTGTACGACTCCAGCGGTAAGGAAGTGGACACCGGATACCACGTCGACTCAGCTGATGCAACTATTCTCATAATTACCCTGCCAACGTTGCCGTCCGGAGTGTACACGGTAGCATGGCACGCGATTTCAGCAGTTGATGGACACCATACAAGTGGCTCTTTTCCATTTGGCGTCGGAAACGTTACCATACGCGTCACACAAAATGCAGGAAACCCCTTTACTTTTCCTTCTCCCGCCGAAGTAGTTGACCGTTGGCTGAACATTCTGGCCGATGCAATCTTCCTCGGAGGAAGCATCTTCGCTCTATCAGTATGGATTCCTACCATATCAACCAGACGAAACAAACCGCAAACAGTTGTAAGTCGAAAGATTGAATCTCGCTCGGCTCTATTGCTCACATACGCGATGATCATTGGATTAATCGCGACGACGTTATCCCTTGTACTCGAGTCGTTCACAGTCGCTGGGTCATCTTCACTGAATGTTGCTCTTGGAGCAGCCTACACAATCTTGTCGTCAACAAGACTTGGAACAACTTGGGTATTCCGAATGATCACGCTGCTTATCGCAATATCTGCATCAACTACCATACTCAAGTCTCGGAAAACTTCGAAAAAGAGTTGGATCTCAGTTCTAGCAATTGGACTAATTCTGTCGCTCTCAACCAGTCTAACAAGTCATAACGCTGCGGCAACGAATTATTATCCGCTCGTCAACCTTCTCTCTGACTGGATTCATTTAGTCGCCGTCGGCGCCTGGATCGGAGGATTAGTACACCTCGCCCTTACCATTGCGTCCTTGAGAGAACTGAAAGGAAGATTCTTGGGTGAACTGATTAGACGTTTCTCATTTGTCGCTATCATTAGCGTGGGTATAATCGGGTTAACAGGAATCTACAACCTCTTGTTGGAAGTGGGAAGCCTCTCCGCGCTCTATTCTACTGCATACGGAGAGATTCTTCTTGTCAAATTATCGATCTTCGCGATAATGCTCACATTCGGCGCCGCGAACCAATTTGTAGTATACGACCGCGTCGTAGAAGCAAAAACAAATCGGACGAATCGCCGACAAGGGGGGATGTGGATAAAACGATTCAAACTCTCTCTTCGGTCAGAGATTGCTCTGGGCATCATTGTCCTGTTAATCGTTGGAGTCCTAACCGCAAGTTCCCCCGCAGCACAGAGCACTTCAGCTACGCCTCCAAATCAATACGTTCCACTAGTTTTGAGAGGATACTCGGTTGAAGGAGTTAACGTCACCGTTAAGATTACACCATTCCAGGTGGGAGACAATCACTTCGATCTTGACTTCACGGACGCACAGGGTGCGCCAATTACGAATGTTCAGTCTGTCTCTGTGAAATTCAAATACCTAGATAGGAATGTTGGCACGTCAACGGCTACGGCTGAACCGAATCACGGTACCTATGCGTTAGACGGTACTTACTTGAGCTTTGCAGGTAATTGGCAGCTGGAGGTGTGGGCGCAAAGATCAGAAGGATATGACGTAGTCGTTCCTTTCCAGATCGACGTTCCTGCGTTGTCCGTGAGATTTTCCGAGCTTCCTCTATCAAGCGGGGCAAACCCGTACGGGATTTCAGTTGACGAGAACGGGGTCGTTTGGTTTGCTGAGACGGGAAGCGGGAGCATAGGTCGTTACGATCCAATAACGGGTACGCTGCATGAATTTGCTCTACCTCAAACTGGCTCAAGGCCGTTCTATCTTACTGTCGACAAGAACGGAACTGTCTGGGTATCAGAGACTCAGTATAACCAAATCGTAATGTTCGATTCGAAATCCAGCACATTCAGACAATTTCCAATTCCCACGCCCGGGGCCGTTC
>DATKOK010000071.1:0-8217 GCA_035524675.1 Candidatus Methylomirabilota bacterium | reverse complement strand
TATATCGTCCTCTTTTCCTTCCCAAGCAAGAGGTTCTTCATGAGTGCTTGGCCTACAGAGCCTTCTGCTTCAGATGCGCCTACTGCCGCCACTGTCTTTGGATTTAACATTCGTTCGATGGTGCCCATGCGTGCGACCTATGAATTTGACTTCGGCGTTTACACAGAGATAACGAGCGCGCATGGGTTTCCTGTCCGGAAATCGATGTGGCATGGAATTGTCATTACAATCTGAACCTCGCGGTCGAGCTGCTTGGTTTCTTGCTCTATGCAGACGTATTAGGAGTGGGATTAGGGTTGTCGAGATTCGTTGGTGTGATAGATCCGTTCCTGGGTAGCTTCAGTTGTAGAATGCCTGAATAGTTTACTGCTTCGCCGTTGGCCACCCTAACGTAGTCGCCTTTCTGAACGGGTTTAGTTAGGTTCCTGTAGTTGTACCTAACAAAAGTACGCCCAGTTTCGTCTTCAATAACTAACATGAACTGGTTCATGTCAACGATTTTGCCCTCGATGTGGATATTTCTCATTCCGTTCCGTATCTCGTCAATTCGCATATCCATCACCGATCCAAGGCATGTGGGACGATGCTCTCCGCAGAACCCGTTCAGACGGACAGAATCGACATAGTGTTATGTAATCTTCTCGGTCCGGAGTCAAAGCCTGATTTTTCTCGATGAGTGATTCCTTAGTATACTTTAATTACGCAAACCTACATGTCTGCAGGTTGGTACGCTGCGGATTCTACTTCTGAGTACTATCTGGCGCGTAACTAAACGTAAGAGTGGTGTTAGAGTATGAGTCAAGAAGGAATGGGCGGTCGAACTATGTACAAAGTAACCTGTTCTGAATGCGGTGCTGAAACTGAAGTGCCGTTCAAGCCTACGCAAGGTCGCCCAGTTTACTGTCGGAGCTGCTACCAGAAACATAGACGATACTAAGTTTCGGTAGTGTAACTCCATATTACCATCTATTTCCCATTTTATCTTCCTTTTCCGTGATCAAGATGGAATTCGAACAGCTCGTAAGAAAGAGAAGAATGGTTCGCAATTTCCAATCTAAACCCGTAATGCGCTCTGCTTTAAACCGAATTCTGGAAGCCGCTCAACACTCACCCAGCGCCGGCTTCAGCCAAGGATGGGCATACCTAGTTGTAACTGAGCCGGACTTGAAGAAGAAGATCGGACGAATCCAAGGCGAAGACGATTTCTATGCGAGACGTTTCCATAAGTTCGTTTCGGAAGCCCCCGTTCTAATTGTGGTCTGTACAAGCGAACATCTCTATCACGAACGTTACCGTGAACCTGATAAACTGAAGGAAGATGGAAACGAGATTGAGTGGGCTGTTCCCTTCTGGTACTTTGACATTGGATGCGCCTGCATGCTAATCTTCCTAGCCGCCGTGAACGAAGCGCTAGCCACAGCTTTCACAGGCGTCTTCCATGCGGAAGAGATGAGACGACTATTGGGCATCCCATCGCACTTTCATCCTGTCGGTGTCATCTCAATAGGCTATCCGGATAAGGACATCAAGTCACCCTCGTTGAAAAGAGGAAGGCGCCCCGTGAACGACGTCGTTCATTATGAGCACTGGTAGGGTCTGAGAGCTATATGGTCTTGTAGATCGGGGAGGAAAGGCATGTAACTCCTCCGTCCCCCTTGCGGAACTCGGAGACATCAACCTCGACTGGAGTATAACCTCCCTGCCTCAGCTTCTTCGACGCGTTCGGAAACCCGGACGGAAGTAGAACTCTACGATTTCCGAGGTACAAGGCGTCCGACGCGTACGCATCCTCCACATCGAACGTAATGTGCTTCAAGTTGGGAAAATTCTGGGGACTCACAAGTTCTGGCGTTATGATCATCGTTGATTCGTTGAGGTAAGAGCAGCCGCAAAGAAGGTGCAAAGAATCTGTTTTAACAGTAGTTACTTGCGTATCGGGGAGAAACGCTTGGAGTTGAAGAATCCCGGAAGAATTTGTACGAGAGGATTGACCAACGAAAAGTTGCTGTTGATCTGTAACCATTATGTCACCTCCCTCAAGCGTAGCGGGGCTAGAAACGCGGAGGAGAGGAGAGTTTTTCACCATTTGCAACTGGTTGAGTTCGGACACGAGATTCAATTCTTCCCCTCTTCGTGAGATTTCTCCGAAACGTCCGATGATTGATCTTCCTAACCCCAACAAAGCAGGGTCCTGCATGAAGACTGAATCCGGATACTCATCACAAGGAAGTAGCTCGAGTACTGTGATGTCATTTTCCTTCAAGACTGAAACGTAGGAGTGATGCTGAGCTTTCGCAAGTTGAACGTCAATGCTTTCCCTATCAGAGTTTGACGAGACGCAATGCTCGTAGGAATTCGAGGGCGGACGGACAAGAACCACGTCAAACAACCTGTCCAAACAGTAGACCTCCTATTCTTGAATCCTCAGGTAGTCTGAGAGGTACTCGGCGCCTTTCTTCGTATCCAGTATGTCATCTTCGATTCTGACTCCGCCAATCCGAGGACCGTAGATCGCAGGTTCTACGCTATGGACCATACCTGGCGCCAGAATGTCCTTAGACTCAATGTGAAGCGCTGGGATCGGCTCATGAATGCCCACCCCAATACCGTGACCTAGTCGGTGGACCAAGTAACCCGATAACCCATGACGACGAATCACTTCTATCGAGGCTCGTGCGACTTCAGACGCGTTGATTCCTGGCTTAATGGTCGAGATAGCGGTCGTTTCAGATTCCAGAACTGCTTCCAATACTGCCCTCTGTTTTCTATTGGGACTTCCAACTACGAATGTTCGAGTCGTGTCGGAGGAATACCCATCAGCGACAATATCCAGTTCAAGCATTACTAGGTCGCCTCGTCGTAGCCTTCTTCGCCCCCTGCCGGGCAGATACTTGTATGCGAAGGCTGTGTCTCGCCCTGAGGCAAGAAACGCACAGGCAACTATCCTGTTCGCCTTCTGCTTCAGAGTACCTTCACACACAATTTGATGCTCGATCTTAGTAGAGAGCTCCACTTCTGTTAGCCCCGGTTTCAAGTTATCGTGGAAGGTTGCTAGGCCTAGCTGGGCTATTTGGTTCACTTTTCTAAGCGACTCCACCTCGATATCGGTCTTGATTGACCTGGAGGTGATGAGTAAACGTGATGCGTCTCTTATAGTGAACAATGGCAGCTTCTGTCTAAGCGTAAGCACGGTCCTTTCGCTTACTACGTTCACTTCGTACCTCAATGGGCTACCAAGAACGAGCTCCCACCCCAGTTCTAATCCGATCGAGCCTGAATGAATGTTCATTTCGGACAGTGCGTTGCGAACATATTCAGCTCCAACATTGAGTGAGTTACCCAAATGTTCGTATGTCTCCCACTTGTAGAATTTCACATCCTCTATCCAGGTAGGAGGAAGGGGTTCTCCAGTTGGGTGGATGAGAACAGGGTCCTTGTCAACCGGAAAGATCAGATAAGTTAGTCCTCGCCCGCACCAAGCGCCCGATAGGTATGTGACGTTTTCCGGTAGTCTCAAGACAAGAGCTACGAGACCTTCCTTTCGCATCGCGTCTCGGACGCGGGTCATTTTTACTCGGTCACATTTCAAGCCTCGTACCCTGAGTTTGCTTACCTTCAGTTGGGCGTTAAGATTTTCCGTTGAGAGGAAGGATTATCTCCACAATCCCGGTATTCCTTGTTGGACGTTCTGCTTTGGAAGATCGAGTAATAGAGATGCCGGACGAGTGGAAGGGAATCATCCCCACTCAGATTTTCCTTGATGAAGGCCAAAGACTCGTCGAAGAAGCCACTAAACGCGGCGTCCCAATACGGCTACTTGGAGGAGTCGCAATTCGGGCTCACTGCGCAGAAGTCTTGGATTTCGCAAAGAAACTCCAAAGGCTAGGGGAAGGCCAGCAAGAGTACACCGACCTCGATTTCATGTCGTACGCCAAGTACAGAAATAAGATGAAGGAATTCTTCAACGAGATGGGATACGACAAAAGGCCCACTACAATGTCCAGCGCTGCTACTCAGCGGCAAATTTACTTTCACCCCAAAGGATGGTTCACCGTCGACGTCTTCTTCGACAAACTCCTAGCTGCCAACCACCCACTGGATTTCAAGAACCGTCTGGAGCTTGACACTCCAACCGTGACCCCAACCGACCTCCTGCTCGAGAAATTACAAATAGTCTTTCCAAGTGAGAAAGACGTTAAGGACTCCATACTGATCTTCCGCGCGCATGAAATCTCCCAGAGTGAAGAGAATAACCGAATAAACGCGAAATCCGTCTCTAACCTACTCGCCTCCGATTGGGGATTCTGGTACACAGTGACAACGAACTTGAACGGTTTGAAAGCGTACGTGGCTGAGTTCGAACTGATAGATGAATCAGAAAAGAGAGATGTCACTACGAAAATTGATGCACTGATAAGTGCCATAGAGAACACGCCCAAATCTTCAGGCTGGAAGATGCGCTCCATGATGGGAACTAAGAAGAAATGGTACAACCCTGTTGAAACAACTCAAACCGTCGGAGAATTTGGCCTTTGGAGACTCCGCGAGAGAAAACCTCAAGTCAAATCATAATCGGAATCTGGAATCAAGTTCTAATCAGAACCTGAACACTTACCATCGTCTTCGCACGAGCCTTGAATACATTGAAGTTGGGCAGATAACGCTTAAACGTCTCTATGCGTACGGCGAAGAGACACACCTTTGCAAGCACCCAACCTGGAAAAACCTGACCTGAACAGGCTCAGGGAACGAGCTCAATTCATACGTACCGAAACTGTGCGTCTAATTCAGATCGCGAAAAGCGGACACTACTCATCAGTTTTCTCATCAGCCGAGATACTCGCGACTCTATACTATCACACGATGCATGTGTCATCGGATCCCAAGTGGATTGATCGCGACCGGCTAATCCTCTCGAAAGGACATGTGGCCGTCGGAGTATACCCCATCCTCGTCGATCTTGGCTACTTCCCGAAAGAATGGCTCGAGACATACGCTAACCTTGGATCGCCTCTAGGAGATCACCCAGACGTGCGAAAGGTGCCCGGCGCCGACTTCAGCTCTGGTTCGTTGGGTCACGGACTTTCAATAGGGCTGGGAATGGCGCTCTGGCTGCGACTAAGAAAATCTCCAGCAAGAGTCTTCGTACTCTTAGGAGATGCAGAATTGAACGAGGGACAGATATGGCAGGCCGCACAAGCGGCAGCCCACTTTCACACAGATAACCTGGTTGGGATTGTGGACCGTAATCATATGGGGCTTGACGGCCGGACTGAAGAGATAATGGATATCGAACCGTTGGCCGACAAATGGCGCGCGTTTGGTTGGCAGGTTCACGAATGTGATGGGCACTCGGTTGAAGCACTCGTTAGAACATTTGACAATGTCCCAAGAAATAGTGGTCGACCTCAAGTAGTGATAGCTCGCACGGTGAAGGGTAAGGGCGTCAAGTACATGGAGGATTCGAGAGTGTGGCACTTGGGCTATCTGCATGGAAAAGACGCGGAAGCCGTCAGGAAGGAGATTGTTGCTCATGACAACTGACGTGACGCTGCTGGAAAAGGAATCATGGCACCTAGGCATGATTCCGAAACAGGCACCTGCATTCATCGCAGGAAGAGTGCTTGCTGACCTTGCAGATACTGATGACCGGATCGTCGTCTTAACGGCTGACTTGGGATTCAGTAACCGGACGATAGAATTCGCTAAACGCCACCCGAATCGTTTCTTCGACTTGGGAATCGCTGAACACAACATGGTTAGCGTTGCGGCGGGAATGGCAGCTTGCGGTGCAGTACCCTACGCCGGCACCTTTGCCTCATTTCTCGCGTTAATGTGCTGCGAACAAATCCGAACCGACCTAGCCTACCCGAATCTCCCGGTCCGACTACTATCACATCACGCAGGGATTTCACTCGGTTATTACGGCACGTCTCACCACGCAACTGAAGACATCGGAATCATGCGATCTATGGCCAACATGAAGATCGTATGCCCTTCAGACGCGTATAGCTTTGAGCAAGCTCTACGACAGACAGTGAATCTTGAAGGCCCAATCTACTTCAGGCTCGGACGAGGACGAGACCCCGACGTTTACAAGCAAGGAGACAAATGGGAATTCGGCAAAATCAGCGTTCTGCGAAATGGAAAGGACGGGCTGATATTATCGAACGGAATCATGGTTCACGCGTCATGCGATGCAGCAGATAGATTAGCTAAAGACGGGATTGAAATGACCGTTGTGGACTTACACACTCTGCAACCACTCGACAATCAAGGACTAATACCGCTCATCAATAATCATCGAAAAGTGTTCGTTGCAGAGGAACACAACACGATGGGAGGCGTAGCCACAATCATCGCCGATATGATAGTCGATGCTAGGCTAAACGATGTTCGTCTCGTCCGTATCGGTTTCCCTTCCGACGAGTATTCGATCATCGGACCACCCTACTACCTCTACCAGCATTACGGGCTTGACGGAGCAGGAGTAGCCGAAAGAATCCGGAAAGAGATGAAATGAATCTATCCCGCTCTGCGAACTTACTCTTTAATAGCCGTAAACGATTCTGCAACTCGGGGTTGATTTTTGAAATATAGACGCCTCGGTAGCGCCGGACTAAAAATCAGCGAACTCTCGCTCGGAGCATGGGTGACTTATGGGGGCCAAGTCGGTGAAGATGTAGCCCTAAAGTGCATGTCTGGTGCATACGACTCGGGCGTCAATTTCTTCGATAACGCGGAAGTCTATGCACATGGAAACGCCGAGACTGTCATGGGAAACGTGATCAAGAAATTAGGATTACGTAGAGAGAGCATCATTGTCTCGAGTAAAGTTTTCTGGGGCGGCGAAGGACCCAACGACACAGGCCTCTCACGCAAGCATATCTACGAAGCTTGCAAGAATTCACTAAAACGTCTACAACTGGAATATCTGGACCTCTTCTTCTGTCACCGTCCCGATCCGAACACGCCAATCGAAGAGACCGTGCGAGCCATGAATGAGCTGATTCACCAAGGCAAGGTCCTCTACTGGGGAACGTCCGAATGGTCAGCAGCCGATATTATGCGGGCGCATGGGATCGCACGAGAGTACGGTCTGACTCCACCTCAGATGGAGCAACCACAGTATAACATGCTTCATCGTGACCGCGTAGAAAAGGAGTATCTGCCATTATATCGCGAAATCGGACTAGGCACAACCATATGGAGTCCACTTGCGTCAGGCGTACTCACCGGCAAGTACAACAATGGAATGCCTGCAGGCACGCGAGCCACCCTAAAGGGGTATGACTGGTTACGAGAACATGTTATAACGCCACAGAATATCGAGAAGGTGAAGAAGCTTCAACCTATCGCCGCTGACTTAGGTTGCACTATGGCCCAGTTCGCAATTGCATGGTGTCTCAAGAACCCGGACGTAAGCACAGTCATTACAGGGGCAAGCCGACCGGAACAGGTCACCGAAAACATGAAGGCAATTGAGGTCGTCGAGAAACTTGACAGGGACGTTGTGGAACGTACTGAGCAGGCGCTTGGGAACAAGCCTGAGCTCGACGAAGACTAGTTCAACGAGTCCAGCACGACCCGCAGCTTTCTAAAATCTTCCTCCATCACCTTACGCAACGCAAACGTGTACAATGCTGCAGCTGGATGATACATTGGAAAATACGTGATACCGTCCTTCTCAACTGCAACGCCATGAAGCTCACTCACAGATTCCTCCGGGTTCAAGAGAGTTCGAATCGCAGAATTTCCCAACGGACAGACTGCTCGTGGATGTATTAGTTTGAGCTGTCTGTCCAGATAACTTCTGCAGGTTGCTAACTCATCCTTTCTCGGAGGCCTATTGTTCGGCGGTCTACATTTCACAGTATTCGTTATGAACACCTCCTCACGTCGCAAACCGATCGATTGAAGAAGGTCGATGAGAAGCTTACCTGCTGCGCCAACAAAGGGGCGTCCTAGATTATCTTCTTGCTCGCCTGGCGCTTCTCCGATGAACATCACCTTCGCGGACTGGGGTCCTTCGCCAGGCACTGCCGTGCGTCTAGTCTCGCAAAGACGACATTTCATGCAAGAGATCACTTCACTAGAAATCGATTCCAACGAATCATCCGGCATATGGACCAACAGTGAGGCGAGTTCACCAACGTATATATGCATCATTTTCAATGTCGATGGGAGTTCAGGTGTCGTTCAATGCCAATCACGGAT
>DATKOK010000070.1:0-4168 GCA_035524675.1 Candidatus Methylomirabilota bacterium | reverse complement strand
CGCCCTCACAATTCAGTGAGAACGGCGGAGATCCCCGGTTCGAACCCGGGCGGGCCCACCATGCGGACATCGACCAACGGCAGTCTGACCTTCTCATAAAACGCCTGTAAGAATAGGCAAGCAACGTTTTTAATTGGTTACGTGAGCTGGTCGGAGTCATGACCCCTACTTCGTTTGAGGAATTCGTCAATGAGGGCGTCAAGATAGTAAATGACGCTGAAGAACAGAAGATTACGCTCCGTCTCATGGGCGCTCTCGCAGTGAGTCACCATTGCCCGAAGTATCGGCACTTACATGCGAAGATGGATCGAGTCCCCACCGACATCGATTTCGCCTCTGTATCAAAGCAGAAGGAGAAGCTGACAGCTTTCCTGAAGAACCTGGGCTACAATGTTGATCAGCAAATGATGAGTTTTCCGAGCTATGCAGAGGGAAAGAGATACATGTACTTCGGCAAGGTGCATGTTGACGTATTCTTCGACGAACTGAGGATGTGCCACAGGATAGATTGGAGCAAGCGCTTGGAAGTTGACAAACCAACAATTCCACTGGCCGATATAGTTCTCGAGAAACTACAGATAGTTGAAATCAATCCCAAAGACATCAAAGACCTCATAATACTCTTTCTTGAACACGACGTGGCGGATGCAGACAATGAGACAATAAACGGGAAATATATCGCAGAATTGCTTTCAAAGGATTGGGGCTTCTGGTACACCTCAACAATGAATCTTAACAAACTCCTGAACCTCATGAACGAGTACATTCAACTGCCAGAAGATGAGAGTAAGTTAGTGAAGGATCGAGTTAACAAGCTTCTAGCGGTGATTGAGAATCAGCCCAAATCGATGGGTTGGAAAATGCGGAGTCGAGTGGGAACAAAACAGAAATGGTACATGGAAGTTGAAGAGGATAGAGGGACCATTAAGATCGAATAGGCGTTCCTTTGCAGAATCATAACTAATGTAAATAGTGCCAAGAGTGTCGCAAGTACTGTAAATATCACTACACGTGCAAGTGTTAAATGCACATCGTGTGATCATGTCACCCGATGAGTAATGGCAGGAACCGATGTATTCCTTAGGAGATCCTCAGGTGTAATCAGATCACTGTCGCCAAGAGACGCGATGTTCTATGGATACTTGGTCATCGCAGGCCTATACGGCGTTTCGTTCTATTTCTTCTCTGGGATCGCGCTGTTTCCAGGAGCGAACGTCTACATAGCAATGTTCATTCTATTGATTCTCTTCGCAATTCGCTGGGTGACCTACGGCGGCTTGATTAGTGCTATGCCCCGTAGTGGAGGAGACTATGTCTTCTCGAGCCGTTTGGTCTCTGGAATCGTGGGATTCACAGTCACCAATGCTGGAATGGTCTGGTGGCAGGTATTCTGGGATTATCTGGCTGGAAACGCTATTGCCCTAACCATTATCCCCGCTATGTGTGACTTCGTGGGACGTGCCACAGGAAATGATTCACTGGTTCAATTCGGCATTTCCATGCAAAATCCCTGGGTGGGGTGCGCAATCGCGATAATCCTGCTTTGGGTGGCCTGCTTCGTGATGTTGTCCGGAATGAGAGCATACGTGGTCTTCCAAAACTACTTCATAATGGTATTCGGGTTCCTATCAGTCGTCATCATAGCAGCGCTTTTCGTCGTAATCCCGCAATCTGGTTTCATAAGTAACTTCAACACCTACGTGAACCTCTTCCAGCAAGATCCTGACTGGTATCATTCAATCATAACTCAGGCGAAGAACCTTGGCTTCAACCCAGACGTCGGATTCAGCTGGAGCGACACCATCGGCCTCACAGCCCTGTACTACGGACTATGGTCAGCCGTATCCTTCGGAATGGAACTCATAGGAGAAATCAAGGGCGTGCAATCATTCAAGACGGCATGGTGGACGCAGATGGGAGCGATCCTCATACAATTCCTCACATGGATAGTAGCAATGGCATGGGCATACGACTACATGGGAATGCAATTCGTAAGGTCGCTCGGATACCTAGTCATAAACGGTAAAGCGCCTCCCGGATTCTCACTCCTCGGATCATATCAGCTATTTGCAGCAGTCAGCCTGAATCCTATAGTCGCTATAATCATTGGATTAGGATTCGCCGGCGCTATGGCTAATAGCTTATTCAACGGCTTCCTAGGTGGCTCGAGAATACTGCTCGCCCAATCCTTTGACCGACTGCTACCAGGCTGGATGGGGCATGTTAACAAGCGCGGGGCTCCCGACAACATCCTGATTCTTCTCACAATCTTGGCGTCAATAGCTGCCGTGATTCTAACTGATTACCCGAACTTAGCGGGACTTCTACAGCTTGCATTATTGTGTCAGTTCATCGCATTCGCCGCCTCAGTCCTTGGCGGAATAGTCTTCCCATGGAAAGCAAAGAAACTCTACGAATCATCACCAGTAAGCAAATACAAGATCGCAGGCTTTCCAGCAATAACTCTGTGCGGAATAGTTGGACTCGCCACGGACATAATCGTGGTCATTCTATACTTCGCTAATCCAGCCTACGGCATCTGGCCTGGAACAACCTTGGCACTGGTCTTCGCCGCTTTACTCTACATAGTCCCGTTTGTCTGGTACATAATCAACAAGCAATTACGCGCTAGCGAAGGAATCAACGTAGAACTCGCGTTCAAAGAGGTCCCCCCTGCGTAGGGACCGAACGTTTCCTTCCATTCCCCGTCTTTTCTCACCTAGTGACCGGAGGTACTAGTTCAGTCAGAGCTGGATTCTTGACTTTATCATTTCTGAATCACCAAAAGAGTTTAAGACTCTGAGTTTCAATCTGGCGAGTCACGAGAGACACAAGCGATGCCTGATAAAAAGAAAGAAAAGAAATTCTACAAGATTTTCTTCACCACAGACGTTCATGGCAGCGAAAGAACATTCCGCAAATTCCTAACCGCCGGAAAAATGTACGAGGCTGACGCTGTCATGCTCTGTGGTGATATAACCGGTAAGATGATGGTTCCGATCGTTAAATTACCAGACGGCGCCTACGCTGGCAGGCTATTCGGAGTTGAAGAGAAGCTCACAAAAGATGAAGAGTTGAAGAACTTCGAAGAGAAGATCTGCAACATGGGATTCTACCCATATCATACTGATCCAGATGGAATGAAAGACTTGCAGGCAGAACCTGCGAAGGTAAATGCACTTTTCAAGAAACTCATGCTCGAAAGACTGACGCTCTGGCTCAGGGAGGTGGAACAACACTATCGCGAGTCAGGAATTAAGTGCATAATGACTGGAGGAAACGACGACCTTCCAGAAGTTGACTCCGTGTTGAATTCGTCAGACTACGTAATCAACGCCGAGCATAAAACAATCAGATTAACCGATGAATACGAGATGATCACTGTGGGCGAATCCAACATGACACCTTGGAATTGCCCTCGTGACGTCACTGAGGAGAAACTCAAAGAATTCATCGAAGACTTGGCTGGCAAGGTGGAAAACATGCAGAATTGCATATTCAACCTACATTGCCCCCCTATAGACTCTACGCTCGATACAGCGAGGCTGCTGGACACAAGCGTTGACCCACCGAAAGTACTCATGAAGGGAGGTCAACCCGTCTCAGCAGGTGTCGGAAGCAAAGTGGTCCGCGAAAGCATAGAGAAATATCAACCACTCCTAGGATTGCATGGCCACATCCATGAGTCGAGAGGACTCGCAAAAATCGGGAGAACTGTATGCATCAACCCTGGAAGCGAGTACGGCGAAGGCATCCTTCGCGGAGTCATCGTCAATTTAGCAAAAGATAAAGTCCTGAGCTACCAGTTCACTTCAGGCTGAAATTCTAGGCAAGTTCAAGTTGAATGTGGTCGGAACGGACGGAATTTGACAGCACACACTGCTCATCATAACGGACAGAATGTGTCACACGTAATATTCGATATGGACGGAACTCTGGTCGACAACATGGAGTTGATCGTCAGATCTTTCAACTATGCAGTCACCAGGTTCGTCGGCAGAGAGTTCTCCAGGGAAGAGGTGTTCGTTCGCTTTGGCCCAACTTTGGAAAAGATGGTTGCAGACACTGTCTCAAAAGAGGATGGTAATAGGGCAATAGCTCGATATCACGAACATTATCGCGAATTCTTTCATAAGTACGCACGCGCGTATCCTGGAATTGCCGAGTT
>DATKOK010000069.1:0-4906 GCA_035524675.1 Candidatus Methylomirabilota bacterium | reverse complement strand
CTCTGGCAGTCAAGCCATATTCCAAATAGCAATAATTTTCGTAATGGCAAGCCTCGCTATGGCCTAGCTGCGATTCTAGGACAACTTGTGAGAGAAACGTGCCTCAAGTAGAGATATTATAAGGCATATGACGCCAATTGTCGGCGTATGTCTCAGCAACTAGCTGTTTCAATGTTGCTGTTAGCTGTCATCGCGCCCGCGTTTTCTCTCTCTTCCCTGCAGCCGAATCAGGTTATCACGGTTACAGCGAATTCTACATCTCCCGCTACAGTCCAAGGTTTTGGGGCAATAGAAGGCACGGTTCTTGGTCAGAACGCATTTTCAAATTATGAGCCGTTAGTGTGGGCAACTGTCAACGCCACTAACGGTCAACAGAATTTCGTGACCTACAGCAGCGGCGGTGGATTATATCACCTCTCCCTGCCTGTAGGAACATATTATGTGACAATTTCCCAAGTTGGGTATTGCTATGTTTCTGCTGTCGTGACAATTTCAATAGGCGCTCTGATCAGGGCAAATGTCAAGCTAGACCAAACAAACACTTTTAGTGGCTGCCTTGGCGGCTTTTCGGCGAGCACAGTCTCGGCGTATTACAAAAGCACTCTAACGATGACTTTCTCCAATATCTTAACCTCCACGGAATCAGCAGCAAAGACTCCAGAGTTTTCCAGTGATGCACTGCTACTTTTGCTGGTGCTAGTTGCAGTTGTTTCCGTCTTGAGTCCCCGTTATAGGCGTCGGATATGCACGAGATGAAACAATTCACATGTACTCTTGCTGGCCTAGGCACATGAAAACTTCAAGTGCAACTGCCACGAGTGACCAAACGGCCAGTTGATTAGAACCGTTTGAAATCTACGTGTTGACATGTTTGCACGATATAGAAATCAACAACCTCAGTTTCAAGTATGAGAACCGAAACGACCATGCGCTAGAGAACGTCACGCTGAGCATCGCCAAAAATGAATTCGTCCTGTTGGCTGGAGCAAGCGGATCAGGAAAATCAACACTCCTCAAATGTTTGAACGGCCTGATTCCTCACAGATACTTGGGCGATTACTCCGGAGAAGTCAAGGTCAGAAACAAGCTGGTACCTACTACTCAGTTTCTCGACTTGGCTTTGACCGTTGGGACGGTTCTCCAAGAGGCTGATAAGCAGCTTGTCTCGTCAATCGTCGAAGACGATGTGGCGTTTGGTCCAGGAAACCTAGCACTTCCGAGACAGGAGATAGAACGTAGAGTTACAAGCAGCCTCCAATCAATGGATATTCTGAACCTGAAAGAGCGATCCATATTCGCAATTTCAGGCGGGCAGAAACAGAGGCTCGCCATCGCGGACATTCTCGCGATGGAGCCCGACATACTACTCTTCGATGAACCACTAGCCAACCTCGACTCAAACGGCGTGAGGTTGATGCAAGGAATCTTCCGCGAATTGCACAAGACCGGCAAGACCATTCTGGTGGCTGAGCACAGAACTGAAGAAGTGCTCAGAGCAAATCCGACACGGATAGCTGTCATTGACAAGGGCAAGCTTCTGGCAGACAGTGATGAACCGAAGATCCTGATGAATTATGGAGACGTACTAAAAGTGCCCGCCGAATATGTTGTGGAACACTATAAGCGAATTTCTGTGAAGGGTACAGGCAGCCAACTTCTCACCCATATCGTGCCTACAAGCAAGGGAAACGAGCTCATCAGAGTCGAAAACGTCATATTCGAATACTCTGGCCGAATCCGAGCACTAGATAACATCAACATCTCAATCAATGAAGGTGAAAGAATTGCACTGCTCGGCAACAACGGCGCCGGGAAGTCCACTCTCGCGCTGAGTATGGTAGGGCTATTGAAGCCAACCTCGGGCAGAGTCTTGATCCGAGGAGTTGAAACACACGACATCTCACCATCAGAAATCGCGAGAACGGCTTGTCTGGTGTTTCAAAATCCCTTCTCAATGCTCTTCGCCAAGACGGTGAATGAGGAACTGCAGTTCGGCCCCAAGAATATCGGCGTACCCAAGGAAGAATGGGCGCAAGCCATTTCTGAGACTGCGAAACAATGCTCGATCACGCACCTTTTGGACAAATCTCCATTCGCGTCAAGTTTCGGAGAAAAGAAACGCATCTGCGTCGGGTCCGTTCTAACGATGAAACCAAGCTGCATCATCCTAGATGAACCAACTGCAGGTCAGGATTACCGAAGTTATAGCAGTTTCATGAATTTCATAACTTCACTCAGCCAAGTGAAGACATATGTTGTAATCACGCATGACCCAGACCTCGCGATCGAATACACTGACCGCGCAATAGTACTAAATGACGGAAAGGTCATCGCAGATGGAGACACTAGGACACTCTTAGCGGATACGAAGATCTTGACTCGGGGGGCGATTCGGGAAACATCACTAATCGAACTGTCACGGAAAGTCACCAACGGAACCCAAGCCTTGCCATTTGCTGAGTTAGTGAACAAACTAGACTAGGTCTTAAATAGCTACAAAAGAGAAGAACGAAACCAGTGACCGTTGAATGGGCACAAAAGAAATGAGAGAATCATTCTTCTCCGCAAAACAAATCGTGGCCATGGCAGTCGGAACAGCCCTCTATGCCGTGCTCACTATTCCATTCAACACGTTTCAGATACCCGGAGTAGGTTTGATCGCTATAAGACCTACTGTAGCTATTCCGATGCTGTTCGGGTTCGTCTTTGGCCCTATAACTGGATTCGTAGCCGGATTCCTTGGAAACACAATTTCAGATGCAGTTTCATTCGGAGGATTCTTCTGGAACTGGGATATTGGAAATGGAATTATCGGCCTTATCTCAGGACTCGGCTACTTCGTTGTGAAACGCACTGACTGGGGCAAAGCCAGAGGCCTGGTCGCAGCCGCGGGCTTAGCAATCGCAGGATCGCTTATCGGCATCGGCTTCGCAGCCATGACAGACTACGTCTTTCAGATCGGACTGAGTACAATAGAGGCGGCGCTGGCCGAGTTCTACTCAGCAGGAGCCACTGACGCTGTCAATGGCGCCATCCTGACACCAATTCTACTGTACGCATACCACTCGGCGACGGTTGGACGAGCACGTAGAGTCTAGGCAATGTAGTCTCTGTAATGATTAAGATCAAGTACTTCCCAGGAAACACTTTCCTTCACCGACTGGACCCACGGTCCAAATTTCTACTTTTGATACTGTTCATCTTCTGTGAAGTAGCGTTCCTCGATATCCGGTTCCTCATTTTTCCATTTGTGGCGTCGATTCTACTTTATCTGTCGGCGAAGATTCCGTTCAATGAAGCAAAGTCGACGTGGAAATTCCTCTTAACAATAATCGTTGTAATCTCCGCGATCAACGCGTTCTTCACCTTCCTCGGAGTACCAGTGACTAATCCGCATATTATTGCAAGTTGGTGGGTCTTCAAGATCACGGTTGAAGGAGTCGTATTTGCCGTTGCTGCTATCATGAGATTTCTCTCGCTTGCAACCATTTCACTCTGCGTCATTATGACGACAGATCCCGGCTTGTACGCACCGGCTCTGGCCAAACTTAAGATGCCTTACAAAGGCGCGTTTGTAGTTGACCTCTCACTTCGATATTTGCCCGTATATGCTGATGAACTTGACACGACGATGAATGCGCAGATGGCTCGGGGGTATAAGGTGAAGATTCGCGGTGGATTATTCTCCCGTATCTTGAACACGGTACCGCTGATTGTCCCGGTGGCGATGAATGCGATGCTCTCAATCTACGACGTTGCGGACGCGATGGAGCTTCGTGCCTTTGGCTTGCAGAAGTCACGTACGTGGTACCGGACCGTCTCGTTGAAGCGACTCGACTACGCCACTATCTTATCCCTGACATGCCTGCTAGCGTTCACAATCTTCCTGAGAACACGTGTAACCACATACTGGATCCCGTCCTAGGGAGGCTTGTGTGTGAAGCAGAGGGTTTTTATCGCATCCCAGCCAAACTGACCCATTAAGCCATACGTCATATTGGTGACGGATTTGGAAACAGTACAGACATCTCCCACAATCGACTTCACACCGAAGGCACTGGATAGAGTCAAAACAATCCTCCAGAAGCCTGAGAACGCTGACAAAGCCCTGAGGGTCTTCGTTTTCGGTGGTGGCTGTGCTGGGCTAAATTATGGGATGGCAATCGGTTTCATCAAACCAGATGACTACATTCTCGAGACAGAGGGGTGCAAGATAGTCGTGGACCCGAAAAGCATGAGCTTCCTAAACGGCATGCAAGTAGATTACTACGAGACCATCCAATCCTCAGGATTCAAGTTCAACAACCCAAACGCTGTCGCGAGTTGTGGATGCGGGTTATCGTTTAAGACAGCTCAGAAGACTGAGATGCAGAAACCTAAACCCTGTCACTAACGCTAGGGTGGCGGCACTCGCTTAATTGCGAGTTGAATATCCTGAGCTTTCACGGTCTTTCGTCCGGCGTGTTTCGCGAGTTCAGTGGCTTCCTTTCCCACTTTGACAGCGAAATCCTCCAGGATCTTCCCTAACTCTTCAACGGCGTCGTCTCCAACTCTGTCGGCGCCCGCCATCTCAATCAACCGGCGGACGGCGGCGGTGGAAAGCTCATTAGGAGGCATGAAAAGCCACAATTTTAACGCGTGCTGGTCCGAAACTATTAAAATTTGTCCCGTTACAGGCAACGGGACTCATTCGCCTGATTTTTCGAGCTAGCTAGCTTACAATGCACGAAGCGAACAAATTCATTGCATAAACGAGGTGCATATCTCAGCTCTTTGCGCACCTAACTGATTATGCTGATGTGGAAGGGTTAAAATTACACGCGAAAAGGGACTAATTCTGGCCCGATTTCTCTGAATCATAGAAAGATCCGAATCAACCTCGGGTTATGCCGAGCGCAACGAACAT
>DATKOK010000068.1:0-6631 GCA_035524675.1 Candidatus Methylomirabilota bacterium | reverse complement strand
AATTCCTTTGATCAGCTTTTCCTTCTGCTCGACTGTTCTTCCCTCCCACATTTCGACAATGACTACGGGCATGCAATCTCACCTCGATCTGCTTTAACGGTTAACGTATGGTCAACCTAGAAGATTGCGATTGGGTTGAAGAGTGAGCCTGTGCCTTGCGGTAGGCGAAGTGGAGTTGCCACAACCATGAACTCCCAGCGGTTTTCTTCTTCGCACACCTTGACGAGTTCTTCGAACTGGAGGCTGTCAGTAGCAATCATGCCCATGGCACAAATCTGGAGCGCATGGATCGGATAGCCGACGCCTTCAACATTGCTTGGCACCGTATCTCCGTCACCGTCGGGAAGGAACGCTGCCACTTTACGTTCGTGGAGTAACGGAATTGTGTTCGAATGGAGTCCCGCTTTTCCTTCACCCTCGGGGGGAGGCCCGTTGTTCCATGGCCCAAGTTCTAGTCGACGTCTGTGATGCCCCGTTCGGAAGACGAAGATATCTCCTTCGCCTAGTCTAACGCCTTCAGCTTTCTCCGCCTCTTCGAGCTCTTCGCGCGTTACTGCTTCACCTGGCTCGAGCCATTTTACTCCTCTGAGACGTGGGATGTCCAGCAGGACTCCGCGCCCCACTATTCCGTGGGCGTAGGTTGTGACGTCCATTACGCTTGCGCCTTGCGAAGTCACTGCATTCGTAGGCCTGCCGTTGTAGAGTTTGCCGTTGTATCCTATGTGACAAAGAGCATCAATGTGAGTGTGACAGTCACCATGACAACCGCAGCCAAAGTAATCGAGAGCAAATTGTGGTTCCCCGTGCGGGAGATGAGTGTCGTAAGTCAAGAGCATGTGATGTGATGGTGGTTGTGGATTCTCAGGTCCCGCCACTTTGTTGATGGGGATCGCCATCGATACAGAGCGCCCAGATCGGACCAGTCCAGCGGCTGCGCGTACATGCGCTGGAGTTATGTAGTTAAGCGTCCCCCGGATGTCATCGGGTCCCCAACGTCCCCAATTACTGACTTTCTTGAAGATATCGTCAAACTCCTCCTTGGTCATCTTACTAGCTGGCTTCAATTTGGTCTCCTCGCTACGATTCGCCTATTGCTCCTTAAAGGCATCTAGTAGTCCGCCATGCTGGGGACCACGCGGAAGAACAGGCCAGACGTCGATAACCCTACCGTTCTCAACGACATGATAGACGTCGAAGTAGCTGACCGCAAACGGAGTGTAACCTGGGAGTAATTCAGCTGTGTCACCGACTCTTAACGGGCATGATTCGTCAGTGCTGAAGATTCCATGCTCTTCATCATAACGGGAAATCTTGTAATCATAATCTCTGAATACGGCTTGAGTCGCGCCAACTGTCTTCCCACCCGCGTCTGTCACGATGTGCTCGGATCTGCGGCTGAGAATCGTCGTAAGCACGGTGGTGGCCTGCTTGAAACGTGGTTCTAAGCCTGCGTGATAGCCATCCATGGTGGCGTAGGAGCCAGGTTGAATCTCAGTGATTCCAGGATGGTTGGCTGTCAGCTCCCACGTCGCTGTCCCAGCTGCCGAAACGATGGGACACGGCAGCCCTTCCTGACGAATGCGTTCTGCGACGCCCACAAAATAATCCATGGCCTCGCGTGTCATGCGCTCGCGTTTCATCTTGTCGAATTCACGCGAACAGTGACCCTCGTAACCGGTGATCCCTTCAAGGCGCAAGCCGGGTAGTTCTGCTACTTTGTGTGCCAGCATCAATGCTTCCTCGGGCGAATTGACACCGCAACGGTACATACCAGTATCAACCTCGATAACGCAGCCAATCACACTGCTCGCAGTTCTTGCCGCATCGGACAATGCCTTCGCATTCGTTGCATCGTCAACCGCTACCTTTAGGGGGACTTCACGTGCAAGCAGTGCCGCCGCCCTGATCATCTCAGGCCTTACCACTTGGTTGATGACGAAGACATCCTGAATTCCTACACGCGCGATCACGATTGCCTCCCAAAGAGTAGCAGTTCCGATGCCTATTGCACCTGCCTTGACTTGCATCAGCGCGATGTCGGGACTCTTATGGACTTTAATGTGCGCGCGGAGTTTGCAAGAGATATTCTTCATGCGTTCCGCCATGAACGCTAAGTTTTCACGTAAAATCTCCAGATCAAGAATAAGAGCGGGCGTTGTCAAGTCGTCACGTTTGCGGCCTATCGCAGAGCCGTACAATCTATGCGCTCGATCACGAGCCTGAGCAATTATGTCATGATTACTGATTGATTTGGTGTTGGATTGAGGGCACAAATATGCTGACTCCTTCTGAATGATGAGGCGAAGATCGCCTCTCACATCTAAAGAAATCGACGCATTTTCAGTAGGCTAGTGTGTTCACTAAATGAGATTGCAACTCCTCAATCGAAGAGAACTGCAGCCAGTAGGCATCATGATCTGTAACGGGGTTTCACAGCACATACTGTAACGGTTTTCAACCAAGTGAAGAAAGGCTCCGCTAAGCTGAAAGGTGCGAATTGTTACTTGACGATTCTTCAGCTCGGCAACTTACCTATTTGTTCTAGTTGTTCAGCTACAGTGTTGAGACCGATAGTTTCGAGTTTGTCTCTGGTTGGAATTCCAAGTTTCTTATCCCACCCGCGTAGCTCGTAGTAGTTGTCAAGCATCGTGTCTAGCATTTCCTGAGTGATTGGTTTCCCCGCGAACGTTCCATCTGGTAATGGTTCCATGAGTCTCTTGGGGAGAGTGTCGTCTTTTCGTGTTAGTCCTTCCCTAGCGTTGAAGGCTCTGCTGAGATCGAGGCCCCGCTCGCCCACTTGCATGTACTCTTTCATGGTCATGTTCCATCCCGTGGTGGCGTTTAGAATTCCTAGGAGGGTTTTGTGCTCAATTCCTCCTCCAGGGTAAATGTCGAAGACGCAGACAACTAGGCTGTTGCAGGTTGACCATAGGTCTCCCGCTATCTTTGCAATCCTTGCTTTGCTTGGGCCATATTCGAGCAATCCTCTCTCTGGCACGTAGTCAGCTGTCAGTCCTAGTTCAGGTCTAAGGTTAGTGTCGGGGTCCCAAAGGTCGTCATGTTCCCATTCCATGTGGTCGGCTCCTCGGTCTCCGACGGCGTACATTAACGCTAGACCGCGTTTGCCGCGGGGTTCGTGCATTGGGAGTTCCCTGCCCTTCACGTGCAGCGCGAATTCTTCCGCTCCTCTTCCCAGTTTCTGTGCAGCCCGCATGACTCCTTCACCCAGAAGGTAGCCGATGTCCTCGCGTTTCCCAATCTTCTCCACCAATTCAATTACGACTTTGGGATCTCCCCATTTTACTTCTAATCCGCCCGTGTCCTGTTTCGTGATGAGTCCTTTCTCGTAAGCTTCCATGGCGAAACCTACGGCAACGCCTGTCGAAATTGTGTCTGTGCCATAGAGGTTGCAGAGTTCGTTCGCTTTTCCAATTGAATACATGTCGTCATTGAGACAAAGTGATCCAAGAGCCGCAGTCGTCTCGTACTCTTGCCCTCCGAGTTCGCGGTTAATCTCGTAAGGTGTCTTCGCTTCAACAACTCTCTTGCAGTTTGTCGAGCACGCCCAGCATGTATCTCTGCCCACCAGGTAACCGCTGCTTACGATCTTTTCGCCGGTAATGTTATCGGCCCCTTCAAACGTTCCGCGCTGAAAGTTCTTTGTGGGCAGCCGTCCAGATCTGCTGAGGTCATCAGTGTCGCCGACGGTTCCAAAATCATGAAGCCCTGTGATCCCTGGGCCCTTCTTAACCTCGGTTACGCATTGTCTTACGTACTCTTGGAGCTTCTTCTCGTCGTAGATCTTTGGCTTCATGGATCCCTTACATGTCCAAGCCTTCAGCTTCTTGGCACCCATAACCGCACCCATACCGGAGCGGCCTGCAGCCTCCCGAAGGTCATTCATGATCGCAGCGAAACGGACGAGTTTCTCACCCGCCGGCCCGATCGTGGCCACGCTGCTCTGGCGCCTGTCCTTATCACCAAGCTCCTTCTTGATACCATTCTCAGCGTCCAAGGTTGACTTGCCCCAATACTTGGAGGCATCACGCAGCTCTGCGTGTCCTTGGTTTATGTAAAGCCAGACAGGTGATTTTGAGACTCCCTCGATGATAATTGCATCGAAGCCTGATTGTTTGATCTTTGGCGCCATATAGCCGCCGCTCATAGATTCGCCCCAAGCATCGTTCAACGGTGACTTGGCGCAGACAGAGAACCTGCTGTTTCCGGAAAATGGGACGGCGCATAACGGACCTGCTGCAATAACCATCTTGTTCTCGGAGCCGAGCGGATCAATCCCGGGCCTCAATTCATCAAAGAGAATCTTGGCACTTAGCGCAGCTCCACCCAGGTATTTCTTTGCATCATCTTCAGAGAGCGGGTCCTCGCTGATTCGTTCGTTCGTCAGGTTAACCCGTAGGATTTTGCCCATGTAGCCGAACATAATTCACACAGCGCTGGATGGAGCATGGAAGCCTAAATGATTTTCCTCGAATAATCAGTCATCAAGCATACTAAACTCAAGTCTGGCAGATTTCTCCATCCTCTTAGGCTTCACAAACTCATAAACTCAGGAGTAGCAAGTCCGAAAATCAGCCGTCGCCCTAATTAGTAGACCAGTAATCCGCGTCATTCTGACCGCTATGTCTGATAAGAAAGCTGATCTCGCGGGCCCTGGGATAGGAACTTACGAGGAAGTAGAAGCCGTACTTCCAAGAGATTACCGACCTCTTCTAAGTCCTAGAGACACACAGAAAGCTATCTTTGCGGTAAAGAACTATATCGAACAAAATCTATGCAAAGAACTTAACCTCATGATGGTTCAGGTCCCCCTCATAGTCGATGTTGAGAGCGGAGTAAACGACCTTCTAGATCGTGATGGATCTCGAACACCAATTCAATTTCACATTTCAAATGATTACAACAAGCATCCGATTGATGCTCAAGTAGTGCAGGCTGCTACGAAATGGAAGCGAGTTGCCCTGAAACAGTTTGGACTGAAGCCTGGCGAAGGACTTTGTACCGATATGCGGGCTGTGCGGAAGGACTACTTTCTAGATCACGATCACAGTGCTTACGTGGATCAATGGGACTGGGAGAAGATAATTACTTCTGACCAAAGGAACCTTGATTACCTCAAGGATACGGTGACGAAGATTTGGAAGGTGATCAAAGGAGCTGAAGTATTCGCCGAAGAGATGTTTCCGCAACTCAAGTCAGATAAATATCCAAATCTCCCTGACGAGTTGACATTTCTGCACGCCGAGGAGATCCTAGACAGGTTCCCGAACCTGCCGAGAAAACAACGAGAGACCGCTATTCTCCAGGAATTTCCAGCAATTTTCATCATAGGAATCGGCTGGACGCTGAAGGATGGTTATCCACATGAACTCAGGGCTGCGGACTACGATGATTGGATCACCGAAACCAAATCAGCAGACGGCAGACCTATGCATGGTCTAAACGGAGATATTCTCGTATGGAACCCTGTTACCAAACGACGACATGAATTATCATCAATGGGCATCCGAGTCAACGCTGAAACCCTAAGAAAGCAATTAGAAATTACACATCAACTTGACTTCCTGAAGCTTCCCTATCATCAAGGCATCATTAACGGTGACTTACCGCTGAGCATTGGTGGCGGAATTGGTCAGTCGCGTGTTCAGATGTTGTTGTTGAAAAAAGCGCACCTGGGAGAGGTCAGTGTCACAGTGTGGCCCAAGATTCTCAAGGACATATGTGCGAAGAAAAATATACATGTCATTGAATGAATCTAGATCGTCATTCCCGTCAGATGTCTGATCACTGTACCCAGCAGATAAAGAGCAACTGTCGCGCCGAGCATGATGCTCGTGATTTCAGCGAAGTCTTTTCGGAATCCTGTTCCTTGGATGATGGACCCGTAGAAGCTTATGAAAGCGACTAGGCATATGGCTGCAATCAGAGACGAGAACAAAGCAGTTAGCATTACCTTCGTCACAAAGTACGGTGTTGCGAGGACTACCGCGGTTAGGAAATATGACATGCCCGTATATACTGCGGATAGTCCAGCTGATCCCTTGAAGCCGGTTTTAGCCTGCGCGTAAGCCGCTGACGCCATCGCAATGGAAGCTGCCGCGCCAGCAATAATCCCAGCCAGTCCCGCAAGTTCCGTCGAATTGTAAATCCCCAACGAGCCTGCATGAATGCCAGCGATCTCTACAAGAGCGTCTGCGAGCCCTAGGACTATGAATGAGATATACTTAATGTGTGGTTCATCGAACTGGTCTGCGAATTCTTTCTCATGTTCTTCTTCATCCTCAATAATTTCCTGCAGCTTTTGCTGATCTTCAGGGGGCACAAGATGAGCGGCTTCCTTGTATTTCCTGATCACATCTGCCTCGGTTCGCTCTAGGAATTTGAACGCGAAGGTAACTCCTAAGAAGATGCGGACGAAGACCATAAGATTGAGTTTGATCCTGTTAACCGTCACTTTACGATCTGGACAGAACTTTATCCAGAACTCGTAATGTTTCAATTCCATTTCAGCGAGGCGCGTAAGAGTCTTTCTGAACTCTGGCTTTCCTAGCCTGAGTTCGGAGAATCTCTTGTAGATGGCGTATTCGTTTAATTCATCTACGGCACCCATGTA
>DATKOK010000067.1:0-4917 GCA_035524675.1 Candidatus Methylomirabilota bacterium | reverse complement strand
TATCGACCATTTTATCGGTAACGGCCTCTATTGCTCCTTCGAAATCGCCTTCCGAATATCTCTGTTTGATAACCTGAACTTCCTTTTCGTTTACATCGACGAGATTAGATACGGAATCAGGCAGTTCAGGGATCGTATAGGTACCGAGTATTTTCTTGACGAATTGTCGCGCCAAGTTTCCATCTTCTGAAATAGAAGTCTCGAAGAATCCGACGAAGCTCAGGCTGTTCGGGTCTCGATTTTTCGTCCTCGCGCTATTGATAACTCGGTCGATGGCGTATTTCTGATATTCAGCAGAGAAGCATCCCCGCCGCGTTAGGATCAGCCCATCAGCGATCTCTCCAGCCAGGTCCAACATTTGGGGTCCAATTGCACCCAAGAAAATCGGAAGATTGGGTATCCTGAACGGTTTTTGGGGTCTCCTAGTTGAGAATACTTTACCACTGTACGAGAATTCTGTTGTGGCGTCTGCGAGTAAACCTCGGATTATTGCGACCGTGTCCCTCATGGCAGGCAATGGTTCCATTTGCAGTCCGTAGTTGCGAATTGCACCAGTAGCTATTCCAACCCCCAGAACGAGTCTGTCAACGGAGATTTCGTTGATCGTGGCTGCTTCTATGGCTAGAATTTGTGGATGTCGCCTAACGGGGCTTGTGACGCCTAAGGCCACTTTGACTCTCTTGGTGGATCGTAGAGCGAGTGCGGCTAGGGTCCACGCGCTTTTTTGATCTCCTTCCTGGATCCATAAACGCGAAAATTCCGTTTTATCGACAAGATCAGCTAAAGTTAGAAACTCATCAATGGAACAATCACTGAAACCGATATCTATCGATTTGAATGTTGACATGGGATTCTCGTCTTCATTGCATGCGCTTAAGCAGGTAGTTCTTGGAGGGCGAGCTTAAGCTGAAACACCTCTTCGAATCTGTGCGATATGCTTTCCTTGACCTTGTTCAAGTCTACGCCACGATTAAGACATTCCTTCATTGAAGTTATCGTTGAGCTGGGCATACCGCATGGTTCTATCATTGAGAAATACTGCATGTCCGTGTTCACGTTCAACGCGAATCCATGGAAGGTGACCCAGTTTCTTACTGCCGCTCCTATGGAAGCAATTTTTCTTTTTCCTACCCACACACCGGTCTTGCCCTTACCTTCCACTCGTTCCGCCTTGATGCCGAACTCGTTCAGTGTTAGGATTATTGTTTCTTCGATGCTCCATAGGAAGTGATGTATGTTACGTTCCCTTGCGTCTAAGTCGAGGATTGGATAACCGACCAATTGTCCGGGACCATGGTATGTCCACTGACCCCCCCTCTCGATTCTAATCACAGGGACGCCGTTTACCGTAATGGGGATTTCACTCGCTACAGATTTGCCTACGGTAAATATGTGTGAATGTTCTACCAGGATTAGTGTGTCTGGAATTTGATGATTGAAGCGTTGAACGATTAGGCTGCGCTGTAGATCCCAGACCTGATTGTATTCACGGAGCCCTAAATCGAGAAGATTTCCAGTTTTCATTTTCCTGATTATTCTCTGATTTTATGCTCTTAAAGTCGCGGTGCGTAGGAGTGTGCTTGTGATGGTTAGCGTTTCCGTTTCAGGCTGTGTTCTCTTCTGCCTTTAGCTGTGAAACTGTAACTGAAAGGGGCGATTAAGTCTCTCTCGGCTAGAAATGCTATGGCTCGTTGAAGCACATCGTATGAGGCTTTCTCTTCAAATGCCTTATACAGAGAGGCAACTGTAACGTTAAGCCGACCTCGATTATCCGCTTCGTGGAAGAAGACGAGAATTTCCTCCGCCAACTTTCTGATTTCAACCATAAACGAATCTCTCGGGAGATAGAATCAACTATGATGAGTTTATGCCTTATTGTGACCGATGCATTAATAGTGGGTCTATGTCGATTAGAGGAAAATAGACACGTCTCTGAATGTTCGAAGGGTCGATTTAGATGAAAGAGGCATCAAGGAAATTCTCCTTGCCGAATGTGCAGATTCCCGAAATTGTACCAATCACGATGCAGACGTTTACGCAATACTTCAAAGGCTTCGAGAAGGTGACCGCCGTTAAGGAGATTTTCGGCGATGATACGATCAAGGTGCTATCTGCCCTCAAGGTTGAGTTCTTTAGTTCTAAGTTTGGTTACATGGGAGTTAGTGATGAGGACGGCCACCTAATTGTGAGTGCGTACTATTTGAAGAATGGTGACCCTGTCAGCAAATATCTCGATGTCATTCATGAACTCGTACATGTGAAACAGTATAGGGAGGGTAAAGCATTATTCGACGAGTCATTCGAATACCACGACCGCCCGACCGAATTAGAGGCTTACAAGCATGCGGTTAATGAGGCTCGTAGGCTCGGATTGTCGGATCCTGAAATCTTCGAATACCTACAGGTCGATTGGATGAGCGACGACGAGGTTCGCAAGCTGGCTCGAAACATAGGAGTGAAACCTCCACCTAGACGCGACGGAGAACGAGTAAGGTAGCTACTGCATAGACGTGCTTTTTTTTCACTTTTGTACGATGTGGATTGCCTTTCCTTTAGCTGCTTCAGCCGCTTCCATTATCGCTTCCGGCAATGTCGGATGCGGATGAATCGTGAACCCAACATCCTCGAGAGTTGCTCCCATCTCGACAGCGAGCGCTGCTTCACTGATCATATCAGACGCTTCCGGTCCGATAATGTGAACTCCAAGCACCAGCTCTGATTCCTTATCAGCAACGATTTTGACGAAACCTTCGCTTTCTCCAGCGAGCAAAGCCCGCCCTAAGGCGGTGAATGGGAATTTGCCAACAATAGGGGCATACCCCTTCTCATTTGCCTGGTCCTCCGTTAGCCCGACTGAAGCTATCTCAGGGTCTGTAAATATCGCCCAAGCTATGCCCCGATAATCGGCTTCACTATTCATGCCAGCGATTATTTCTGCAGCTACTACTCCGTCCTTTGAGGCTTTGTGTGCAAATAGGGGCGGACCGATTACGTCACCTATTGCGTAAATTCCAGTTACGTTAGTTTGCAGTTTCTTGTTGACTTGAATCCAACCTTGCTGCCCCGTCTTGACCCCTGCCTTCTCTAAACCAAGTTGATCGCTATTGGGGCGTCGACCGACGGAAACGAGTACTTTGTCGCATGGAAATGTGACGTCTTTGCCATCTTCAAGAGTAGCGAATACTTTGCCTTCGCGATATTCCTTAGCTCTTGACTTCACATGATACTCAATACCAAGTTTTCGGAACGCGCGTTCTACCACCTTGACAATCTCAACATCCATAACAACACCGGGAAGTAATTGATCGAGTAATTCGATTACAGTCACTTCGCTACCGAGCTGAGCGTACATAGTTGCCATTTCTAGTCCAGAAACTCCGGCGCCAACAACAACTAGATTCTTCGGTACCTGGCGTAACGTGAGCATCTCTGTTGTAGTAACTACGGTAGTGCCGTCAAATTTGAAGCCTGGGATTTCCACCGGACGAGTTCCGGTGGCGATTATAGTGTTCTTGGCCTCAATTGTTTCAGTCGCTGCGGCTGATTTGACTTCGATCGTGTTGGGTCCGGTGAATTTGGCATCGCCTTTGATAATTCTGACGTGATTGCTCTTGCAGAGGTACTCGACCCCTGATACGAGACGACTGACGACGCTCTCTTTCCAAGTTTGAAGCTTCGCCATATCGACTCCTATGCTGCCGACTTCCAGCCCTATCTGCTTGGCCGCTTCCATTCTATTCTTCAATTTCGCGACGCGGATAAGCGCTTTTGATGGGATACAACCGATGTTTAGACAAACTCCTCCAAGGTTTTCTCTCTCAACAAGTACTGTATCCTTTCCAAGCTGGCCGAGTCTGATCGCTGCGACGTAACCCCCGGGACCGCCTCCGATGACAACGACTTCTTGCTGAGACATCCAGTGCCACTAGGGGTCTATGCGGATCGAATTGCACATAATGAGTGTTGCCCACCCTTCGCATTTCTGCAATAATCAAGACACTGATCCTGTGTTTCAAACGTAGCTCGTGAAGATAAGCGAGATGTAAGCGGTTGGTTCTTTGACTGAGAACTAAAATCCGACCTGCGAAAGGTCCGATTGAGTGGCGCTTGGTGAATTCGTCCATCATTTTCGGTTTGGCGGCAGCTCTCTGCTGGGGAACATCTGATTTCGTGGCGAAAATAACTGCTGAGAGAATTGGTGCTCTTAGAACTTCACTATTCCTGCAATACGTGGGGAGTCTGCTTCTTCTCGTGATGACAGTTCAAGATATTTCCCGCCTCTGGCAATTTCCCTCCGCAACATACTTCGCGCTGGGTTTAGGAGCAATTAACGCTGTTGCCTCATATTCACTGTTCAAAGGATTTGAAGTTGGACAACTCAGCGTCATCTCGCCAATCGCGAGCAGTTATCCTGCTCTGTCTACTATTCTCGCAGTACTATTGCTAAATGAGCATGTATCTTCGATTCGGTTCGCAGCTATAGTAGCTATACTCACTGGCATTGTCCTCGTCTCAATTCAACACACACATCAGAAATTCGAAAAGCGACAACTTGCTGCTGGGGTTGGGTACGCTATGATCGCATTCTTCGCGATGGGGTTCATGTTCTTCGCATTGAAATTGATAGTAGGTAATTTGGGTGCGTTCTTGCCCGTTCTATTGACGCGCCTAATGAGCGCGACTGTCCTCACCGGTGCACTCATACTAAATTCAAGAGTGGGGTCCCGGGGAAACTTGTCAAGCTGTTTGCCAATACTTCTTGTAATCGGGATCGTGGACACCTTCGGAAACATAACCTACAATTTAGGAATACTCGGAGGCACAGTGTCAGTGGTATCAACCATCTCCGGCTTGTTTAGCGCAGTCAGCGTGATGCTTGCCTTAGTGGTCTTGAAGGAGCGATTGACTGCGCATCAA
>DATKOK010000066.1:0-31540 GCA_035524675.1 Candidatus Methylomirabilota bacterium | reverse complement strand
CTGTGTCTATGTCCGCCTAGGACGAGACGTACTTTGCTTTCGATTATGGTTCTGAGAGTGTCGCCGGCGTCAATTACTGGAATGTTGTCAGGTCCCGTGTCGGGGACTTGGATCAAGTGGTGGTGTATGACTGCGATCTTTGTGAGTCGCTTGTACTTTCTGAATGTCTCGTCGAGCCAAAGCACTTGTCGGTGGCCCACTTCACCTTCGTTTCGTTCAGGTCGCGCCGTGCTGATTACTGCGAAGACAATTCCGTCCTCCTTCAGTACGGGCTTGCCGGGGAAGAATTCTTTGAAGAGCAGGTAGCCTGTTGATCGATAGTCATGGTTGCCGCTGCAGAAAACTCTCTTCTTACACTTGATGGTGTCCAGTGAACGTTTTGCGCTGCGGTATTGCGATACCAGTCCGTTCTCGGTCAAGTCGCCTGAGGCCACTAGGACGTCTGGTTCAATGTTGTTGATCTCGTCAACAGCCTGTTCGAATACAGAAGTCTGGAATTCGGGGCCGAAATGTAAGTCGGAAATGTGTACGATGCGCGAGGTTATTTCACTCCTCTTAGCTGCGTAGTTCTGTTCTGAAGATGCAATAAACCTTGTCTGGATTGGTTCTTCAATGGTCTCCACACAAATAGACTTGCAAGCCTAACTTGTGCATTGCCGCTGCCTTGGCGTATAGTGCACGCTGAGCATGATTATGGTCGGGGGCGTATACAACTTGGATGTGATTCGACTTGTGACGCGCCATCATTTGATCTCGAGTTATTCCTTTCAGAATTGCTTGCATCATTGGCCATTGTGGAGTGGTTAAGCGCCAACGTTCCTGATTTTCATTGTCTGATAGTTTTAGTGACTCGCCCAGACCCATGTCACACTTCAGTCTTCCTTCCTCGACATATACGCGACTCCAAACTATGTGGCCAGGCTTGCAGACTCCCTTAACTGTTCCTCCGCCGAGTGGAAAATACATTGGTGGCTGACGGTCACTAGTGACACCACGATATTCGCCAGCAAGGTGCGCGGGTGGTACCGCGCCTGAAATCTCAAGCAGCCACACAAAATCATCGACATTCTCGTCGTGGTAGTGTCGACCCCAACGTATGTCGTGCAGGGTTGTTTCCGGGGGAAATCCCATTTTTCGCCAAAGATGATATGTTATAAGCCCATCTAGTCCTGCGCATTCGTCTACCTCGTTGAAGTGGGGCACAGCCTCTCCAGGGTACAGTTCCTCACCCGTTCTCTCATCATAAACTGGAGGCCGGTCCACGTTGTTCAGTAGTCCTTCAGCCAGGTCTGATGCGGGAACGAGATCCTTCAGACCTTGTTGATATTGGATTCCGATGGTGGCGCAACCAAATTCATACGCGAGGCGGACTGCTGCTATGTACATCTTGCATTGTAGCAAGACTTGCTTCTCCGTAAGTTCGGTTGCATCGTCTTGACCGAGGTTGAAGTGGACGCCTTTCGCAATTAACCAGTCATATACGGTTCTAGCTTCTGCCTCGGGTATGGTCAACATTTTTGCGTACAGTGCTGACTGACTCAGTCGCTCCTTGTAGACCCCTGTGGTCCATAACAGTTCGTCTGGGATGATTGCATTGTACATTCCCATGCAACCTTCATCGAAGATACCCATGATAGATTTCTCTTCCGCGAACTTTTGAGCAAATTCCTTCCCGACGTCAATGGAAGACGCGAATTCACGTCGCTCTCGGTAGGGTGTGACATGAGAAGTATCATAATGGATTCTGCCAATCCTCAACCAACTTCTTAGCCCCTTCAGGAAGAATTCGTCGGAAAAGTCCTCGCTCCAGAGGGTGCTGTACGGGACGCCAGCTTTGGCCAGCGAGGCGTTCAGATTAAGCATGCCGACCAAGCCAGGCCATTCGCCGCTCCAGTTTGCCACTGTGAGTATTGGGCCATCGTGTGTTAGCAGACCGGGAAGGACGTGATGGCTGTACTCCCAAACTGCCTCTGCAACTATCAATGGTGCGCCGTGTGGAATTGAGCGGAAAACTTCCATGCCGTATTTCTGGCTGTCTATGAACCCGTGCTTCTTGACTGGGTCGTATGGGTGGGCACGTTTGACCTCAGAGCCCTCGGCTTCAACTGCAGCAACAACTTGCTTTTCCATCGCCGCTTGCGCAGGTTCGCATGTTTGGTTGGCTGATAGACGCATGTCTCCGTTCGCAACCAGATAAACAACAGATCGTGATGTCCGCTTCCTCTTGATCTTAGTCAATGCTGGCTCACTGGGAGTGCGTATGTAACGGAGCAATATGAATGACTGTCGATTACCTTTGAGCGAGAGTAGTTGAGATACGTCTGGGTTTCAATTGTTAGACTGATACTTGTTCTGAAGGTCGAGGAACAATGTGATAAGTGGAAGCGTCCAAATTACTATGCCCATTGGGAGATTGGTGCTATTGACAGGCGTTATTGGGTGTGACATCGGTACAACTAGCGCGAAATCTGTCGTAGTAGACGTTGAAACTGGCGATGTCCTCGCAGCAGCTGGATCCTTTGAGTATGCGCCCGAGTCTCCCAAGCCAAAGTGGTCGGAGCAGAACGCTGATGTTTGGATGCGCGCCTGTTTCGAGTCTATTGGACAGGGCATTGCTCTTGCAGCCAAGAAGGGTGTTACTGCGAGCGACATTTGTGCCGTCTGCATATCTGCACTCAATCCCGGCAGCGGAATTCCCCTCGACAAGGAACTGAAACCCATCTATCCTGCTTTGATATGGAATGATTCGAGGGCTGTTGAGGAAGCAGCTGAAGTCCTCAGAACTGTCGGTTATGATAAGCTCTCGGCTGTTACGGGGAATACCTCGGACCCATACTTCGGATTCACGAAAATGTTGTGGATCAAGAATAATCTCCCAGAAGTTTGGGCGAGGACATACAAGTTTGCCACTCCCAACGGCTACGCAGCATATCTAATCACCGGGACATTACTCTACGACCTCTGCTACGCTGGAAACTTAGGCGGATTATTCGACATTAGACGGTCGCGATGGTCAGAAGAACTTCTCAACGGGCTGGACATTCCGCGAGACAAACTTCCCGATCTGATTGCTTGTGACCAAGTAGTTGGCGAAGTGACCGCCAAAGGTTCAGAATTAACCGGTCTTGAGAAAGGCACCATAGTCGCTGCTGGAGGTGACGATGCACCGACAAGCGCTCTAGGAAGCGGCGCGCTGAACGATGGTGAGCACAATTTCATGTGCGGCACGAGCGGCTGCTGGAACATGATCCAGGACGATAGGACCGGACCGTGGAAGATCACGACGAGTCTGATCAACTATCCCTTCGTTGTCGATTCAAATCACAAACTCGAAAGTTTCGGAGGATCGAAGACAACAGGACACTGTTTCCGGTGGTTTGCAGGTCTCACGGGGTCGAAGGAGCAAATCTTGGACAGGGAAGCGGAGTCTTCACTGGCAGCGGAGAAGGGGATTCTGTTCATTCCGCAGATGATGGGGGAACGGACTCCCAACTGGAATCCAGCCCGTTTCGGGGCGTTCAACGGCCTCTCGGGAATGCCCACAAGGGGGGAACTCTACAGGGCGATTTTGGAGAGCGTGGCATTTGATCTTCTTAGGCATGTTGACTCGATGGCAGAGACGGAGATTCATCTCTCAGACACTATGCTCATTTCGGGGCCGACCGCCAAGAGCGCGGTCTACCGCAGAATTCTAGCTGACGTGACCGGGTACAAGGTGGTGTATGCTCCTCGGAGTAGTGAAGCGCCAGGCGGAGACGCTTTACTGGCGGCTCTTGCTAGTAAACAGATACAAGACGCAGGCGTTATCAAGAAGTGGCTTAAGCTAAATGAGGCTATAGTCACGGAGCCTGATGAGAGGTCGCACAAACGGTACGTTGAGTGCTTTCGGAAGGTATGGTCCCCGGGTTACTCGACGGCGAAAATCATCGACGACGCTATAACCTCGTGGGCTCAGAACTGAGCTCACGCTACGAGTATTCTTTGGTTAATTTTCCGTACATTTCGTCGATGTAAGCTATACTCTTCTTGCACTCACCGAACGGGTCCTGCATCGGGTAAATGTCAAGTCCTACGTAACCCTTGTAATCTATCCGTTTCAATGCTCTGAAGAAGTCACTAAAGTCATGAACAGTTCCGGGAGGGAGGTCGTCGTCCCAGTCCCCATAGTTGTCGCATATGTGAACATGGAATAATTTCTTGTCGAGTTTTTCGGCGGTCATGGGTAAATCTTCTTTCGCGTATAACGCATGACCCGTATCCATGAGGATGCCGAAATTGTTTGAGTTAACCTGGTCCACTAACCTGAGGGCACCGTCCGCATTTGCGATCAGAGAGAAGTTGCGTGTTTCCTTTGGTTTATACTCAAAAGCAAATCTTAATCCTGCATCGTTTGCAGCATCAACACATTCGGCTATGCCTTCTTTCATCCAGTTCCACGCGTCTCGGTAGCTGACGCCGAAAGGATGGGGGAATCCGTCGCAGTCAGGGGATATCCCCATCATCTCGATGCCGTATCCCTTTGCGATCTCAATGCTCTTCTTCAACAATAGAATGACGTCTCGACGAACTTTAGCATCTGGATGGGTAAAAGATGCGAGAGGCCAGTGGCCGGCAATGTCCACGTAGAGGTTGGGTACCTCGAGCCTGTTAGATTTCAGCAATTGCTCGACTTTGCGCATTTCGTCTTGTGCACCGTCTTTAGCGGGGTCGAAGACGCCTAATTCAATTCCGTCGAATCTCAAATCTTTGAGGCCTCCCATGATTTTCTCGATAGGTACCCTCTCGCCCAGTTGGAAGAAACGAGTCTGTCTCTCAAAAAATGCCCATACGGGTGCCGCCACTTTCCAGAAGCGGGTCATAATTCGAACTGCGAGTTGAAGACGTATTAATGTTTTCACAGAAATCTAACGCGTGTCTTGTCCAGTCGCATTCGCGGGACGATTTCTTCCCCAAAGTGTGAACAAGATCATGAGTGCTGGGAAGACTGACATCAACATCAAGCCGGATGTAATGCTCACCAGAGATGCAAGGACGCCGGCCACGTAGGGTCCTATGGTTTCTCCAGTGTTGACTGCAGTCTCATATGATCCCATCGCGGCGCCTCGCTTTTCGTCGGGAAAATGGTGAGAAATGTGGCTGCTGGCTATCGGGAAAACGACTCCCACGCTTCCTCCGATCAGCATCATCCCGATCAGGAATGTGATGAAATAGGGAAAGGCTGCAAGTATCAGAATTCCAAGGAAGATAATTGACGCGGCTATAGCTAGCATTCGCTTCTCGCCGAACTTCAAGTAGCGGTGTGCCGTCGCCAGAAAGAAGATTCTTGTGACTCCAAAGGCGCTGAACAGGTAGCCTATGAGTAGCGCGTTGATTCCGATGGAATTTACGTAACCTGGAAAGATCGAACTGATGAGTCCCCATACGACGCCGTAGCAGATGAGCATCAAGTACATCGGGAATATGCCGCTAATGATACGCACGTTACCATCACTATTTTCCGACCTTGCAGGCTCTTGCCTTGGATACAACGGCAGTACCCACAGTACTGATTGCAGGAGCGAGATGCCGATGACTACAGTAGATATGATGAAGAGATTTGTGTACCCGAAGGTTTGAGCCACATAACCCCCGACGGACGGGCCAATCAATAATCCCATGGCCAATGCGACACTATATCGACCCATCTCTCTTACCCTTCTGTCAGCGGGTGCAAGATCCGCTGCGAGTGCTTCCCCCATGGGCCAGAAGATGCCTAACCCTACGCCCCCAACTAGGCGCAACGCTGCAATATCGAATACTGAATGGCAGTAGATGAGGAAGAAGGTAGCTAGCAGATTGATAATCAATGAGAGTTGATAGACCCACAATCGGTTAGTCTTGTCAGCCATATGGCCTGCTAAGCTAGGTATTGCAGCCGTCGCTAAGGCTCCTACAGCGCCAATGAGACCGAGGTCGAAAAATGTAGCTCCAAAGGTTTGGGCAAAGACTGGAATGAATACTGTGTACATCGCTAGGCCGAGAGAGGCAACGAAAACAGAGAGATAGAACCGAAACCTCAGACTCTCATGCAGCATCAGGCTTGCCTTCAACGATCAATTATGAGACTAAATGGGGAATCGGGAAAAACGCAAGGATGGTTATATGCACTTTATTCAGAGTTTCAGAGTTGGAAATTCAAGAAGCCGAGAAGAAAATTGAATCAACAGCTTCTTCGACAGAGGTTCTGATATCTAACCGAGTAGTGCAGGGTTGTCAGTTAGGCTCCTGTATCTAGCGTGTCATGTGACACAGGTTATGTTAGAGAGTTCATCCGTTTATCGCTGCTGAGATGGCTCCGGAGAGCGTGTCGGATGTCTGTTCACCGGTGAATGTGGTCGAGACAGATCCGTCCTTCCCGATGACAACGAACGTGGGCGTCGATTGGACACCGTATTCGCTGAACACGGTTCCCGAGGAGTCGTAGGCGTATACCCAGCTGGTGCCGTAATTTCGGATGAAGTTAGCTGCGTCGTCTGACGTTGCTCCGTTCCAGGGTCCTGCCACCGAAATGAAGACTACATTGCTGCTACCATACTGTGAGTATAAGCTGTCTAGGACCGACGCCATTCGCTGACAGTGGGGACACCATGGTTCCATGAACTCCAGGAGCACGACCTTTCCGCGAAATGAACTCAGGGTGACAGATTGTCCGGTCAATCCGCTTGAGCTTACGGTTTGAAGCGTGAAGTCGGGAGCGCTGCTTGATTGCGATAGTGATGGGGTTGAGGAGTACGTAACTGAGAGAGTTGACGAGGTCGGCGTAGGTTGGGTGAAGGAATAGACGGCCCAGATTGCGATTATGACGATGATTGGTATCGCAACTTTCTCGACCTTGCTGAGTCCATGTTTCTCTTTCTGGACTGGTACCTTGCTTGGTTTCTTAGTCATACGATGCACCAATACAATTACGACCCGTGAAAACTAATGCTTAAGCTTTCTCTAACGACTTCAACTCCACGTTGGTGCACAACAAGTAACGATTATGAGAATCTGCTCTTGTCATCAAGGAGAGAACGGTTGGGGTAGGCTTGACGAAATCGTCCGCCTCGAGAACGTATTGGAAGGTGATCGATCGTGGCGTCAATGACCAACCATTCCTCTGGAGAAAAAGCTCTCAGAACATGTTTGTCATCATTGACATCCTAAATCCTGATTCAGCGAAAGGCTGCTATTCAGTGTACGTATCCCACGGCGACCCGTATCGAGCGAAATCAACGCGAAAGGTTGTCGGTATTGCATGCGCGGACAGGGCTGAAGGAGGTTGGATTCGAGCTTACGAGCGAGCAAGAAGGATTGCCGAACGATTCATGGCCCAGTCATAGTGGTCAGTCCGCTTTCTTCAAGGCTTCGAGCGCTAGGGAAAGCGACCCAACGGCGGGCTCTACGTTTGTCTGAATGACGCGCGCGTAGGGGCAAACTTGATTGATTTTGAATTTGAGGGTTCGCAGGAGGTAGTCTCCTGATCTGAAGTTCCCTCCGATCGCTGCTACAGGGAATTTATCCTTCGTCATGTGCAATCGAGTTGCGACGGTACAGACAAGTTCTCCAAGGGCAGTGCCTGCCTCTCTAATGATGCTTCTGCTGATCATGTCTTTTCGCGCTGACTTAATGACTAGAGGGGCTAATCCTGCGATCTGTTCGACCGAAAGTCCGGTTGTATAGAGGTGAGGTACCAGGTCATCGATCTCCTTGATTCGAAATCTCCGCTTTAGAATCGTAACGACTTCAGTGTTCTTCTCTCGCCCATCGAACGATCTGAATGCCATTTTGATCGCCTTTAGTCCAATATCATAGGCACTGCCCTCGTCGCTTACTATGTAGCCCCAGCCCCCTGCGCGAGCGTATGCGCCTTTGCGATTGATGCCAGCTGCGAAGCTCCCCGTTCCAGCATTGACGACGATTCCAGGTCGCCCTTTCGTTGCAGCATACAATGCCGCGACAGAATCATGGATTACTATACTTGTTTGAGCGATTCTGGAACTCTTCACGAAGCGGGAGGCTGTAATCATGTCGCTCTTGGAATCTATTCCTGCGAGTGCAACAACTGCTATTGCGGGTCTTTCTGATGTGCCCGCATTGTGTCGTGCTCTCTTCAGGGCGGTCTGGATAGCACGAGTTGCGGCTTGAACGCCTATGTTGTGATAGTTCGAGGGGCCAGCTTTCGCTTTTCCTAAGATCTTGCCGTCTGTATCTGCTATTATTGCAACTGTCTTACTGGCTCCACCATCAATTCCCGCAACGCATGAGCGAGAGTTCATCCTAATCGTTTGGCCCTCACTGCTGTAAGATGAAAAGCGTTTGTGTTGGAGACGCTCTTTGATTCTTAGTCCTGCATCCAGAATAGGGCAGTTGACTAAGGTTTTTATGGACTTTAAAATGCCATCCATTCCAGGCTGTGAGGAAGTCAATGACTGACACCCCTTCAGGACGAGAATTGGTCGAGAAGGCTTTCGCATACATGACCGCGTTGGCCAAGGAGTGCAGAAAGGGAGTTGCTACGAATTTTGAGCAGCATTACAAAGGATTGAGTTTCGATCAAGTGGAGCCCACTTTGAAGAAGGAAATTACCTCCTGGTTCACCGAGAGGGATCGAAATCTAAAGATCCAACATGAGAAGAGCGCGACGGGGAGACCGGGAGAAATTATGATGACCTACGCAGGCACAAGCAAAGATGCCCGCTTCAAGTTCCACGTGGACTCTGTCTTCACTCTAGCCGGGTCTGCACCGACCTCGCCTTCATATCTGAAATCGATGAACGTTTACGTCGATAAACGTGACTTCACAAAACCCTGAATATCGGCCGCTTGGGACGGATTCAAACACCCGGAATCATGCCTTTCAGGGCGGATCCGAAAAACGCAAATCCGATCAACGCCAGAACTGCAGCGATTAGTATCGCTATTATGACTGCAAGGACTGCGATTACAACCGCCTTAACCCAGCCGACGCCGAAGAAGTGTTTGATTAGCAGCAGAACGACAACCAACTCAACGATTGTGCCAAACCATCCATGAATCAAGGAAGAGATGATGTCACCCAGAATCACCGCAGATATTACCGTGATTACTCCGTGATAGTACGATGCCCTCGGGGCGCCTAGGGCTTTAGCGGCTAACCACACGAAGAGCCCAAGGATGATCCCAGAGACTATAAGGTGAATCAGCAGGCCGATTATGTCCATTATCTATCTTCGAGCGGCATAATCGGCGGTCAGAATATAAGATTGTACTCAAAATTGACTAAGTCTCTCTTCGAAATCTGATTTTCGAGGCGTGAAATTCGGGCAATTTATAACGGAGATGTAGCAACCAACTGAGGAAATAGATATGACGATTGCTCTCAGATACCTTCCAAAGTCCCGTGGATCAGACCGAGACTTACTATACATGCTTCAGCTGGCGGAGAAGTATGACATTGCTCCTCAAGTCTTTCACGCTGCGATGCTTAACGCTCAAGAACGCGGCAAAGGCAAGTGCGGCAAGTTCGCGATAGAACTTCGTCAACGGTCCGACAGTTCTTGTGTCTATATGTTTTCTTATAATAGCAAACCGTTCGGTCAAGCGGAGATAGCGAATCAGTCAGTAGAGAAGCTAAGGCGTCTGCCTGAGCAATTTGCCGGGCTAGGTATCCGTAAGCGTGAACCTCCTAAATCCGACGGAAGAGAGAGCTCTATTCGCGATCTCAAATTTGGGTTAAAGGGTGTCTCCTTCAAAGCTCACGTTGTTAAGAAATCGGACGTCCGCGCCGTAACTTCGAAGGACGGGAACCCTCTCCTGGTGTGTTCAGTAACGCTTTCTGATGGGACGGGTGAGATTCCGTTAGCCATCTGGAATAACCAGATCAATACGATATCAGAGGGAGATCTCGTCGAAATTCGTGACGCACGAGTTAGAAGCTTTCGAGGTGAGATTCAGCTTTCGCTTAATCGAAAGACTGGCGCTCTCAACGTGTTACAGCCCGCGAAGAAACCTGTGGCTCAAATTACCAACTGACAGGCTAGAATTAGACGATCTTCCTACGGTCCACTGGAATGAGCCCATTAGATGAGTTAGTATCCTTACTGAATGAGAAGAGTCGCCGCATTTTCGTCGCTGAGCAGACGATTGAGTTCAACAATGCGCACGGCGAGAACTGTGTGTACGTACTTGAATTGCCAGGAGCCTCTCCTGGATCAGCGGGCGGCAGGATTGGAGGCTTCGGAGAGAGAAGAGTAGTCAAGTTACTTTGCTTTCGGCAACACGACGGTAAATGGGTGAAACTATTCGAGTCAGAAAATCTCGAGAGACTCGAACGGTTGGAGCTTCCGTATCATGCGACAGGGCTTTCTGTCATCCTCCCGGATGGGCGTGAGAGGGTGGTCTCAGGCGTGGTTGACCCGGAGTTTGTTCGAAAGTACAATGAGCGAGAATAGACTTACGAACGTGTTGTAGCCTTAACCAGAGGCATTAGAACTTCAACGTCCTTCTTAGAGGCCACTTGCACTCTCAAGAGTCGACTCATACCACCCAATTGCGCTCGGTCAACCCAGGCCCTTAACGATTCAGGTATCGTTTGATCCGACTTTATCGCCTGTACTGATCTCTCTGGGATGAAAAGGAAAATCTCCAGTTTCTCTCCGAAGAATACTCTAACCCTCGGTGTTTCTTGTATATTGTAGCTGGGTGCTTCGCATTCCTTGAGCGGTTCGTACTCCACTGTCTCCTCAACTTTTGGGTCTGCCTTTAACTGCTCTCTGAGATATGCGAATGCTTCTTTGCAGACGACGGATCCTTTGTTCGCTAATTCTTCGACGGACAACTTGGTTCCTCGATGAATTTTGAGTGATGCGCTTAACATATATCTATAGATGTCTTAGAGGCATCGTAGGAGCGGTCAATAATGCCTCACAGGTTGAGCAGAGCTGCATTCAGGATAAGAACAAGACAGAAGAGAAAACAACGCCATCGAAAGCGAACTGGATCGTCGAGAAAAGCCAACCTGACTTAACTGATAACAATCTTCCTTATCGGGAAGATTCTATCGTATAGTGTTACAGTTCATTTCACGTAGAGGGTTGTTTATGGGGTTACCTGAGAAGATCAAGGCCATCGAGGAGGAGATGAAAAGAACTCAGGTGCATAAACATACAGAACACCATATCGGATTGTTGAAGGCGAAACTTGCGAAGCTTAAGGCTGAACAGGAAGTAGCTCAACGTTCGAAATCATCTGGCGGCGCAGGATTTGAAGTGAAGAAAGGTGGAGATTCAACTGTTGTACTAATCGGCTTACCCAGTGTGGGGAAGTCAACTCTTCTCAATCGGCTTACGAATGCCAAGTCTAAGGTTGCATCGTATGCGTTCACGACACTGACGGTAGTTCCTGGACTTCTGGAATACAATGGGGCAAAGATACAGATCCTGGATCTCCCCGGGATAATCTCAGGAGCAGCAAGCGGAACCGGCAGAGGTAGAAGGGTACTTGCCGTAGCTCGAAACGCGGATCTCATTCTACTTGTTTTGGACGTTTTTCAACCGGACCAAATCAGCACGCTGAAGAAGGAACTCTACGAAATGGGCATTCGAGTTAACACTCGCCGCCCCAATGTGATGATTGAACCAACGGATCAGGGTGGCCTTGGGGTCACGGTAACCTGCAAACTCACCAAATTAGATGATGCAACAATTCGCGGAATTCTGAACGTGTACAAGATACATCAGGCAAATGTAATTCTTAGAGAGGACGTTTCAGATGATCAGCTGATTGACGTTGTAGCGGGAAATCGCAAGTATGTGCCCGCACTGACCGTATTGAACAAGGTGGACTTGGTCAGTTCGAAGTACGTTGATGAAGCGCGGAAACGAATTGGAGAGGATTTCATTCCGATCTCTGCGGACCAGAACCTGAACATTGAGAACGTTAAGGAGGCGATCTATCGCCGGCTTGATTTCATTAGAGTGTATTTGAAGCCTCGGAATGACGAGCCAGACTATGAAGAACCGTTGATACTTACCGCGGGATCAACGGTTACTGACGTGTGTCAGAAGATCCACCGAAGGTTCGCTGGAGAAGCCAAGTATGCTTTGGTTTCTGGTAGCAGCGTAAGGTTCAGCCCTCAACGTGTAGGCATGAATCATGTGTTGAAGGATCGTGACGTAATCACGATAATCAAGTGAATGCTATTTGTTCAGGAATCTGTGACAGGAACAGATGTATTCGATTTTTCCGTCTGGATAGAGCCATCGGTAGTGAATTTTCCCATTAGCGTCTGTGAACGTTTCGCAGACGTTTTCCGAGTACGCACTTACGTGGGAGAACTTCCAACTTTTCCCTTGGTCGATGGGGCTGGTCATATGTCTCGCGGAGAAGACGCCTTTTTGAAACTAGTAAGGCTTGCTACCCGTTTAGGAAATTTCTGGGCAAACCTATAATACGGATTGGTCAGACGCGCTCCACGGGTTCAGAATTTGGTATCGCGCAAGAAGTTGACCAAAAGAAGAACTGCCGGGAAGAGTAAGGTACCTAAGATCACGTACGCGACTCTTACCATAACGCCAAAAGACGATGAGGCATACGATCACGCGGTAGAAGAAGCACGAGCGCGCTCAGGCGCCCACTATTCAATGCTCATAAATGGTGAAAAATGGAACTCAACGGGCGAAGAGTACACGCATGCGAGTCCTCTGAATACGAATATTGTTGTGAGCTATTTTCCGAAGGGGAATCGAGACGACGCAAAAGCAGCGATAGATGCCGCCAGAGCTGCATTTCCTAATTGGAGCTCCAAACCGTACAAAGAGCGAATACGTATCCTGCGCCGAGCTGCAGACATCCTATTGAGACGCCGTTACGCTCTGGCTGCCCTAATGGCACTCGAGGTAGGTAAGAACAGAGCCGAATCCCTAGCTGAAGTAAACGAATCAGTCGAGCTGATTCGATACTACTGTGAACAGATGGAGATGAGTAATGGATTCGTAAAACCCTTGGAATCACCCGGACCAAAACAAGAGACCGCAAGCATATTGCGTCCTTACGGAGTGTGGGCGGTAGTAGGGCCATGGAATTTTCCTCTCGCGCTCTCCACTGGAATGTCATCGGGCGCGCTAGCGGCAGGTAATACGGTTGTGTACAAACCATCCAGCGAATCGCCGGTCCTCGGCTATGAGATGTCCAGAGCGTTTTTGGACGCTGGCATACCCCGAGGGGTCTTCAATCTCGTAACGGGGCCAGGAGGAACGGTTGGAGTAGAGTTGCAGGAAAACAAACATGTAGACGGTTTCGTCTTCACGGGATCTAAAGACGTCGGCATGCGGTTATACCGCCAATTCTCATCAGATTACCCGAAACCAATCATCACCGAGATGGGAGGAAAGAATCCGGCCATCATCTGTGAAACAGCTGATCTGGATCAAGCTGCAGAAGGCGTGATGCGCGCCGCCTTCGGATTTGGCGGTCAAAAGTGCAGCGCCTGCTCCCGTGTCTACGTCCATCAGAATGTCAAGAAAAGATTCGTTAACCTACTAAATGACTACACTCAAAAGTTCGTGAAGATCGGCGATCCTACTCGAAAAGAGACGTTTCTTGGGCCTCTCGTAAATCGGGCAGCAGTTGACACGTACGCCAAAGCCTCGGACGAAGCTCGAAACGATGGGGGCAATTTCATCGTTGGCGGTCACGTTCTGTCTGCTGGTGATTATGCCAACGGATACTTCGTCGAACCCGCCGCTGTCGATGGCTTGCCTGCATCGCATCGACTATTCATGGATGAACTGTTTGTACCATTCCTAATGATTGGAGAGATTCAATCATTCGAGCAGGGATTGGAGCTTGCTAACAGGTCGGAATATGGATTGTGTGCAGGGATTTACACAAAGAATCGCAAGGAGATGGCAACTTTCTTTGATCAGATTCAGGCAGGCGTAACTTACGCGAACCGTCGGGCTGGAGCAACCACAGGCGCATGGCCCGGAGTCAATTCGTTCGGAGGATGGAAGGGAAGTGGATCATCAGGCAAGAGCGGGCTCGGACCATACTACGTTCAACAGTTCATGCGGGAGCAGTCGAGATGGATTGTCAACTGACTGAGGTTCGGTAAGGAAAAGCGGAGACAGCAGTAGACAGTCGAAGGTTACTGCTGTTTAGACTAGGTTTGGTCTGGCTCTGCTTACATCATTCCAGGCATTCCGCCCGGCATTCCACCTGGCATGCCGCCCATTCCGCCTGGTGGCATTCCTCCTGGTGGGCCGCCTTCTTTGGCTCCCTTCGAGGAGACAACGTCGTCAATTCTCAGCAACATGCTTGCCGCTTCAGTCGCGGACTTGATGACTTGTTGCTTGACTCTGAGTGGTTCCAGTACGTTTTCCGCTAGCATGTCAACTATCTTCCCTGTTCGTGTTTGAACTCCGAACCATTTGTTTTGCGGATCGGAATGCTTCGACCTGATCTCGACCATGATATCGATTGGATCCAATCCGGCGTTCTCCGCGATGGTGAGTGGGATTGCTTCTAATGCTTCGGCATAGGCTTCGATCGCGAGTTGTTCTCGCCCTCCTACTCTGACCGCGTACTCACGAAGTTGCTTTGCCGTTTCAGCTTCCGGTGCTCCTCCTCCTGCTACTACTTTCTGGTCTTCCACTGCGTTTCTAACTACGCATAAGGCGTCGTGGAACGATCGCTCAGCCTCGTCTACCACATGGTCGGATCCGCCTCTTAGGACTACAGTTACAGCCCTAGGGTCTTTGCAATCGCGAACGTAGACTAGCTTGTCGTCGCCGATCTTCACCTCTTCCACTAGTTTTGCCTCGCCGAGGGTTTCGGCGGTGAGGTCTTTAGTGCTGGCGAGGATCGTGCCCCCTGTGGCCTTCGCGAGCTTTTCCATATCGTTACTGCTAATGTTCTTGACCGCCATGATGTTCTTCTTGGCGAGAAAGTGAAGAGCGAGGTCGTCAATTCCTTTTTCGCAGAATATGACGTTTGCTCCACTGCTCGCCACTTTGTTAGTCATTTCCCTCAGCATGGCTTCTTCCTCGTCTAGGAATTGCTTCATCTGATCTGGCGAATTGATGTTTATCTTTGCGTCGAACTCGGTCTTCTCGATCTCGATCTTCGCGTTCAGTAGTGCTATCTTCGCGTTCTTGACTTGTTTTGGCATTTGAGAATGAGAGATTTCCTTGTCAACAACTATGCCTTTGACAAGTTCACTCTCTTCCATGCTCTCTCCTTTCTTCTTTAGCACCTTTATCCTGTCTATATCGGCAACGTATTTACCTCCTCTTTCTTCAGCGACTTGACTAACTGCTTTCACTGCCAAAGTCGCGAAATGGTCTCTTGATTCAGACTGGGCTTTAGTTCCCATTGAGGTCATGGCGACACGCATCAGCATCTTATCGTCTTTGGCGTCAATTGGAATTGCCAAGCCGTCCAAAATTTCCAGAGCTTTCTCGGAGGCTTTCTTGTACCCTTCAACGATAACTGTCGGGTGGACCTCTTGGTCGAGCAATTTCTCGGCTTTGGAAAGAAGTTCGCCGGTGAGCACGACCGCCGTCGTCGTTCCATCTCCGACCTCATTATCCTGGCTCTTTGCCACTTCGACGAGCATTTTGGCTGCTGGATGTTGCACATCAAGCTCCTTCATGATCGTAGCGCCGTCGTTCGTTATCACAACGTCGCTGAGTCCGCTGACGAGCATTTTGTCCATTCCTTGCGGACCAAGTGTTGTCCGAATAGTTTCAGTAATCACCTTTGCGGCAAGGATGTTGTTTCGCTGAGCATCTCGACCGCGTGTTCTGGTTGCACCTTCTTTCAATATGATGACGGGAACATTTCCTTCTGACATTAAGCGTAAACCTCGGCGATTGCATACTACTCGTTATAGATAAATTTGTGCCAACTTCGGGAATAATTTTCGGTCAACTAGCGATTCGGTTCGCGTCCCGAAAGACTTTAACTTAGATGTTGAGGTTGCACAGGTCGCTAACTTGGTAGAGTGAGCTGAATGACGGTCGAACAGCAGTCTGACGCAAGGCGTAGTGTTCCTTTGCGGTCTCTTGCTTTAGTGGCGCTAGTGATTGTGATAGTCATTACTGGGTGGGCTCTTGTGACTGTAAGTTCAACCTTGCCTCCTCCGTCTGACTTTGTAGTATTGCCCAATACTCCGTTTTCCAAGTCTGGGGTCGCCGTAACCTTTTCCAACGTCTCTCCGACGGTGGCGAACGGCGTTTCGAACGGTGTTTCGGGCTATCTGGTTACGTTTTCAGGAAGTCCCGTGTCAGGAGCTACTGTGTACATGACGTACTTCTTCCAAGGCTCGTATAGGACCGAGCGAGCGACTACCGATCAGACAGGATATTTCATCGAGCATTTTCCCATGAATTGGACTGGCTCGCTGCCTTTGACCCTGGTCTACTTTGGTGATGGTCAGCACAAGGGAGTCCAGCAGGTAGTGAACGTACCTGGAGAAAACCTCTGATGCTGTTTCTCGAGTGATTCACTAATCTGTTTCACGAGAACAAATGTCTGCCTCAAACGTTCAGTTCCCTTCTCTGTCTAATCTTAACGCGGAGGCTATTGCATGTCGTCTCTGCCCACGGCTTAGAAACTACTGTAACGAAATTTCGAGAACAAAACGCAGACAATTTCGCGACTGGGATTACTGGGGGAAACCTCTTCCTGGGTTTGGTGATCCCAATGCCCGCTTACTAATCCTAGGCCTCGCGCCGGCCGCACATGGCGGTAATCGAACTGGCCGTATGTTTACGGGGGATGGGTCTGCCCAATTTCTAATGGCTGCACTCCATAATTCGCACTTCGCTAACCAACCTACATCTGAGAAGGTCACGGACGGATTAGTTCTAACCGATGCCTACATGACTGCGATCGTCCGATGCGCGCCGCCAAAGAACAAGCCCAACCGTAAAGAGATCGACACTTGCAAAAAGTATTGGACGCAGGAGCTGCGACTCCTCAAGAACGTCCAGGTTGTTCTAACCTTGGGCCGAGTGGCGTTTGACACATACGTTAGATATCTTAAGGAACGGAACTTGGATACGAAGAGCCTCAAGTTCAGGCATGGCGCTTTCTATAGACCGGCGGAGCACTTTCCAGCTCTTTGTGCTTCGTATCATCCAAGCAGGCAGAATACGCAGACTGGAGTCCTTACGATGAAAATGCTGGATCGGGTCTTCAGTATGATATCTAACTTCCTAAATTCATCAACTTCGAACATTCTATAAGTGAATTCAGAGTAGTCTGTCACGATGTTTAATGAGTCAGCCGGTTCGTAATCCTGAGCTGGTTTTCTGCAGCAAGTGCGGTGTGTCGAACCCTGCAAGGAACAGGTTTTGCTATGATTGTGGCGAGTCGCTATTTGCTAGTGCATGTTCCTATTGCAGTAGTGTGAACCCTCATGGAGCCACCTATTGCGGGATGTGTGGGAAGAGACTGCAGAGGTCTCAGTGAACTAGCTACAGGTTGCTCGCTTTAGTCTTCTCGCAAGCGTCTCTAGTTTCTGGCTAGCTCGACGAGTGCTATGCGCGTTATCAGCGATTACGTTAACGAACGCGCTTCCGACTATGACTCCATCCGCTCCTGAGTTAACTATACTCTTTACCTGATCCGGTTTTGAGATTCCAAAGCCTACTGCGAATGGCAGGTCCTCCGGAAGGGCGTTGTCGCATCTCTTGATCAATTGTAGAGCTTCCGCAGCCAGCTTGGTTCTGGCGCCTGTCACGCCGTACAGCGACACCAAGTACAAGTATCCTGATGTCTCGCTAGCGATTTTCTTGAGTCGCGCATCGTCGGTTGATGGTGCAGCAAGAAAGATGGTATCCATATCGTTTGAAGCACATTCTTGTTTGAAACTGTTCGATTCTTCAATCGGAAGGTCAGGAATGATTAAACCTGAAATTCCCGACTTCTTTCCGAGCTTTAGGAACTGCGAAACTCCAATCCTGAATACTGGGTTGTAGTATGTCATTGCTACTAGTGGAATCGTGTACTTTTCGCGAATCGTGCTTGCAACTTCGAAAACGTCTGGTGGTCTGCATCCGCCGGTCAAAGATCTCAGAACTGCATTCTGAATCGTTGGGCCATCGGCGATAGGATCAGAGAATGGTATTCCTAATTCGACCACATCAACTCCGCCTTCAACGAGGGCACCTACAAGTTGAGCTGTCTTGCTGACGTGTGGATCGCCAATAGTGATGTATGCGATTAGGGCGGCTTCATCTTCTTGCTTCAGGTCTCGAAAAGCGTCAGAGATTTCGGTCATAATTCCACGCCCAGTTCCTTTGCGACGACATTCACGTCCTTATCTCCTCTGCCCGACAGGTTGATTATGACGATCTGATCGCGCTGCATTCTAGAGGCCATACTAATCGCGTATTGTACCGCGTGGGCTGATTCAAGCGCTGGTATGATTCCTTCGTGTTTGCAGAGTTCAGTGAACCCGTGCAGCGCTTGTTTATCCGTTACCGCTACGTACCGAGCTCTTCCAGTCGCCTTTAGATGCGCATGCTCTGGACCTACTCCGGGATAGTCGAGTCCGGCTGAAATGCTGTGGGTGGTTTGGACTTGTCCGTTCCTGTCTTGAAGAATGTAGGTAAGCATTCCGTGGAATACGCCTTCCTCGCCGGCGCATAGTGGAGCGGCGTGGTTCCCTGGAGATAGTCCGCGCCCGCCTGCCTCAACGCCACACAGAGCGACTTCATCGTCTTCGATGAATGGGTAAAAGGCACCGATGGAGTTGCTGCCTCCACCAACGCATGCTACTATTGCGTCTGGCAGACGTTTCTCTTCGTGGAGGATTTGCTGCTTTATCTCCAAACCTATGACGCTTTGAAAATCCCTGACGATCGTAGGGTATGGATGTGGCCCAACGACCGATCCGAGAAGGTAGTAAGTGTCTTGGACATTCGCAACCCAATCTCTGAAAGCTTCGTTTATCGCGTCTTTCAAAGTTCTCGAGCCTGTACCTACCGGGCGGACTTTCGTGCCCAGGAGATTCATCCGGAAAACGTTCAGTTTTTGTCGTTCAATATCGTCGACGCCCATGTAGACTTCGCAACTCAGCCCAAGTGCAGCGCATGCCATTGCGCTCGCGACGCCATGCTGGCCTGCGCCTGTCTCAGCGATTATCCTCTTCTTTCCCATTCTCTTTGCTAGCAGAGCTTGGCCGATTGTGTTGTTGATCTTGTGGGCGCCGCCATGTGCAAGATCTTCACGTTTAATGTAGATCTTTGCTCCACCAGTTTTCTCTGACAGATTCTTGGCGTAGTAGAGAGGAGTTGGGCGTCCTGCGAAATTCTTGAGAAGATACTCCAGTTGATCGATGAAGTCAGGGTCTTTCTTCAATCTCTCATATTTAGCCTCGAGTTCAAAAAGAGCGTTCATCAGTGTTTCAGGTACGTACCGTCCGCCGTACTTTCCAAATTTCCCATCAATGGGTGCGACATACGGCGCCTTCAACACTTTGCCTCCTTCGCCATCTGGATAAACTCCTTAATCTTCCGATGATCTTTTGCTCCTGATTTGCTTTCGACGCCACTTGAGACGTCGACTCCATAGGGTTTGACCAATTGTATCGCGCGGCCTACGTTGCTAGTGGTTAATCCGCCGGCCAAGATGAGTGGATGAGGATGAATATTGGCTCGGAGTAGACTTGTTAGTGTCCAGTCATGGGTTCTTCCGGTTCCACCTATTCCGAGTTCGCTCGGTGTTTCTGCCATAATGGCGTCTGAGAACTTTGCGGTCGATTCGGCGGTCGAGACCGACTCCATATTGCGGATAGGTGTTGCAACGATGATGGAAAGTTCTGGATTGGCTTTACGAATTTCGTTGATGGCTCGAAGATTGTAACGGTGCACTTGCAGTGCATCGGTGCGCAGTCTTTTCGCAATTCTCTGCAAGGATCTCAAGTCAGCCGCTGCAGTTACCGCTACTGACGCCGTAAAGATGGGAACGCGCTTAATCAGTTGTTTCGCCTTATTTAATTGCAGATTTCTTCGCGAAATTGGCGTTCCCACCACGAATCCTATCGCATCTGCTCCTTGATTCGCTGCGAAATCTACGTCCGCTGGTCGCATTAACCCGCAAATTTTCACGCGCATAAATGATCATCACGCGTAAACGAATTCTCGTACTTTCTCCTCCAGGTTGGGTGCCCGCATAATCGAAGATCCGATGAGAAATCCGTCGATATGTGTGTCTTTGAATCTTCGGATATCTTGAGTGGTTTCGAAGCCACTTTCAGAGATGATCGTCTTATCAGGAATCTGAGCTGAATCAAGCAACTTCGTTGTGGTGTTCAAGTCTACTACAAGGTCACTCAGGTTTCTGTTGTTAATTCCGATGATCTCTGCATCAGTCTGGGAGGCGTGTTCCATTTCCTGGGCGGTGTGTACTTCGAGTATCACTTCAAGTCGAGACTTGTGTGCTTTATTGATCAGGTCTGCGGCCGGGATGCCCTTTCTAGCTAACGATGATAGTATAAGGAGGATACAATCCGCGCCAGAATTTCCTGCAGCTTTGATTTGCTCTTCTCCGATGATTATGTCTTTCATAAGTAACGGTATGTCTACCGCTGGCCTGATCTGGGCTAGCGTTTGTAATGTTCCTCCGAAATTGTCAGGTTCGGTGAGTACCGATAAGCCTGTTGCTCCTCCGCGGGCAAGTTGAATAGCCGCAACTTTCGGGTCTAGTTCAGCACGTAGCGTTCCGCGTGAGGGTGATTTCGGTTTTATTTCAGCAATGATCGCGTTATGATTGGAGCTTTTGATAGCGTGTGAGAGGCTGAGATGTTCATGCTGAACTGCAAAGTTCTGGTCGTAGTAGCCTCTCATGATCCTTTCTTCTGCATCTTGAATTAGTTTGTCAAGGAAGTCAGTCATGTGGACTTTCTATCCTTTCCAGTTTCGATTCGTCTCCGTTCGTGTACTTGATGAGTTGTTTCATTTTCTCGTAGGCTTTGCCGTTCTCTATCATTTCGTTTCCAAGATCAACGCCGGTTGGGAGATCGTCAACTTTTCCTCCGACCAATAGTGCGGCTGCAGCGTTAGCTATGGCCATTTGTCGTCGAGCTGAGTCCTCTTTCTCGACATCGTTCAGGATGTCTATCATTATTCGCGCGCTTCGTGCGGTGTCGTAGGCGGAAATGTCGTCGATTTTGGCTTTTTCGAGCTTGATATCGTCAGGTTGGAGGGTCTTGGTGGTGATGTTTCCGTTCTTTAACCAGCCCACTTTAGTGGGTCCGATGATTGATATCTCGTCTAATCCGTCAGTTCCGTGTACTACCAATGCTTCCTCCAGTCCGAGTCTTTGGAGTACTCTTGTGATTGGTTCAACTAGTTCCTGATCGTACACACCCAGAACTTGCGCGTTCGCGTTGGCGGGATTCGTGAGCGGTCCGAGTATGTTGAAAACTGTGCGGATACCTATTTCTCGGCGTGGGAGAATCGCGTTTTTCATTGCGGGATGGAACGCTGGTGCAAACATGAACCCGATTCCTATCTGTTCGATCGCTTTCTCCACGGTTGATGGACCGACATTGAGATTGACTCCGACTGCTTCTAGAACGTCCGCGCTTCCACATTTGCTTGTGACTGACCGATTTCCATGTTTCGCGATCGTGACTCCGCCCGCGGCGGATATGAAAGCGGCGGTTGTGCTAACGTTGAACGTTTTGAGTAGGTCCCCACCAGTTCCGCAAGTGTCGACCATTCTCCCTTGGACGTGGGGGTTTATTCGGACTGAATGTTCTCTCATTGTGGTAGCAAGGGCTGTGATCTCGTCAACAGTCTCGCCTTTCATTCGCAATGAGATGAGGAAGGCTCCGATTTGAGCTGGGGTTGCTTCGCCCTCCATGATTTCGCGCATACTTTGCTGGGCGGTTTCAAACGGCAGATCCTTGTGATCAGCCAACTGTTGGATTGCTTCTTTGATCATTAGATTTCCTCGATGAAATTTCTCATGATTGTGATTCCGTCGGGTGTTAGGATTGATTCGGGATGGAATTGAATTCCATATATCGGATATTCGCGATGTCTTAGTCCCATTATTTCGTGATCGTCGAGAGATTCAGCGGTTATCTCTAGGCATTTTGGGAGGCTTTTCTTATCGCAGACGAGCGAATGGTATCGGGTCGCCTGAAGAGGGTTGGGGACATTCTCGAATATGCCGTCTTGTTCGTGTTTGATTAGACTCGTCTTTCCATGCATCAAACGTTTCGCGGGCACTACTCTTCCGCCAAATGCCCAGGCAATGCCCTGATTGCCTAGACAGACGCCGAGAGTTGGGGTTTCACGGCTCACCTGTCTAAGGACCTCTCCTGATATTCCAAAGTATTTGGGGTCGTTTGGCGAGCCGGGTCCGGGAGATATTATGATCTTATCAGGCTTTAGTTTCCTCACGTTACTGAGTGTTATTTCGTTGGTTCGGTGAACAATTGGCTCTGCTCCTAGTTTGCCTGTGTATTGAGCCAGATTGTAGACGAATGAATCGTAATTATCGATTATCAGCACTTTCATTTCTTATCTTTCCATTTTGAGGGCTCTAAGTAGTGCACTGGCTTTGTGTTCGGTTTCGTCCCATTCTCGCCCGGGATTTGAGTCGGCGACGATTCCAGCGCCGACTTGAACGTAAGCGTTTTTTTCTTTCGCGAGTAGTGTTCGAATGGTAATTGCGAAGTCGGCGTTTCCGTTGTAAGAGAAGTAACCGAGGGCGCCGGCGTAGGGTCCGCGTCTGCATGGTTCTAATTCTTCGATGATTTCCATGGCTCGTTTCTTAGGGGCTCCTGAAACGGTTCCTGCGGGAAAGATTGCTTTGAGGGCGTCGATCGCATCTTTGTGGGGTTCTAATTTTCCAATGACTCGTGAGACGATGTGTTGGACGTGGCTGTATCTTTGTATTGTCATGAAATCGGGGACCTCGACGGAACCGTACTGAGATACTTTGCCGACGTCGTTTCGCGCAAGGTCGACTAGCATAACATGTTCCGCCCTTTCTTTCGGGTCTTTGATTAGAGATGAAGCTAGTTTCTCTGTCTCGATGGCGTTCTTTCCGATTGGGCGTGTTCCTGCTATTGGAAACGTTTCAACGTGTCTACCGTCTACTCTCCCGAGCATTTCGGGGCTGGAGCCGACGACTGAGACCTTTCCCATCTTGAGAAAGTACATGTATGGCGAAGGATTGATGTCGCGTAGTTTCTTGTAAAAGTGAATAAGGGATCCGTCAATCTCAAATTCGAAACGTTTGGACAGGACGGCCTGGAATATGTCCCCCGCTTTGATGTAGGCTTTTGTCTTCCTCACTTTCGAGATAAACTCTGACCGTGATAGATTCACTTTGCCAGAAGTAGTGGACAGTTTAGGAAGCCTGGCGTGCGATGAGAGAAGGCGCCTTATCTCGTTGATACGATTGTCATCGTACCAGTAGTAATACGCGAGACCGGTGAGATGGTCAAAGACAATTCCGTCGTCGAACTTGCCGAACTGAAAATCCGGAAGGTTGAGATCATCCTCGGCGAGGTCGGGAAGCGATTCAATATGTCGAACCATGTCATACGAGAAATACCCCACCAAACCCCCAACAAATCGGAAGCCACGATATGACGAAGTCCGCTCCAGATTCTCACGAAGATGACTCAGCGGGTCCGTTGTCTCAACGCTAACCGCTTTCCCATCTTCAGAATGTTCAATGTATGTGCGGTTCTTAGCAGAGAGCACCTTCGTAGGTGAATAGCCGATAAACGAGTACTGAGCTAACTTTCGCGGGCCCTCAGCCGACTCGAGGAGATAACAATGATCGCTTTCAGCAACTAATGCCTGAAAGACCTGGAGGGGGTCGGTTGAATAATTGAGCTTTTGAATCTTCAGCCTACGTTCGGTTTCTGTAATCGTATCTTGGGCGCTGAGCCCAAAAGCTATGCCCCATTTTCAGTCCCTTATTGAATGCGAATAGACGCCATTACTCTATTTAAAGCTACAGAGTACAGAAATGTACGCTATTTTCAGAGTGCAACCGCCGTTCACTCCATTCGTCTCATTGTGAGATGAACTACCGGAGTTAGCCGGACATGAAATGTCCGCGGCAGGCCCGTACTGCACCAGTTTTAGTATTCCGCTAGGCTAAACTTCATCTGGTGCTCGCAACGGCAAGGATTTACACGCGAACGGGTGACAAGGGCGAGACTGGTCTTTTCGGCGGAGTTCGAGTGCCCAAGGATTCGACGCGTGTCGAGGCTTACGGAAGCGTAGACGAGACCAACTCAGCGCTTGGTCTTGTCCGATCTGTTCTTTCTGATCCCGAGATTGATCTGGTTCTGCAGGAGCTGCAGAAAGATCTGTTCGCAGCTGGGGCAGATCTTGCAAACGCTCAGAAAGGTAAGGAGATGTCGCGTATAACGGCAGAGCGCGTCTCAGAACTTGAACGGATAATTGACCGATTTGAGAGCGAATTGCCACCTCTGCGCGCATTCATCTTGCCTGGCGGATGCAGGACCGGGGCTTCCTTGCACTTCGCCCGCGCCGTGGCAAGGCGGGCGGAACGGCGCATTGTAACTCTATCACGAAAAGAGGAGATCGACGAGCAGTTGATCCCGTTCATCAACCGCCTATCCGATCTCCTATTTGTTCTCGCACGAGTCGTCAACCACAGGGAGAAACGGATCGAAGTCGAATGGCATGGCAGACAGAGTTGAACTTCATGACAAATATCCACTTCTCTTATTACGCGATAGACATCGACGTTGATTGTCGTCATAGGGAATGCTCATGCCTGACAATTCGATAACGACTCAAGCATTAACGAAAATGTTCGGCCATTTCCGAGCGGTTGACACATTGAATTTGAGCGTCAATGCTGGGGAATTGTTCGGTCTGCTGGGACCGAATGGTGCTGGAAAAACTACAACTGTTCGAATGTTGTGCACATTGACGGAGCCTACAATGGGCTCGGCTACAGTAGCTGGGTATGATATCAGAAAAGACGCTGCTGCCGTAAGGCGCAGTATCGGCGTGGTCAGTGAGGGCGTATCGCTGTACAAAGACTTGACTATTGAAGAAAATTTGAGGCTGTTGAGCACGCTATATGATATTCCTCGCGCCCGTGCAGAGAATCGAATACAGGAGCTTCTTGAAATGTTTGCTTTCAGAGAAAAAACAAAGAGGCTCGTTAGTGCGCTCTCGACGGGGTGGGCGAAGAAGGCGATGATTTGCGCTGCGCTTCTTCACGATCCGAAGGTTCTTTTCTTGGATGAAGTGACTTCCGGCTTAGACCCTCAGTCAGCAATCGCTCTGCAGGATTTTACACGCCGCCTGTGTGAGCAGGGGGTCACCGTGATATGGACGACTCATTACATGGGTGAACCTGAGAAAATCTGTGACAGGGTTGGGATAATGTTCGCGGGCAGACTCGTTCAAGTGGGTACGCCTGATGAGTTGAAACATAGCGTTAGTGAATTGTCATTGGTTGAAGTTGAAACTCCCGATTTGTCCCCCGCGCAGCTAGAGAAAGTTAAGCATAGGCTTAGTTCGATGAATCAAGTGTGCAGAATCAAGTACGCGGAATCTAAGCTCCAAGTTAGCTGCGAACGTAGAGAGACCCTTGCTGAGGATGTCGCAAGTGCGTTGCTTGATGTTGGCGCGCGTATTCGTACGATAAATACGAAGGATCCTACGCTCGAAGAAGCCTTCATCGCACTGACTGGCGGCGAGGATGAGATTGACCGTTTCTTGGAACATGCTGAGCAGACGAAGTGAATGAAAGATAGTTTGATTCCAGATGTCTTTGTCACGTTTTGTCAGCGATTCTTTGGCTGTAGCTGAGAATGAGTTTCGTCAATTCCGGCGGAATCGCAGTGCCATTCTCATTTCACTCGTGATCTTACCCTTCTTCTTCACAGCGTCTCTAGGTGCAGGTAGAGGGGGGGCTGGGACCACGTTTTCGGCAACTGCCGACATACCCATGGCATTCGTGGACAATGATTTTTCAGTCGCCTCTCTTCGTCTGTGGCAGACACTGGAGAGTTCGCCAGATTTTCACAGTTTAATCCAAAGCTACGACGAACAACAAAGTATAGCACTATTAGGGACGAAGAAGATTTTCGCAGTAATTGTTGTTCCCAAGGGATTCCAGAACGACCTCGATAACAGTGTTCAAGCAAGGATAATTCTGTACACAGACGACAGCGAGCCGGGTGTATCAGATCAGATTCAAAGTACGTTGACAAACTACGTTCAGAATTTCAACCCGAATATTGAGGTTCAGTCTCAGTTAACCGAAGCTGAGAAACAGGCTATCTCGGGCGTGGAGGTCATCCAGAAGGGAGCTAGTTTTGCAGGATTTAATGTCGGTTTAACCATCGTGCTAGCTGTTGTACAAATATTCGCGGTCTTCTATGAGATTGCAGGCGGCATGTCACGTGAACGTGAAGAAGGAACGTACGCTCGACTGCTAGTTACCCCTATCCCGATTGGAGCGATTATGCTTGGAAAGACACTATTTGACATCCTCTTGAGCATAGTTCGGACATTCATCGTCTTAGGGCTAGCGATTTACGGCTATGGTGCGAGACCAAACACGGACCTTCTGACCATCCTAGCATTATCACTCTTGGTCGCGCTTGTGACGATGGGCCTTGGTTTTGTCGCTTCAGCGTTGAAACTCGGACAACGCGCGGTTGTGATAGTGGAGTTCTTCCTAATCCTCTTGCTGTTTGCATTCAGTGGGCTAATTATCGATAAGGAGCTTCTAGTGGGCGTATCCCAAACAATAGCGACACTTCTACCGTTCTCCTACGCGTTCGATGCATTAAGAAGGACTATACTGCTAGGCCGATCGGTACTCTCGCTGAGTTATGATTTAGAGTATCTCTTTGCATCTGGAGCCCTATTCTACGGAACTGCGTTTTTGCTGCTTTCTAAGTCCAGGGAGAGGCTGATTAGATGAAGGACGATTTCGTTCGTCACACATACGCCATTTCAATAAAGGAACTCAAACAACTTCGTCGTGATCCTGTTTCTCTGGTGCTGACCATCATGTTCCCGATTCTACTGATCGGTATTTTCATCGTGATCGCCTCAGCTTTCAGCGCTACGAGTCACAACATACCTGTCGTCGTCGCAGATCTGGACGGATCTCCAGCTTCGAAGGCTTTGCTTGATAAGTTGACGACTTCGCCATTCATTCACATTACCGAACTCGTGCAAACTGAAGAACAGGCTTTAGGGGCTGTCGATAGAGCCCAAGCAATTGGCGCGATAGTTATCCCGCAAGGATTTGGAAGCGACTTGGCTTCCGGTAAGGCTTTTGTCGTCGTGGAGACGGATAACTCGAAATTCACTTCCGCATCGTTTGTTCTGGGCGCAGTCAATTCGGGTGCTCATGATTTACTTCTTGAAGCGAGCAGGGGTGAAGCGGGGGCTGTCTTCGGTGCGAAGATTGCTTCTATTGAAGTGGTTACAAGACCGATTTCTGGGAGACCGCCAACCGGCGATCCGATTCTTCCGGGTTTTCTAGGGATGATTGCTATTCTAGGTGCCTTCGACGATATAGTCAATGCAATAAGTCGTGAACGAGAACGCGGCACCTTTCCGCGTTTGGCACTTTCTCCAGTTAGCTTGTTCGCTGTATATAGTGGTAAGATGTTCGCAACGGTGGTGCTGACAGTGTTGCGTACAGCACTAATGTTAGTAATTTTTGCATTAGACGGCGTCGTCGTGCGTGGTAATCTACTCCTAGTTTTCCTAACTACAATTCTAATCGCAATCTTCACTCTCTCATTAGGTTTGGCGATCTCAGCTAGAATACGAGGTTCTTCAACTCTTACAGTTCTCGAGATTGCTATGACTTTCCCTCTCTTCAGCCTGGCAGGGACGACTGATTCGCCGTTGTTGCTTGCACCGGGAGGAAGAGCGATTGCAGATGCTTTGCCGTGGACTTATGGAAATGACGCGCTTAGAAGAATAATGTATCTTGGTCTAGGATTGAACTCGGCTGTACTCGGCGATTTGCTTATCCTGGTGGCTAGCAGTCTCATATTGATGCCGGTTGCACTGATCTTATCCAAGCGCACGATGTGAGACGATTCATCGACGCCTTCGAAAAATGAGGCAAGTTGCTACTAACAGCGCGAGCCCTATTGAGGGAGAATTAATCAGCTCTGGAATGGGGATCTGGCTCTCCGACATTATGAAGTTGAGCGACTTGGATTGTTCTCCAGGGCTCACGTCGAGCACGAAGCTGATGGGCAAGTATCCCTGGCTACCGGTCCATTCTCTAATCGTGGTTTGATACCTTCCAGGGTTAAGATATCCGTCGAACCATCCGTCCCATGTGTACCAGTAGTACTGGTAAGATGAGCTGTCTACGATTTGCAGATCTGTCCAACTCATAGTTCGTGTTGCGTCATCCCAATTCATTCCGAGTACGGTGCCCTGAATATATCCGCGCAGGTCCATTTCGAACTCGACAGATGCTTCTCCGCTTAGGGGAGCGTTTGAGATTCGAATGAATGAGTTCTGTGAGTAGGGGCCTAGATGATTGTATGGGAAGAAGAATGTTGATTCTCCTTGTAGAAGGGCAGCGGCAGGGGGGTATGCTGCAGTGGGCTGGTACCAGTTGATCATGTCGACCATCACGGTCCAATCGCCCGCGTATCCTCCGGGTATCGTCGATCTTCCCCATATCCCATGATCGGACGCGAATAATGTCGCGGTTCGTATACTGGAAATTCGACTGTTTGGTTCGACATAGCCGAATGTGCCTGCAAGGTTTCTGTAGGTTAACACAGTAGTACCAGCGGGGACTGCCTGGTTGATGAGTTTAACACCGTTTGCGAAAAAGCCTACAGAATTGGAAGCTGGCAGCCCTCTTCCAAAGAGTGTTCCTACGTCAGACGCAAATAGGGTGGTGGAAGCGATAAAATCGTCAGCTTCATCAAAAACACGGATTCTCACTGATGAATTGTATGGAATGCCAGATATTATTTTTTCAGTCTTGAACAAGACTGTGAGCGTCAAGTTGACTCCGACGATCAGTTTGACGTTGATGTCTCCCATCTGACCTAACCATGGTACAGCAACATATACATCCCCTAAGTCGCCTAGACTGAGCACATTTTCTTGAACGTAGCCGTACGTCCAAGTATTCAGCGCGTAAGTACCGGGATAAATCGCCAAAACCGATCTGAGGTTCGGATACCTGTATAATGAGAAATTGTAGAGAAAGCCCTCATGGATCATGTCCTGAATGAAATTATTGGTTACGAGGCTTGCACCAGGATCTACGGACGGCACGCTCGGGAGGTCAGGGCCAAATTCATCAACTTCAACTGAACCATTGGTCATAAGATAACTTGATCCCGCTCCGTATGACGAGAACCAGCCTGACCAAGGCAAGCTTGTGAACATTGAGTCTTGTCTTGGAATGTACCATCTATGTAGGTTTGCATTCCAGAACGTGATAACGTCGATGAAGTTTCTAGACGAAATATCGTACACTAGTAAATTAACAGAAGTGTTATTCCAAACCCAATTCCGTTCGACAGTGGGGATTTCCCAATCGATCGACGATACGGTGGCGTTAATGCTGCCGCCACGATACATATGCGTGCTCGCCTCGGTGAGACATGTCCCTACTACGAGGTTCACCGTGAGCGGTTTATCCAATTCGTCGATGGAAGTTGCGGGGGGAATAGCTTGAATGTAGCCCCTCATGAATACGTGAATTGTATACATGTCTGTCGGCAGGCCATAATCGTATAGGCCACGGTATCTCAGGAGAGAGTATTTTATTGCCGCTCGTTGATCGAGCGGTAGTATATTCAACGGGTCGCCAGCCATTCCGAGACCATTCAACATCACTGTGGCATCTGATGTACCATGCACTTGAGTGAAGTTGAACGCCGCGACGAGTCCGTCCCTAGTAAACGCTTCAGCAATCAAATATCTGGCGGGATCAGGTCCCTGGACCGGGCTATCTACAAGTGAGTTAGGCAGGTCATGAAAGTGAACCGTTACGTTAACGCCACAGGATTCTACTAAGTCGATCGGGAGGAGCACGTTGGAGGGGCCTGAATATGGTACGTCAAATGGGTAGTCAAGCAATAGGGTCCCGTCGTATCCGGTCTGAACATAGCCATTCAGAAATGCTCGGACGTAGTACCGCCCCGGCTTCAGACTATTAGTCCAAGTTGCGAATACCTGCGGTATCATACCAGAGAATTTCGTTGGAACTCCGAAGACGTCTTCATAACCGAACTGAAAAACAAAATAGGAGGAAGCAGAACCAAGCCCCGTGTTTGGATCCAGTGTACTACGCGGGTCAACCCACCAGACTTGCGCTGGTCCAACACCGTTGAACAAACCGAATGGGTCTTTGATATTAGGTGTCGTATAGGAATAGTAACTAGTTTGCCCCTCCCAGGGGAAAGCCGCCTTCTTCGGACTTGCAAAAAGAGGGTTAAGCCCGCTAAAACCTGTTGCCGAAAAAACCGCGTTACCTACCACATAGGACGTGTAAGGTGCCTGTGTAAGGTTTGTAGGGCTGAACGAGATGATGCTCGGCGCGTCGTAGGATTTATCGTCATATATGACAATCGAGATCGGTCGCTGAGCTGGCCATGAAACGGTTCCAAACTCTGACTTGGAATAAACGGTGCCTCGAAGTTGTGGGCCTATTCTAAGATAACCATCGAGATGAAGTGATTGACCGCGTGCCACCCTAACGTTATCCGCTATGATCTGTTCAGGTAGGCCTGCCGCTGAGGCGTAGATCGTGTATGTGCCAGATGCCACTCCTTCAATCTCATAGTGACCTTTTGCGCTCGCATTGAAGTAGCCGCGTGCTTCCACCGCGCGACCTGTCGATTCACCCGTCACAGGATCCGTGGCGGTTCCGACTGCTCTGACTTTTCCAGGTAGGTTTATCGGTAGACTGTAAAGGGTGCTGTTCAATTCTCCATATCTTAGAGTCCCAGATATCAGTGCAGGGTCAACTTCGCCTTTGACCAAGAGCACTGGCCAATTTTCCATTGGCATCGTGCTCCAGATGCCGCCTGATGCACCGCTGTGGAGGGGATACGAATCATTTAGGAACATCTTGAAGAAGTATCTGCCAGCCGTTTGGGGTGCTTTCATCTGATTGATTCGGATGTAATACCAGTTATCTTGATTCTTAGAGAATGTAATGCCCGAAGGTGGCCCTTGGATCCGTATGATCCACGAATTTGGTCCGAACGGGTCATTCTGGTCGGCACGCGTGACGAAGATAGAGAGGTAATTATCTGTTATTGTCGTTACGATATTCGAATTATCTCCATTATCCCAATCGATTCCTGCAAAGGGTTCAAACCCGTCCTGTACTAAATAGCCAGTCTTATCGAAGAATGGAGCCGGAATATACAACGTGAGGCTTGAGTAATTGAAATTCTTGACGTTGACGAAATTCTTCGGTAGAGAGAAGTTTACTGCGAAGATAAGGTCACCCACGTTCTCGTGTTCAAGAGTGGAAGTTAGTATAGCCCCCTCCG
>DATKOK010000065.1:0-3249 GCA_035524675.1 Candidatus Methylomirabilota bacterium | reverse complement strand
GGACAAATTGCCTCACTCAAAGTTAGATTCGGATGCACCTTCTGAGCGAACGGACATTTTATGGTCCACCTGGCATGGTCGTCCTCACTGCTTTCTTTGATCTGATATCCGTACTTTTCGATAATGTTTCGAATTTCCTCGACAGGGTTTGAGGAGGCACCGACTAGATTCTTTACGACTTGTGCGGCCGTGTCCATAATGAATTCGTCTGCGAAACGTCTTGTTGTAATGCCCATCAGGCGCTGATGAAAGGTAGTAATCAAAGTATGTGTAAGCATGTGATACGCAAGTAAATCAGTCTTCGAGTCGGGCAGTTTTGCGACAGTATCAGACATCAAATTTAATGCCGCCTTCAGTTGGGTTTGATGACGCCGTTTTGCTATTTACAGCGTGCGATTGATTGCGATTATCGGTGTTCAGATTTTGGCCATGTTAAAGTTAGACGATCTCACCATTTGGGGAGGTAACCGGAAAGTCATTGTGACCTTCGGTGAGCATGGAGTCATGGGGAAGCTGTGCGTCGGTTTCGGTGAAACGATTTCCTGTTCTGAAGTTCAGAAGCTCGGTAGCACGTCTTTGCTGAATCGCTTTAGTTGTTCAATTTGGTTCCAGGCGACAAATCGGATTGAGAAAGTGTCTACTCCTGCCTTTACGAAGTTCTCTATTTTGTCAGCGCAGTCTTTCTGGTTGCCGAAAGCAACCCACTTATCGAGGATCCCGGAGGGGTCTTCTCGGTAGTATTTCATTAGGAAGTCGGTTGATTCAGCTGCTGCTTTTTGCTTGTCCTCGTTCATGTTTACGTTGTAGTAGAGGCACATTCCGAAGGTGTCGCTTTCACGGTGATGTTTGCGTAAGGCAACACGTACGCGCTCCGCGTCTTCTCTGAATTCTTCAGGGTCGAGCATAGTTGACATCCATCCGTCTGCGTACTTACCGACTCGGTCGAAGTTCTTCTCTATCTCGCCCGGGGGTCCTTCAAGCTCACCTGTGGATCGTGGGTTGGACGCTATCCAAATCGGGCATGGTTTTTGAACTGGTTTGGGTAGCATCGTGACGTCTTTGAACTTGAAAACTTGCCCATCATAGCTGACGTTGTCCGATTCCCAAAGTTTTCTGATAATCTCTATGGATTCTTCGCTTCTCCTCATCTTCTCTTTGGGTGATACTCCTAACGCGTTGAATTCGTTGCGGTAGATCTTTCCATGTTGCGTTGGAGTACCTTGGCAGATGACGAGGAGACTTCTTCCTTCTGACAGGACGTCGAGCGTAGCCCATTGGTATGCCAGTATTATTGGGTGTCGTAGGGGGAAGCTCGCGAAGCATGCCGTTCCTAACTTTACACGCTCAGTCGCTCCGGCGACGGCAGATAGTACGCTGATAGAATCTAGGCGAGGCTTGGCGAGTATGCTATCTCCCGCCCAAACTGCATCATATCCGTATTCTTCGATGAGTTTGCTGAGTTCGATAATGTCTTCCCGGGCGCTCGTCTTTGCGAACAGCATTCCGCGCGTCGGTAGAACGATTCCGAACTTAGTTTTCATTCTGCTTCCGGACGGAATGATAATGGTATCCTATTAATGAATATCGAGCTATGAAATCTTGAATCGTTAATTCCAGCGTGTATGTTCAGCCTGCACAATATTCAATGTGGGCTAGTTAACTGAATATGCATTGGCAGTCTGGCGTGCAGCGGTGGACGAGGTGTTGATGTAGTACGTGAAGGTCCGTGCTGAAGTATCGTTCGGTTCTGTCCGGGAGGACTGTAACCGCAACTTTGTCTCTCCCTATCTTATCAAGCGCCTGGACAACACCTAGAATGTTTGCGCCAGACGAGATACCGACCATTAACCCATACTCTTTGCACAGCCTCTTCGACATGTCGACTGCGTCGTCGCTTTTCACTTTGGTGATCAGGTCTAGTTCGCCTGTCTTTACGATTTCAGGGATGAATCCGTCTCCGATTCCAGCGATCTTATGATCATGGATCTCTGTCTCACCAGATAATAGAGCCGCTTCGGCGGGTTCAACGGCAACGAGCTTCGCTTGTGGGTTCACTTCCCGGAGTGCTTTACCTACACCGAATAGGGTTCCTCCGGTTCCGACTCCTGCGACAAAGAGGTCTACTCGTTCCGGCACTTGCGCGATTATCTCACGCCCCGTCGTCTTATAGTGCGCGGCCACATTCTCGTCATTGCTAAACTGCTTTGTGAGGTAAACATGGATCGACGATCTCTTGGCTACTTCCTCAGTCTTCCTTACAGCACCTTCGAACCCGTCTTCTTTGGGTGTCAAGCAAACTTCCGCGCCGAGGCTTTCCATGAGGCGAATTCTCTCTTTACTCATGTGCTCGGGCATGAAGACGACCATCCGGTACCCTTTTGCAGCCGCCACCATAGCTAGTGCTATGCCAGTGTTCCCGCTTGTTGCTTCTACGATGATGGAGTTCGGTTTCAGTATGCCTCGATTTTCAGCGGAGTCAATCATGTACTTCGCAATCCTGTCCTTGACGCTCCCGCTAGGGTTCATGAACTCTAATTTCGCATACATGTGATAGATTCGGCTGTTCACTTCGATCTGCAGTTTGATGATCGGCGTGTTTCCGACAAAGTCTACTACTGAGGAACTCGGTGAGGGAGCTTTGCGCAATTTCATCCCAAGAAATGTATCCTGTTATCTTCACCTATTTCCAGAAATCAACTGGCAACTTGGTGAGCGTCCTAGGTTTCCCAGCTGTCACTATTAGCTCATCCTCTACACACGCTGAATCTCTAGACGAGCGTACATCGGGTTCCACGCAGAAAACCATGTTCTTCTTGATCGTTCCAGTGGCGCCCGGGAATAGGTAGGGTTTCTCCACGATCTCGAGTCCTATGGAGTGACCGAACGGTGAAATTGAAATTCCCGGTCGATCGAACTGATTCAGCGCATCCACCGAGTCTTTCACATCTGCATTATCTGTCAGTGCGTTGCTCATTGCGTGAGTTGCTTCATCAGCGAGCTCGATTAGCATTCGCTGTTGTCTGTTCGGGCGGCCGACGCATCCGGTACGCAGTATGTCGAATCCATACGAGTTTACCCAGCCAACGAAGTCGATCGAGACGAGTTCACCTTTCCGAACTTTCCTAAGTGACGCAAACGGCCAACGTATCCCCTTCATCTTTTCCGGACCTGATTGGACTCTGTCCCTAACAACGTAGTCAGCGCCCGCATCCATTGCCACGCTGCGCGCGACAGTGCCTATCGCACTCT
>DATKOK010000064.1:0-47653 GCA_035524675.1 Candidatus Methylomirabilota bacterium | reverse complement strand
GGCTCTAGGGCGGTGTCACGTCTCTCAGTTCAACTCTACTTGATCCCAGTGGTGGGCGTGATTGGAGGAGTATTGTTGCTTGGCGAGAGCCTGACGGTTACGACGATAATTGGAGCGGCTCTCCTTCTCTCCGCCACCACACTCGTGACGGTCAGAAGATAATAGAATAGCGATTTGGTGAAGGCAGTTCAGGCCGCGACGTCCGTTTACGCGAATAGTTGGGACGCGTCAACGTAGATTAGGTACTCGCGGATCAACGTCCCTTTCATCTTGAACAGATTAACGAACGGAACCTTCACTGCCCGGTCGTCCTTTCGTACATACGTCACCTCGCCTTGGAGGGTGATGACGTTATCCTTCTCCCAAGCCCCCAGAGCTTCATGGTTTAGGGATTTGATTGAAGAGAAGAAGCCGGCGACGTTTTCCCTAACATTCGCCCTGCCCTTTACGGGTTCCGCGTTCGCAAATCTGAAAACTGCGTCTTCAGTTAGGAATGAGGCGAAAGCGTCGGGGTCCATCCTATCGATTGCGTTGAGTAGGGCCTTCCAGTCGAGTTTGGTTACTTGAATATTCATGAAATCATTGACCAGAGTTCGAATATTACGACTTTCACGAAGTTCGATTTGCCTTATGGGGTGAGGTGCAGCCTGGACTTTGCTAATTCAATGTAATCCGTGAGCGAGTAGCCGTCATGAGTCTCAAACTCTAACCCTAACGATGCGTACAGTTTCCTCGCAATGACGGTCCCTAACGTCTTCGCCCCGAATACCTCATACTTCTCTTCGAGAACTCGGTAGAGAGTCTCACTCCGATAGGGCAATTCATCACGACTAACATCGTACTCTTCCCGAAGTATCTTGACGATAGATTCGAGCGCCTCTGCGCCGAGCACTTCAACCATCGTCCTCTCTACGGCCAACTGCACATTCTCGTTGAATTCACGTGTGCGCCGCGTGACAGTTTCCATTTTGATCGTTCCTTTCAAGTCAATTATGGCGTACGGCATATTCAGTACATAAGTTGTACCTGTGATTCTCATGGGTCACAACTGCAGGCTTTCGATGACAGTTTGGAAGTTGGAGATTGATCCGTCTTGCTTGTAGTCAGAGAGAGATTTGAGAACGGTCCTCCTATTCTTGTACAACTTTGCCCCAAACTTTTGTGCTAACTGTCCGAACATGAAGTATTGGATGAGTGAGGTAACGTTGGCCACTCGTCTGCTTGTGCTTGCGCTTTCGAAGTCTACTATGCAACCCTTCCCTTTGAGATCGACGAGAACGTTCCTTGGTGCATGGCTCAGTTCACCATGATCGAGGCCGATTAGATCCAGCCTGAAACAGTCCGTTAGCAGCCCTCGTAGTACCTTGCGTACTTGAGCACGGTTACGGATGCTGTCAACCCACTTGAATAGCGGTAGGCCGCTGATCAGTTCCATGACTAGAAAGTTGCGGGTGACTGCGAAGAGTCTTGGTCCTACGTCAACGCTGTTTGCGAGTCTGAGCAATCTTCCCTCTTCGAAGAATGAGGGGCGATCTGCATCCATGCGTCTGATCTTCAACGCTACCGGAACCGTGCCCAGAGATGCCTGAATGACTATTCCCACGCAACCTTTCCCGAGTACCGGTATCCCGTCGATCATTGTGGATCCATCGAATCGAATCTTGCTTATTCCAATCGTCGTGAGTTCTTGGACTCTGGATTGCGCTTCGGCGTCTGCTTCTTTTGAAGGGAATGTTAGGAAACGAGAGTACTTGGTGTCAAGAAGCGTGGTGGGCTGGAGTTCTTCCGGATTAGGCATACCAGACCGGCCTTCCTTCGAGAAAGTGTCTCATGAACTTCGAGAATTCAACGTTTGAACTAATCAGAGGGGTTATGGTATTCTGATTGAGTACTTTGACGCGTTTTCTTTTGGTGAAGAGAGATGCGAGTCCGATCTCCGAATTGTGCGCGAGGGCTTGGCGTATGAGCTGCTGAGCGTCTGTCTCTTGTCGGTGCTTTTCTACTACCCATCGTTGGTTCTCAATCCATGGTCCTGCTACCGTGTTCGAATTTCCGGCGTGTTTCTGAATGAATGATGTGCTTTCGCTTGTTCTGCCCACGGGTGGACCGAGGTGCTTTTTCGAACTTGGAATTTGGATTGATTCAAGTTCGAAGAGGATTATGTTGAGGTTCTTCTCGTCGCTCCATGCTGAGGATTTTACGACTTCAAAATCGTTATTCGCCAAAAAGTTAGCTAACGCTCTCTGGGTTCTGAAGAGTTGGCTCCAGAGAACATCGACAACCGCCTTGACGGGTCCGAAGGAGATGAGCAGTAAGTCTGAGCCGCGGCTTTTCGTAAGTCTCTGGTACTCTGTTCTGGTCATGGGTTTGATTGTAGGTTCACGGAAGAATCGGGTGGAGGGGCTCGTGAGGAAGTCCCGTGAGGCAGCGACAAGGTTCCAGAGTTGATCTGGGTGTACTGCTGCGCCTAAATTGCGGCCTTTGTCAACTGGGTCGATTACGACGAGCGGTTCTGGAAATATTTTTCTAACCTCTCCGGCGCGGTCTTGATAGTAGTGCTCAACATCCAAGTATCGGTTAGGGTTCCAGTCGGCAAAGTTGCGGATTACGTCTAGGAATCCTTCAAAGCTTAACGTGAGAGTCTCGACCAGCATCCCGCTGAACCCACCCGTCTTGATATCTGCTCCGTATGTACCTATGCTCCTGAGGAATGCTTTGAGTAATCTGACGTCGCCTCGCCTCTCTGGCGCCAAGCGTTCGTGGATGTATTGTGCGTGGAACGGAGTACGGTCAGTTGCACTTAGCCAGTTGCCTCTCTCAACCTTGTAGCAGGGCACAACGTTGACTCGAAGATCCTTACGCGTTTTGATGAAGGCTTCAATATACGGGTGCTCGGCGTATCGTTCAATAATCCTGTTTCCTCTCAGTGCTCTTCGTGCTATGGGCAGACATGTCTTCGCCAACTGGTCCTTTGCTAATTCAGGTGAGACCAGCATGAAAATATCGATATCAACATAACCCGGAATCCAAGTGTCTTTTGCGACGGACCCTTCCAAGCGAACGTCTGCTTCAAGTTTCGATCTCTTACATTCATCTTCGACGCGTTGCCTGATCTGCTCGGCGGTCTGCTCGATAAGGCGTCGTTCCTTCACGGTTGGCGTTAACTGGTGCCTTGCCTTTGCGCACACTTCATCAATTTTCAATTCAGTGACACTTGGTCGATTTTCAAGTCGATTTAACTTCGTGCATGGTCGTGTATATTGGCCCTTTTGGAGTCAGGGTGCTCTTTTTCAATCGTACAGATGTGACAGGCATGCTTCCGAACTTGAAATCTTTCATCTTTGAGACGACGTCGCCGAGTGCCGCTTTGTTTCTTCCAGACTTGACTCGAGCTATGGTTAGGTGTGGGCTGAATCCTTTATTGTCAGGGGCCATTCCAATCTGTCTGAGCTTTGGCTCGATCTGTTCGAAGATCGAGCGCATCTCTTCATCGCCGTGTACGATTCCGACCCAGACTACATTGATTCGGTTCAGGTTAGGGAACGCTCCTAGGCCGGAGAACTGTGCCTCAAAGGATTGAAAGCGTACTTCATCGAGGATTTGCTTCACATTCTGAACGGTCGGTTCTGGGATCTCGCCGAGGAATCTGAGGGTGAGGTGCATGATCGCCGGTTCTACAAGCTTCAAATCGGCGCCAGTCTGCTCCAGATCCTTCTGAGCGGTTACAATCTTCTCTTTGATCCCGACATCATCTAAATCGACAGCGACGAAACTTCTGATTCTCTCGGTCGTTGTCATATGAAATCTCTTCTTCCGCCGTCGACGAGAAGAGTTCTGCCGGTTACGAAGCGGGATTCATCGCTCGCGAAGAACAGAGCTACATTTGCGATATCTTCTGGCCTGCCGACGACCCCCAGCGACGAGATGCTCTTTCTGCCCTTGATGAATTCCGAGTACTGCTGATCGGTCATATTCCCTCTCAGCATCTCTGTCTCGGTTGCTCCAGGTGCGATGCAGTTTACGTTAATGCCATATTGCCCGAGTTCAAGGGCGGTATGCTTTGTAAGTTGGATCACCCCCGCTTTAGCCACTCCGTATGCGACGTCGCCTGTGCAGGCGGTTCCAATGCCTGAGTTTGAGGCGATGTTCACTATCTTTCCGTACTTTCGTGGTATCATGTGTCTCGCGGCGATTTGCGTGCAGATGAATACGCTCTTGAGATTGACGTTCATGCTCCGGTCCCATACCTCGTCCGTGGTATCAAGAAAGAGCGGCGTTTCCATGATCGCCGCGTTGTTGACTAGTATGTCAATTTTGCCGAATTCTTCCACAGCCAGTTTGAACATCTTGTCCACATCGTTCCTTGCGGAAACGTCGCATCTAACGGGGATTGCCCGTGATTTCATTCCCTTGATCGCGTCGACAACCTCCTGCGCCTTGGCTTGATTCTGGTTATAGTTCACAATGAGAGAGCAACCTTCTTTCGCTAATGCCAATGCAATTGCTCTTCCTATTCCTCGAGAAGCCCCAGTGACCACGGCGACTTTTCCTTCGAAACGCATCTCATCTCCCTCCAAGTCCTGATGGAGTATGTGGCTTGTCTATGTTACGGTTGCGGGACCAGCATCGTCCTCGTCGAAATCGTCCGAAACCCTCAAAACGGGAGACCAAACTTACCGTTCGTAGCCGGAACTGGTGAGACAACAAGAGTTTGAATTGCAGATGGGGAAAAAAGTCATCGCCATGTCTGGTATGCCCGGTGCTGGGAAGGGTGTCGCGTCCAACGCGGGGCGGCAACTCGGCCTTGAGGTTTTTGTGCTTGGTGACGTGATACGCGAAGAGACTGAACGGAGAGGGTTGAGTCCGAATCCGAAGAACGTTGGCGAGGTCATGCTCGATATTAGAGCAAAAGAAGGACCGAGCGTAGTCGCAAAACGATTGCTTCCAAAAATCGAGCAATCCAAGTCTGCCGTCGTCATCGTGGAAGGAATCAGGAGCCTTCACGAGTTGAACGAACTTCGAGAGAAATTCGAGGTTATCTCGCTCGCGATTCATGCCTCTCCAAAATCGCGTTTTCAAAGATTACTCTCACGGAATAGGAGTGATGATCCGAAGACATGGGACATATTCCAGGAGCGTGACTTTCGAGAGTTGGACGTTGGGTTGGGACACGTGCTCGCTACAGCCGATATCGTTCTCACTAACGAAGGTTCAATCGCGCAGCTACAGTCAGCCTTCAAAGAAGCTTTCGCCAAGTTGAAGCTGCAATGAGCATCAGAATCGTCGTGGAAGCAAAGCTCAATCCGACGGAGGACGAAGCGAAGGTTAAACGTGCTCTGCTCAACATTTTTCCCGATGCGAAGGCGGTGAAGGTCACTAAGCCTGACGGGGCTGAACTGCTTCAGCTGAATGGTTCAAGCATGAATTTTCTGGACACGTTTCGCCGGCTGATAAAACAGGAGAGGATTAGGGATACAGCACGTAAAGTCTTCTCAACTAGAACTGAATCTCAACGAATTATGATCTACTTGCATAAGCAGGCTGCCTTCGCGGGACACGTGTCCTTCTGTGCCCCCGTGGGTGAATCTCCGCAGGGTCCAATCACAATCCGAATAGACTCGGCGACCCCGGAGTCGGTGGTTGATTACCTTACGGCCAAGCAAGGGCAGGACGGTTTTCAACGATTCCGCGAAACGTAGACAGTCATCATGTCATGTGAGAGGATCGTATTTCGAAAAACCCGCCTCGCCTGGACGAGGAGCGGACTAGCGTCTTCGTACATTGCGCTTATGTGAAACAGAGCTAACTTGCGCGACTTAGACCGGACCGCCAGTTGCGCAGCCTCGGTGGAAGTTGAATGCCCATAGTCCGAAGCTTTCTGTGAAGCTGATCGATCGAATGAGCTGTCATGTATTAGGAGGTCGGAGTCTCGGGCCAGTTTCGCAACGGTAGCGCACGGTCGGGTATCGACCGCGTACGTGATCTTGATTCCCTCTCGAGGCGCGCCGACTACAAGGCGGGAGGAAATTCTTCGGTTGCCTACACGCACGTATCGAGATGATTGAAGCTTCTTCCATAGCGGTCCCTCTGGGATTCCCAGTTTCTTCGCCATCCTAGGGTTGAACTTGCCCGGCTTCGGTTTTTCCTCGAAAGCGTATGCAAAGCAAGGGATTCCGTGTTTCGCAGGTGCCCCTACGACCTTGTACTCTTGATCATTCACAATAGTGCCCGCGCGAACTTCTTTCACGGTTAGCGGATACTGTGCGTAGAACTTGACTGAGTTGTTGACGGCTGAGACGAAGTCCGTGATGCCTCGCGGTCCGTAAATCTCTAGCTCTCGCGTTCGTCCCATGAATGCTAACGAGTGGAGCATCCCTGGAAGGCCGAAGACATGGTCGCCGTGCAGGTGACTGATGAATATTCGCATCTTCCGGTTGATTCCTGCTTTGGCTTGGAGGAACTGCCTCTGTGTTCCCTCGCCGCAGTCGAAGAGCAGCAGCTCGGGACCCCGCCGGATCAGCACACTAGGAAGCATTCGGTACTTGCTTGGAACGCTTCCGCCGCTCCCAAGGAATATTACAGCGACCGACATCTTGGGCACTATCCTTTGATTGAGACACCCGTCCGATATATATCGCACATAATCGGGGCTGTACAGCTTTCTATCAAGACATGACTGAAACGAATTCTGTGAGAGCTGACTGTAACTGAATGATGGAAGTAACACAAAAAGTCTAAGACCAGTTCGGCGGTAGTCATACCTCAGTCCTGTAACTTGCCGCTTAACGTCATAGGATTAGCTGCAATAGCTGTCTACGCCGCGGTGAATATCATAGGTTTGTGGAGTTTGAGGAAGCTGAAGCCCACCGAGTCGACTAACGCCTCAGAACATGATCGTTCATCTATCTCAAGACAATTATTGATCGGACTGAAATCTCAAATCAACCAATAGTTAACGGCTCTTTGCGACGACGAATTGTCTTGTTAAGCTTCTATGAATTCTTGCCAGATGTCGCTCTCTAACTTCAAGGCCTGCATCTCGCGCGTAATCGGCGAGTTGAACCTCTGAAGGAGCGGATATGCAGATGTGAGCACCATGTTGCATTGAACCAGACGCTTCGAGAAGAAATTCCCGGATTAGATCGCTAACTTTCACTCCTCTGGTCGATGACCCACGACCGTAGGGCGGGTCTGTCGCTATGGATTGTAGACCATGCAATGACAAGCGTCTTGCATCTCCCATGATCATGCCGGCTGCTTGTAGATCGAAATGGGCGACGTTCCTTCTTACGCCTCGAAGCATTCTCGCACTTGCATCAACAGCAACCACTCGGCAACCAATTAGAGCTGCCTCTATCACGATACCTCCCACTCCGCAGAAGGGGTCAGCGAACAATTCTCCTGGCCGCGCGCGGGAAAGGTTGACCATGCAACGGGCAATTTTAGGGGGCATTGTTGAAGGATGGAAAACTGGCCGCTTCCGAGGTCTGCGACGGGAAATAGGACCGGACGGTCTCGCGTGCTCGGCCAAACCAAATAGGAACGACTTTTCGTAGATTACGCCGAGAAAAGTCAAGTCAGGTTCTTTCAACTGTACGCGTAAGCCTGGGGCCCTGTCTTTCAGCAGCGAACCTATGGACCTCTCTAGATGGGTTCGTTTGATCTCTTTCTCTACGCCGCCTAACCTTTCAGATCGAACTGCGTAGCAGGTTCCTCCGTCAATATACCTGTCCAGCGGAAGCTCCGTGATTAGGCTTCGAATTTCCTTCTCATCTGCTGCACATTCTCCGAGGATGTACCCGCACTTGTCATACATGAGACTCCGACGGGACACGTGTTGTAAGGCTTCAGGCGGCGACGTTAACTTCAGAAGGCGGTAGCTAGTTTCAACGCGATCAGTGGAGATCTTCTCTGAATCTAATATTGCAAGTATCTCAGCTGCTGGAAGCGAGAGGTGTTCTCCAGAGAGAATAAAGAAGAGTCTAACTGGACGGCCAGTTTTGTGCTCATCTTCTAGGGTCTGCATTACTTCTCATACAGGCGAATCTGATGGTTTATGCTAGCTTTACTCCGCAATTCGTACAGTACGTCAAACCTGGCGGACTAGGAGTACCGCACGAGCTACAAATGACCGCTACGGGTTCAGCAGCCTTACCTTCCGGCACCGGCATAGTTTGAGCGGGCTGATTCGTGCCTTCCGCAGGCTCAGACGGAGCAGGCGGAGCGGGCTTCGTTACGGTTCCTCCTCCGCCACGTTTTCTTCTCAACAGTAACAAGACTACTACGACAACCACTGCAGCCAACGCGACGCATACCAAGTACAGTTGGGTGTAGCTCGTGGTCCAAGTTGCGTTTACGGTATGAGGCTTGTCCATTACGATGGAACCCTGAGTTGACGTTCCGGAGTAGTCCCCTTGCCATTGAGCGAAGACCTGTTGAATTAGAATCCCGGTTGGACTGGTTACGGAGAATTGCGCGGTTGAACCAGCATCATAGAAGCCTGCGCCTTGCGGGCTTCCCAACCCGTTAGGTGACTGGACCGTGAGCTGATACTGAGTTTGATACTTGGCTACAGCTTTGTGAGGTTTATCCAGCGTGATGGATATTGGGTTGCCTGATTGAGCGGTTCCGTCAACAGTCCAACTCTTGAACGCGTATTGAATCCCGGCGGAGCCGTTCAGGGCCTGTAGGGCTGTGTTCGTCTGAACAATTGTTCCGGCATTGTACCATCCAGTTCCGGTCACTGGCATGATACCGTCAGGGTCTGTGGCTACCGTGAAATAGTATTGAGTTTGGTAGGTGAACGTATGGCTGCCTCCTGAGGCAACGTTCCAAGTGTTCAATGCTGAATAGTATCGAACTCCTTGGTCTCCTGAAACGTACTGGTCCACTGCGATAGTGTGCTGACTGTTTAACGCGAATGAGAACGTCTGGATGTTAGATCCAGTCATTGAACCTTGGCTTACTCCGTCAACCTGAACGTTCACGTTCACGGAGCCGGGTACGCCTGAGAGTGATACTGACACGCTGTACGTGCTCGGGCTCACGTCAAAGTACGCTACGCTACTGCTAAACCCATTACAGTAATCGTCAGCCTGGAAGTTGACAGTCCACCGGCCGACCGGTTGATTCGCTGTCGAGAACGTTTTCGTGAAGGACCCTGCAGCGACGGCTTGGTACGTGAAAGTTTGTGGCGTGCCTGAGGGAGGAGATATTGTTAAGGTTCCTTCAGAGTACCGCGTTACGGAGAGCAAGATTGTTACCTGGTCGCCCACCGTGTAGGTCGACTTGTCAGTAGACACGGTGACGCTCAGGGGTGTCCCGACTTGAGTGACTACTAGGGTCGCTGAACCGCTGCCAGAATTTAGCGATGAATCAGTAGCAACTACTGTGAACGGGTACGTACCCGGACAAGTCCCTGCGGCGGATGCACCTGTGTTGATGCTTAAAGTTGTTGATGCACTACCGGGACTAGGGACTGATACTTGATCGTTTGAGAAGCTAACGCCGCTACTTGAAGACAGCCCCGACACACTCATCGTGAAAATATCAGGAGGTCCAGGAGCGAAAGTGTCTGAAACCGTGACCGTGTACGTGGCAACGGTCAATTGCGGCGCAACCTGCGAACTCGGAGTTACGGTAACATTGATCCCTCCAACGAGGGCGTGAGTTTGCGGGATCATGAACGCCGCAAAAATAACAACCAGTAATGGAACGGATAGTTTCCAGTTCCTCATTTTCCGAACTCCGATAATCAAATCATCGACTGAATAGGCTATTTAAGGTCCTGTGCCCCGCCGCGGCAAAAACTACGCCAGTTTTGACCATCTTTATCCATAGAATGTTTAAGCAAGTTCATTTGAACTCTGAAGATGCGACGATGAGGGAATCAGAGTTAACCTGAGCAGTGCAATGTTGAGAAGGCATTTACCCTGAGTCGCAATCAGATTTTGAGAAGTTAATTAATGACTGGAACATGAGCATCCGAAGAAGTGTTCCCTTTGCCATTCTATCTGTGCGAAAACTGCGCCAAAGATAAGATCAAACTTGACCTGACCTTCGAAGGCATTAACCAGCTTTGGCTCCGCACTTCCCCAAACCCAGATGGATTTGGCCCTCCGTGCGAATTCTGCAACGCTCCCAAGACAATCTACCAAGTACAAATCGTCGGCACAAAATTCGACACAGAAGCCCAACACGTGGACAAGATGAAGGGCCTAACAAAACCCGCCTGAACGCAAACGAACGCGGCCTTCAATTAGGCAGCTACATTATTCTGGTTGGCGCGTAAGCATGGACCAGATTGGACTTCATTCGAAAGGTGAAGTCGACCTTAGCGATATTCTCGAATCACTCACAAAGCATCCCAACTATCGCCAAGCAGGAGCAATCGCGTCATTCATCGGTGTTGTAAGAGAAGATCCAATCCGGAACGGAACCGGGAACGTTAGCCACCTGGAGTACGAGGCTTACAACGAGATTGCTCTGAAGAAGCTTGAAGAGATCAGACAAGCAATGATCAAACATCCCGGAATCATCGAAGTCTCGATTCACCACATCATCGACAAGCTCAAAGTCGGCGAACCAAGCCTTCTGGTAGCTGTGCTGGGGAAGCACCGACAGGAAGCCTTCGCCACGTTGAAGGAGACAGTTGAGCGCGTGAAGAGTGAGGTGCCGATCTGGAAGAAGGAGTTCACAGAGAAGGGTGCGTACTGGGTCTCAACATCCGAAGGAAGTTAACCACCCTCAGTAGTGAAATTTTATATCCGTATAGCTCTGTTACAGCCTAAGGGCCTGCTCAAATGACGATAAGCGACAAGACGCGGCGATCGCTTCAAGAGTTCGGGCTTACAGATTACGAGATTCGTTCTTACACTTCACTCCTAGAGATTGGCCCTGCAACCGCGAGTGAACTCAGTGACTCGTCGTCGGTCCCGTACTCGAAGATCTACGAGGTTCTCGGGTCGCTTGAGAAGAAGGGTTGGATTGAGATGGAGCATGGCCGGCCCAGTAAGTATTATCCGAAACCTCCGTCTGTTGCCATGGAGATCACGAAATCACAGCTTGAAAATTCGCTTCGCACCAACGAGGCACTCATCCTGGGCGAACTCCAACCGATATATGAGAAGAAAGGAGTTCGGGAGCGCCCGGACATTTGGATCGTTCGGGGAAACTTCAACGTCCTTGCCAAGATTCGGGAGACCGTTGAACATGTTCAGAAGGAGATTCTCGCTTCCGTCCCATTGATCCCAGATTCCGTTGCCGAGATGCTGATACCACTTGTGAGGAGCGTCGCGGAACGGGGAGTTAAGATTCAGATCATGACGATGCATGGACAGGCGAGTGAAACGATGTCCAGACTGACAAAGTTCTGTGAAGTTAGGTCGCGAGAACAGATGTTTGGTGGCGGAATCATCGCTGACGGTAAAGAAGTGATTCTCCTGCTTGGTCAGGAAAATGAAGCTGTAAGCTTAGCGATCTGGTCAGATCACATTGGGCTTGCAGGCTTTGCCAAGAACTATTTCGAGTTTCTGTGGGAAGACAGCAGCACTACTAAGCAGCAGTTGAAGAAGAACTGATAGGTGCTGATTCTAGGACATTAGAACCGAGTGTCGCAGTCGGAGCAGGGGCATTACTGATTCAACTTCCTGGTCTGATTTGATATCCATCTTCAATGTTTTTACTCCCGCTAATTCCTCTGCCTCCTGAACTGCAGTCATCGCTGCGCTGTCCAGGTTCTCGTCCTGTGCAACTTTCTTTTCGAATGTGGGTTCAACGGGAAAGCTGATCCAAAGTCGTTCATCAAAATGGACCCAAACTAGGTCTGATCCTCTCACCCTGTAGGCGGGACACCATTCGCCCTCCATATCGTCGATTTCCAGCGATTCCTGAGTTTCGGGGAGTTCTAGGAGAGCGGTGCGAATGGCGGTGAAATATTTCTTGTGCTTCGGATTTACCTTCTCGAGGAACTCACGCATCAATTCGACTCACCCGTGCACCATAGCGAGTCAAAGTCAAACTATTCGACTATTTGAACATGCGTATTCATTCAGTCAGCTCTAACCCATTGACCAGCCCTCGTAATCTACGCGAATTTTACGAATGCCTCATGGAGGTCTGCCATGAACTTGTCATGCCAGTCGGGGAAACCATCTGGCGATTGAGGGTAGTTTGCATAATCTTGGATAAGCTGCTTGTTCTTCATCGCGGTGTACTGCAGCCCCCTCGCCAGGCCAAGTCGAGGTAGTGCCCAGAGGATTTTTGATGCTTGACTTGCGCGTTTGAATTCTGGTTGTTCTCGCTTTATGATCTTGTCCACGTCTTCTTGGCTCAGAAAATGCTTCATCCCGTAATTCAGGTCATCATTGCTCAAACGTTGGAGAAAGCGTCTGAGAACTTCAGAGCTTGCCATCCGGTTCCCATATGTTCTCACATACTCTGTGTTGAACTTCCAGAGTCCCCGCTCGGACACGTCGCCCGTTTCCAGTGCCTCTGAAACTACTGATCCTGCGATGCTGCTTGCGTATATTGCAGGGCCGATTCCTCCGGCATCGATGGGTCGAGGCATCCATGCTGCGTCGCCGACGATCAAGTATCCGTTCGCGACTAGGCAGTCGTTTTGCCTGCGAATTGGAACTTGCCAATTGCCTTTAGAGTTTCCTTGATCGTCAGGCCCTTCAGCCAGCTTCCAGTTCTTCACTGCAGGGTTGTTTCGCACGTACGCTTCAATTAGGGATGAGAGCGTGTCGTTTCTGCCGAGCGCACGGTTTCTCTCGACGAGGATTCGCTGCGCGATGCCTAGTCCGATGTTGGCTTTGTTCTCGCCTTTCGGAAAAACCCACGCGTATCCGCCCGGTGCGATATCTTGATCGAGATGGATGATTGCGTAGTCGGGGTCGAAGTACGTCTTATCGGTCTTTGCGACGTCGAACGTGATTATGTATCTGCCCGTGGATTCCATATCCTGCTCTTTGTTGATCTCCTTCTCGATGAAGCTCTTGATCGGTAAGCTGGTTCTGAGTCGGGATGCGGATCCGGTGGCGTCTACTATCACTCGCGCGGTCTTCTTGAACGTGGAGTTGTCCTTGGCTGATCTGCAGTGAACTCCCCTGATGAATCCGTCCTCCGCGATAAGCGAATCGGCGTATGCGTTGAACTGGATTTTGATTCCAAGTTTTTCCGCGTCACGTTTCTGCCTCTCTGGCAATAGTCTTCGGTTGAGTATGAATCCTTGGCCGTCGAACATTGCCTTTGACTGGTGGTCGGGTGAATAAGCTACGACACCTTGGACAGTCCTTTCAAGTTCGGGTTTCCCATATCTGATTCCGACGTTCTCTGCCAAGTATTCGAGGCTGGCCTTGCTGACGGCGTCACCGCAGACCCATCCGCCGCCTGTCTTCTTGCCCAATTCTGATTCGGGATTCCTATCGATAACCAAGATGCTTAGGTTCTGTTTCGAATGGTGCGCAATGGATGAAGCAGTGATGAGACCAGCTATGCCCCCGCCTGCGACAATTACGTCATGATCGTATTCCATTGTGAAGACGGCACCGTTCGAAATATGCTTGCCAGTAAGGTTGCGCGTCTGCACAAAAATGTTCAGGTTGAACGGGAATACTCTAAGTGGCCGAGAAAAGGAAGAACGGCGAAGTGGACAGCGTAAGCTGTCTACTTGCCTTGGATCATACCGTTCTCTATGGTTAGAAGGTCGGACGATGGTGTGTTAAGAGCACCGAGTGGGCATCCGCATCCGGCCGCGTGTCCCTTGCCTTTGCGTAATGCACCCTTGTAGAGTCCCTGTTCTAGGGTTGTCTTGTTCGTTTTCTCCCATTGGTCGATCGGGATACCATACTTTGGTTGGATTGCGTCTCTGTACCATTCGGGTATCACGTTGAATGCGCAGAAGGGTATGATTCTGAGGTCGGGGCTCAAGTAGTGAATGTCGCATCGTCTCAGTCGTTCTTCGTCGTGGTTGTATTTGTCCATGAAGTGCATCATTCCGAGGAACATTGACTTGTGGTGGAATGCTCCTAACGCGCCGTAGTCGTTCTTGACCAAGGCGTTGAACAGGAGTTTGCTGAGTGCTAATCCTTTGGGTTGTTTGCTTCTGTCTATGAAGGTGCCCATCTTTGCGAGTACCTTGGCGATGACTAGGTACTTGTTCGTGCCAGATCTGAGTTCATCAGCCTTCTCTTCCAGGTATTCGAGCATGCCCTCAAGGTCAACGAATGACGCGATTGGAACGAGCTTGTCGCCGTCTTTGAACACGTAGGTGCCTGCTCCACATGCAAAGTGTATAGATAATTCGTATCGTGGTCTCTTAGTCAGGGCTTCTACGAAGTGGGTTATTGGTACACAGCTGGGGACTGGGAACCATGAGTCTGTTGTGACTTCACCGTTCGTTTGTTCTTCGATTCGTTGGATGCAGTCTGGGATGGTTATTCGGTACTTTTCCCGTTCGGATTTCGATAGTCTGCCAGTAAGAGATACCGGCTGGAAGTTGACTGCGTGAACTACGTCCATGTTCCTTTGGCCGAATCGGATGAGGCCCCCTAATTCGTGATCGTTGATGGTCTTGATTACTGTTGGAACCAGCACGACTCCTAATCCTGCTTCTCTGCAGTTTTGAATTGCCATCGGAGCTTCCCAATGGTTCTTCGGGTTGGTTCGTGGAGTTACGCCGTCGAAGCTCATGTAGACCGTGTTTACGCCTGCTTGTCTGACTCGTTTTGCTGTCGTTGGGTCTAGCGCCATGTTGATGCCGTTACTGTTGAGTTGGATGTGTTCGACTCCTTCTTCCCTGCAGATTCTGACAATGTCCTCGAGATCGTTTCGTAGTGTGGGTTCTCCTCCAGTGATTTGGATAGCGTTGCCCGGTACAGGTCGCTCTGCGCGGAGAACTTTAACCATCTCACGGATCTTCTCTTGACTGGGTTCATACACGTATGCACCTTCAACGCCTTTCTTTGCGTAGAAGAAGCAGTACCAACAGGTGAGGTCGCACCGGTTGGTGATTACTAAGTTGGTTAAGCCAGAATGGCTAAGGTGGCTTGTGCAAAGCCCACAGTTGGTTGGGCAGGCACATTTCTCCAACGGGACGTTTGGGTTCTCAATGCCCTTGCCGTTGTGTGAGTATTTCGCGAACTTGTAGTACATGTCGGCGGATCCGAAGTATAACTCTTCAATCTCTCCGTGGTCCGGGCAAGTTTTAGAGATCCAAATTTTCCCGTCACGTTCGTAAACGGCTGCAGGAAGGATCTTGTTGCAGTCGGGACATATGCTTCTGGTCTCCCGAATCTGCTTAGTTTCAGTCCTCTCAAGTTGAATAGTTTCCAGTTTTACCACCGTTAGTGAATTGTCCGGCGGTAGGTTTTCATGCATATTAATTCTTTCCAAACGAGAACTAAGGTGAAACGTGGGAACGAAAAAGAGCTCATTTTACGCCGATTGTCTGCTTGCGAAGTGACACAAATATCGGAGAAGCGCCCTGCGTCCAGCTAGCTGGTGGCGAGTGTGCAGTCAAAGTCCCCAAGCGAATCTACGACAACTGTTACTCACATTATGATGCCCATGGATGCTAACGTGGCAGGTAACGTCTTCGGCGGTAGCATTCTCCGGCTAATAGATGAAGTAGCTTCGATCGTAGCTTACCGTCACGCTAGAAAGAACGTAGTGACCGCTTCGATAGATCGGATGGATTTTTTCTCCCCTGTCTTCATCGGGGACCTTCTGCGTTTGAACGCATCTATCAACTACGTTCATAACACGTCCATGGAAATCGGGGTACGCGTGGAAGCAGAGAATCCCGTATCTGGACAAGTGAGGCATACTGGAACGTGCTTCCTCACACATGTGGCTCTTGATCAGGCCGGTAAACCGGCGCCCGTTCCGCCGCTGAGGTTGGAGACTGAGGACGAGAAGCGACGTTGGTCCGAAGCAGAGGTGAGAAGAAGCATCCGACTTGAGTTGATCGGAAGGCTATGATGACTTTTGGAAAGCTTCAAGAACGATAGGAGTCTAGTGGAGAACGTGGAAGAAGCATGCCAATTGGCGTAGTAATAACGTTCGACGATGTGGCGAACAAGGCCTGGGTCACAGTCTCGGAACCTGACCTTAACCAGTATGTTGGTCGAGAGGCTAGTTTCCAATTCTCCAAGACAAAGGATTTCAAAGGGAAGGTTCTGGGAATTGAGGATGATTTCCTCGTGGTTCAGTTCGGTGAGCAACCGTTGGGGTTAGGTCAAGGCAGTCAAGTGTCGATTGCCGACTAGCAGACTCTCCTCTTTATAACATAGATACGAATTCGAAACTGTTTGAAGAGGCCTAAGGCATGATTCGAAACCTGGAAAAAGACTGGCGTGAGCGAGTAGTGAAGAACAACCTAGACCTCATCATCCTTAGGCTCTTGCACGCACAGCCCAGATGGGGCTACGAGGTGAACACTGCCATCCGGGACAGGTTCCGAGTATATCTCAGTGCTGGGACGCTATACCCCCTTCTGCACTCCTTGGAGGAAGATGGCTACATCCAAGGGGAATGGGAGTCGGAGAAGGGCCGTGGACGTAGAATTTACAGGATCACGGAGAGCGGCCTCCACTTTCTTGAGACCGGAGAGAAAGCCACTTTAGAATTGGCAAGGATAATCCAAAGTCAAACTCCGAAAGATTCCAAGCCGCCGTAATTCGAAAGCAATATGAATACAGGTTGGTTTTGCTGCAGGGATCAGAATGCCAGAAAAGTCATCTGTGAGGAAGTTCTTCAAGAAGTATCCTGCAGCGAGAGTAATCCTCCTAATAGCGATCCTGTTCGGAGCAACCTACGGTGGCGTAGAAGCACTCAAGATCATTTTGAATACAGAATCACCCTTAATGGTCGTCTCGTCAGGAAGCATGATTCCTACGCTAAATGTGGGAGACATTATCCTAGTGCGAGGCGCTGACCCGAACGCGATAACTGTGGGAACAATAATCATCTTTCACAGTCCGTATGATTATCAGATGCCAATAGTTCATCGCGTGATGGCGATCTCAAATGAATCGGGAACAGTCTACTTCCAAACCAAGGGTGACAATAATCCTGGGCCTGACGGATGGAGCGTTCCAGGACAGAATCTGATGGGGGTTTATGTTGCGAAGTTGCCGTACGTTGGTCTGATCAGCCTCGAACTTAGGGGACCGTTGGGTGTAACGCTGATAATTCTGTTGGTCGGACTGATTATAGCCATTGAGTATAGCGAATCAAAGCATGAGTCGAAGGGAAAAGAAACCGAGGCTTAGTCGCCGGTAGTGATTAATTCTCCGACTATTGCAGTGTGAGTTCGTCGCACGCCCTCGATTGTCTGTATGCGGCCACGCACGATCCCTGTCAGGCTGTTGATGTCTGAGGCTTCCACGTAAGCGATAATATCGAACATGCCAGTAACGGGGTGTGCAGTCCTAACGCCGTCAATTTTCGAGATCTCCTCCGTTATGCCCCTCGATCTTCCGGGAGCAATCTTGAGAAGCACGTATGCAGCGATTCGGTGCCTATCTGCCATTTGGCAACCTTACTCGTACGTGATGAGTGCTTTCTCCTCTAGCGTGTCTTGGAGTTTCGTGACTGCCCGGTGCACTTCAGTCTCCTTCTTCGCGCCCGTGCATACCAACTTACCACTGGCGAAAAGCAGGATCACAACTTTCGGATCGTCCATTCTGTAGATGAGACCAGGGAACTGTTCCGGTTCGTACATTGTACGCTTTAGCGAGTATGTAGATTTTTCCAGATCTATGTATCCGCCTAACCCTGCGGATGCAACAATGTTCTGAATCTGAATCTCAGGTTTGCCGAGAATTACGATTCCGTTTCGTTTAAGCTCGTCCACGACTTTCATGACAGCCTTTCGGGCTTGCCGCTCCGATTTGGCTCCCGTGCAGACCATCTTCCCGGAGCTGAAGATCAAGGTGGCAGTCTTCGGTTTCTTCAACCGGTAAACAAGGCCTGGAAACTGTTCGGGTCTGTATTCTACGCCCGGAAAGACTCGAACGATGGAGTTTAAGTCGATATTCTGGTGAAGGGTAGCGGATGCGACCACGTTCTCTATGTTGATGAACGCTTTCCTTGTCGGATGGGCTGCTGTTGCCACCTTATAAACCCGAGTAAGTGCCTAAAGCCTCTGCATATATAAGCCCTATTAAAGGAAAAAATTAGAGGAATACGATCTCCTGGTAAACGCTGTATTGAAGCGCCGTCTTTACAGGCTAATTTTGTAGGGTAAGGTTGTCCTACCGAGACAGCAGCCTGGAAGGGCGTGCAGACAGAGTCGAAGTAGATTCAGGCCAATTAGGGGCAGGCTAAACCCTATTCTAAATCCTGAAATGCATTGCATTAGAACTGAAATACCGACCTGACCCCGCCCGTTCTTGATCTTGTTCGACTCTTATGTTGCTATTCTGCTTATTACAGTGTTCATTCGACTTTAGGCTGGTGATTGAGCTTTGAGTGATGAGGTTGACCCCGATCTTAATGAGCCTGACGACGACGTTAATGACGTTGACGATTCTGACGAGAACCAAGATGACCCGTTTTAAAACTTAGGGTTTCGATAAATCATAAAACTCGAAAATCCATCTAACCTTCATCATTTAGGGAGAAGAGTTGGTGACGGTTCGAAGCTCTTTGGCTTAAGCTGAAGCTTTTCGTTTTCTCAGAAGGACTGGCACTAGTAGCAATGAGAGTAGAAGTGCAATCCCGTAGCTTGAGTATTCTGGAACAGGGGTTACCCAGTTGACGGTCACCTGGGCGTAACCTGTGTTACCCATGCTGTCATAGGCGATTACTGAGACAGTGTACGTACCCGGTGTGGAGTAAGCATGATACTGTACTTCGCTTACCTCGCTCTGGGTTGAGTATGGTACGTCTTTAGTGATTCCATCTCCAAACATCCATGAGAGCTTCGTTATTGTCAGGCCAGGAACCGTCTTAGCAGTGACGCCGAATGAGTATGCTTGTGGTGAGGCTTGAGTAAGGTCTACTGAGTTGAATGTTACTTGAACTGCCCCGGCGCTGGTAGCGGCTAGTGACGTTGTACTGGTTACGGTAAGTGTGGCACTGTTTTGAGTCGGGTTTGTACTCGCATTTGCGGGTGCGGTTACTATCAAGATGTACAATGAGAGGAGCATTAAGCCGATTACAAACGGTCGAGAGTTCACAATTATTCCTCCACGATGAAGCGTTGAACGCGAGAACGCAAATAAAGATAACCGCACACCCCCGCAAAGACGTGTATGTTTACCGCGAAGTTTTGATCGGCAGTTTACAAAGTGCTGCGGTCGCGTCTTCTCAAGATTGCTAACGCGATCACGCCGACGGCGAATCCGAGGAGGATTGCTTCAACAGGGAAGCCTGGAATCTGCCCATAACCAAACCCTGTTGAGTAGGTGAAGACGGTCGAGCTGAGCGTTGTTACGGAAGTGAGGGTTGTTAGCGTTGTCGAACTTGTTGTCGATGTGGTGTATGTGCTTGAGGTTGATGTGAGCGTGGAGTTAATGGTAGTAGTGCCCGTTGCTGTTTGCGCTGGAGATGTAAGCGGGGTAGGTTTAGCGAGAGATGGTGATGTGGCTATGAGAAGGATTAGGAAGAACAGGACTACTCCTACCGTGATCACCCGGGCTTGTGAGAGAGTTGGCAGTCGCTTGGTTCCGTTCACGCATAATCACTTCTCTTCGCTCTTCTGATGATTCCCACAGCGACTAGGCCAACGATGATTCCGGCAAGGACTGATTCCCATGGGTAGCCGGGGATTGCTGGGATCTGGGTTGTGTTGCTGCTAATATAGGTCGAGGTCTCCGTGCTGGTGCTGGTTATGGTTGAAGTTGAGACGGAGCTGCTTGTACTAGTTGTAGACTCGGTTATGACGCTCGTTGATGTGGATGTGGATGTGGTGGTGGCGCTTGTTGAGGTGGTTGTGATCGTGGATGATCCTGAGGTTGAGACAATTGTTGTTGTCCCCGCGCCGCTGCCTGAACCGCTGCCGCTAACTGGCGGATTCAACGGGTCTAAGTGGAATATGCCGTCAAGTGGGGTCGTGACGTATTTTGGTCCGGCTCCGACGGCCCATCCGTCCTGTGTGTTTCCAGGTTGCCCGTAAACGGAGTAGAGCGCTAATCCTGGGGCGATTGGTGGTGAGATTGTGGTCGCTGACCAAATTGATCCGTCCCAGTGGACGAAGACAGCGTCTGCAGTTCCAGTCTCGTTAGTTCCGCCTACTGCCCAACCGTCGCCGTTGTTTGAACCTACATCTTGCTTGTCTACGTAGACTGATCTCAACGTAGGTGGGGATGCAAGACCGATCACTTGGTTCTGGCCACCACTCCAACCTTGTCCTCCGTTGGTCGTTGTTAGAATCGTGCCGCCTGCCCCGACGATCCATCCGTGGTCCGAGTCACTGAAGTATACGCCGTACAGGTTCGGTGTGGTACCGAGTAGTGCGGGAATCGTGATCGGGTTCCAGAGGGCGGTTCCTCCAGAATTTGATAGGTAGTATACGGTACCGCCGTTACCGACTGCCCACCCAGCATACTGGTTCGCTCCATTATTGCTGATGAAGACGCCGTTCAATTTTGGTCCTCCTGTTGCCAGTTGAGTCAGTCCCCACTGGTTTGTGCTATCCGTGTAGTGGAAGAATTGCCCACCGCTTCCGACCGCCCATCCTTCGCTGCTGCTGATCATGTATACTGAGGTTAACGCGCAGGCGCATACGGGTTGACTGGCCGTTGCCCCAGTCCAACTGTTCCCGTCCCAATGGATTGCGAAGGGCACATTGCCGGTTGCGTTGCCTCCAACTGCCCAGCCGTCGCTACCACCGTCTAAGAAGACGCTGGTTATGTTGAAAGGTCGTCCTCCGAGTTGTGGTGGTGCAGCGATTTGGGCTCGGTGCCATTTTACTCCATCCCAATGAATTAGACTCGGCATCTTATTCGCATAATCCCACCAGCCGCCAGCCCACGCATCATCCTGGCTTACTTCGAAGACGCTCGTCAAGTTGGCTGCCTGAGTGATAGCGGTGTTGCCTCCCCAACATGGGAATTGCACCGCATTACCACAGTTCGAGTCTTGTGTGTCAAGAATTACGCCCTGCGATCCGACGCTCCAACCTGCGCCGCTATTCGGGAATGACGAGCCGAACAGATTTATGCCAGGCCCTGTTGCCGTTTGACTTGGCGTAGTGAGAGCAAGCCACTGGTTGTTATTATTCGGGCCGAGAGTGTTCGACCAAAGAATAACACTGTCCGTACCAAATGCCCAACCTTCTGTCGTGCTGGTTAGGAAGACGCTTTCCAGATTGTGGGTGGTAGCACCTGGGCTTATTGGCCCGTTCCAGCTTCCAGCTGGTCCGCAGCAGAAGTGCCATATCTGTCCTGAACCTCCGAGCGCATCTCCGACAGCCCAAGCCTCCAGGTCGTTCCCTCCTTGAGCAACAAAGACAGATCGGAATGTCACTCCAACTGCTGGCTCAGACTCGGTCCATCCCCCGCTGCTAAGCTGCGCAATTGTGCCAGCGTCACCAACAGCGAACCCGCCAATATTCCCGACTTGGTCCACATACATGTAGATGCTGTTGAATTTCGTCGCGTGAGTGCTTGTGAACGGACAGACCCATGATCCCCCAGCGAGAGGATCACCATTGAAATCGCAAATAATACCGAAGGTTCCAGCTTGGTTCTGACCTGCTGCGTATGTGAGTCCCTGTGATTGAAACGGCCCGGAGCATCCCGTCTGGCCGGTTTCAGGCGAGTTGCAAACCATGAAGACTGAGGTTAAGTTTCCAGCCAAGTTCGCTGATAGACCGTCGTCCTTCTCGGTCAGGGTCCCACCATTCCAGTAGGTAGCCACAGGACAGACAGGTGTGACGCACGTGCCGAAGGCAGCGGTGCTGCTTCCCACTAGCCAGCCGTCCGCAACGTACCCATTCTGAGTATATGGAGTGCATAGAGAACCAACATTGGGAGCTCCCGGTGTTAAACAGAAGTTGACCGCATTGTACACCCCTGTTGGGACTGGAGGGGCGAGAATCTGCCATGAGAACCCATCATAATGAGAGATAATTCCAGTAGTATTGTCACCACCAACAATCCAGCCATCGCCTGAACCGATCGACGCGCTCCCACTAGAAGTGTACACGTAAATGCCGCGTAAGGTCCCGCTCGGATCAGCCGCAATATACTGCGTGGGGGTGATGTCGCGCCAACGCCCAAAATCCGTAGTACTCGATGCCGGCAGAACGCTAATACTTACGACAATTAGTACGATAGTCGCCGTTAAGATTAACCGTCGATTCCAAGTCATCAATCCGATCTTCCACCATTTGCCGGGGTCATTTCTCCAAATCCTTCAGATATTTCCTGACGGCCTCGCGAATCACGAAGGATCGCGATGGAGCCTTGTCTTTGTCGATCAGGTCATCCATTTTGTCAAGTAGTTGAATGGGGAGGGTGGCGGTTATGTTTGCCATCCGTGACCTCCGGTTGGACAAGTCCGCGACCTGCTCGGTCATCAGACTTTCCTCCGGCGTCTGATCAGTGTTAATGCAATTACACCGCCCACGATGCCTGCTACGATTGATTCAACAGGGAAGCCGGGTATCCCTGGGCTCTGGTTCAGGGTTACTGTGAATGTTTGGCCGTCGGTTACTGCGTTGATGGTCTGGCTTCCGGAATTCGCTCCCAAACTAAGGTTCACGGTGTAAGTGCCTGGTGGCACCGAGAAGCTGACCAAACCTTGTGAATTCGAAAGATCTGAAAGTCCCAGCGAGGAAACCGCAACTTTGACTCCCTGGAGAGGTGTGCCTTGGTTGTTGACGACTTTGATAGCGATCGTTATGTTGCTAACGGCCGTGGTGACGCTCGAAGAGGTAGAGGTTTGAGTGGTCAGCGCAGTTACGGAACTGTACAGAGTTGACACTATTGTTGTCGTCGCGGTAAGTACTCCGCCGAATGGTGAGAAGCGCAGGATCGTTGAGAGCGGAGTCTTGTATCCATAGGGTCCAACTGGACCTGCTTGACAGAAGTACTGGTTAGGATTGCTGTCGCATGCAACAGTCTGGGGTTTGAAGTCGGGACTCGACCCGACAATCCAACCGCTGCTTTCACCAGTCATGTACACTGAAGATAGTATTGGTGGAATCTCACCCACCAGCGCGGGTGAGAGTGAAACATGTCTCCAAGACGTACCATCCCAATGCAATATCACCGGGACCAAGATGCCTGGATATCCAACAGCCCAACCGTCGTCGGGACCAGTGAAGAACACTGACTTTAGCAGAGCGCTCGTGTGACCTGTCGGAGTGATTCCTCCTGGAATGCTGGGAGCAGCAACAGGTTCCCATTTCGTGCCATCCCAGTAAACTATTACTGGACCTGCTGAGAGCGATTGGTTCGCTTGTATTCCTCCCACGCCCCATCCGCTTGTGGGTGATAGCATGAAGACTGAAGTCAAGTTAGCATCAGGGAACAAGGTTGGTGTTCCGCTGACCGTGACAAGATTCCATGTTCCAACCCCTCCGCTCACAGTGTAATGCAATATTGTTGCGTTGTCTCCCATCGCCCATCCTTCGTTCTGGCCGAGCATGAAAACTGAGTTGAGTGGCGGAATTGCTCCTGACGGTGCAGGGCCCGTCGGTGATGGGAATATCGCCCATGTGCCGACGCCTCCGGAAACTGTGTAGTGTAGAATGACTCCTGTAGAGTTAACGCCAGCATGAATTGTTGGAGCGAATTGTTCTCCAACTGCCCATCCTTCGTCCGCGCTTACCATGAAGACGGACTTGATCGTGTATGTTCCAGGAGGTGTCGTTACAGAGTTCCATGAGCCGCCTAGGAAGTGTAGTATGATGGGGCATAACGATGTTGAGCAGGTCGCTGTATGGTTCCTTCCTCCTCCAACCGCCCATACGTCACCACTGTTGACCATGAAGACTGAATTCAAGCTGTTAGTCGTGCCGATTGCTACTCCTTTCGACCACTGGAAACCGTTCCAGTGATACACCGTGGGCTCAAAGGATGCTGTAGCGGAAGCGTTGCCAACCGCCCAACCGTCGTTGGGGTTAATTGGTCCAGTCAAAGGCGGACCGAACGAGATTGAAGTAAAATTATTGATAGTTGGACTAGTAACTGTACCATAATTCACCCCGTCGAAGTGAACGACGACACCGTCAGTTCCAACTGCCCAGCCGTCGTTCGGCGTATTGAAGTATGCCGAGTTGAAATTGAGTAACGTCACAGGGGACGTGGGAACGAGGTTCGATGGAAGTGCAGTCCATGAGCCTCCTGAATAGTGTATGATGGTTCCCTTGGCACCGAAACCCCAACCGTCTGTTGATGCGGACATGAAGATTGAGAACAAGTTGTTGGAGGTAGTTCCTGGGCTCACTGGACCTGACCAGATTCCGGATGAATAGTGAATTATTATTCCACCATCGCCAACCGCCCAACCCTCAGATGTGGAAATCATGAATACTGACCTCAGCGGCGTGTTTACAGGCGACGTGAAGGAATTCCAAGAACCGCCGAAGTAGTGGAAGATGACACCGCCTGCACCCACTGCCCATCCTTCTGTTGGACTGACCATGAAGACTGAGTATAGCGGATTCGCGACTACAGCTTGAGGCATGTTCCATCCTCCGCCAAGCCCCGCTACACCCGTCCAGTGCCAGAAGACTCCTTTGGTATTGGACTGATCTTGTCCTACTGCCCAAACATCTGTGGGACTAACCATAAACGCGGACCAAAGCGGACCAGCATTTGGACCTGACAACCCAGCCACTTGAGTTCTCCAGGTGACACCGTCCCAGTGAAGTGCGAGCGAGTTCGGAGCAGGTGAGGCGCCGATCGTATTGTTGAAGCCAACCGTCCAACCATCATTCCTACTGATCGGCAGGTTCGGGGCCCCGAAAGTTACGGAAGTTAGATTGTATGCGGATGGTCTGGATGGAAAGTCGGGAATCTTCGGAGCAGGCACTAGATTCCAAGTTGACCCGTCATAGTGGAAGATTGCGGGAAGGCCCGTCGTTACATTGGTGGTGGGCCTCGTATCACCTACTGCCCAACCTTCGTTTGAGGATATCATGTAGAGTGAGTTGAGTTGCGGGTTCGCGGGCGGGCTGATGTACGCGTTGGGATTGATGTCCCGCCAGACACCCATCTGCTGGCTTGCAGGAACCGCAGCTACACTCAGCGTAACTAGGAAAATCGTAACTAACGTCATCCAAAACTTCGTCTTCCGCATTTGAACCAACTATCCAGTGACGAAGTCTGCGTATGCTGTACAATTAATAACATTAAGTAAGCACTACGTGTTAAACATCAATGGGCTGATGGCCTAATTCTTATCGCGAAGATGACTCACGAACTGGGTACGACGCTATTCTGATACGCAGTCTTTCAAGTGGCTAGTTAGACATGTCTCGCACATTGTGTTCTTACACCGCGGACATGTTTTCAAGGCACTCTCTAAGGGTTGACCGCAGAAGCCGCAGTAGATTCCAGAGAGAGAGGACAATGCGCTCAGATAGGGGAACAGGGAGCACTATAAGTGCTTGCTAATCCTTTGGGAGGAGGGCATACCTCCCGAGAGAAGAACGTTGAAGATTCGTGTGAGACTATACGGCGTGTTCAGGACCGCAGCTGGGTCAGCAAACATTCAACTCGACGTTCAATCGGCCACGCCCGTTGTGCGGACAGCGATCGACTCGCTCGCCTCACACGCAGAGTATCGGGCGCTCGCTCATCTTCTCCTCAGCGAGCATAGTCAGGATCCTCGGCCGAATGCGTTGATTATGGTTTCTGGGAAGGAGATAAGCAGCATGAACGGTTTGGAGACCCCTCTGCATGAGAGTGACGAAGTGTCACTGCTTCCCGTCGCGCACGGCGGTTGAAGACTGATTCATGCTACCCGAGCGATACCCAGTGACGTCGAATGCAACGTGATCAAAGCCGAAACCGCGCAGCGCTTCCGAAATCTTGTCAAGTATAGCGTCGTCAAAGAACAGCTTTCGTTCGTCCCGGCCCACTTCGATTCGCGCGACCGTACCATGATCACGCACCCTTAGTTCCTTAACACCAGTAAGGGACCGAATCAGATTCTCCGACCGCTCTATTCTCAGTAATCTTTCAGGGGAGATGATTTCTCCATACGCAACGCGTGATGACAAACATGGCATGGATGGTTTGTCAAAATTCGGTAGTCCGAGAAGCCTCGCTAATTCCCTCACATCTTTCTTACTCATTCCAGCCTCCGCTAGTGGTCTTCGAATACCCTTCTCCGAAAGGGCCGCCGCGCCTGGTCTGTGACCCTGTAAGTCTTCAGCGTTAGTTCCATCAACAATCGCGTAGCCGCCTAACTGATCCGCCAGTTGAATCAACTTCTGCCCCAACTCCTTCTTGCAGAAGTAGCATCTGTTCGTAGGGTTCGAAACATAATTCGGGTCGTTGAGTTCCTCGGTGTGTACAATAGTATGCTTCACCTGCATCAATTTCGCAAGTTTCTTTGTTTCCGACAGTTCCACAGAGGCGAGGCTTGGAGAGTTCGCAGTCACTGCTACCACACTCTCGCCCAATGCAAGTTTAGCGAGGTAAGTAATCAGAGTGCTATCAACGCCGCCAGAAAACGCAACCAAGACTCTGCTGCAAGAACGTAGCTCTGCCAGGACTCTACTCGCCTTGACATCCAAATCCCCGGGAACGGTAACATTCTGACCGTTCAAATCGCGGAGTGTTGCCTCTGCTGTTAACATTTTATTCCCAATGATGATGTTCATCGTACTTAGGCATTTCCCGGGTGAACAAAGTTGCGAGAAACGTTGGAGAAACTTGCGCGTGGAGAGATCTCCGTAGATGATGCTGAACAAGCATTGAAGCTCGACGTAGTGCAAAAGGTTGGAGCGATTGCGAGGCTTGACGTCTCGAGAGCTACTCGGCGAGGTGTTCCCGAAATCATTCTCGCGGAGGGCAAGTCGGAGGACGATTTAGTCGCCATCTGCAGGAACATGCTGGACCACAACCGTAGAGTTATAGTAACCAGAGTGTCGGATGCGCAAATGTCTAGGTTGAGAGGAAACTTCCGAGCTCCGCACATATTTGAGGCATTCACGCATGCTAGGAGTGTTGTGATCAAGCGCGATGATTTCGAGCCGGCGAAGACGGGCGGAAAGGTAGGAATTCTCACTGCAGGGACTGCAGATTTGGGCGTCGCCGAGGAAGCGCAAATGATTGCGAAAGAGATGGGTTGTTTAACATTCCTTGAGGCCGATGCGGGCGTTGCTGGCATTCACCGACTCAGTGAACCTCTGGTCAACCTCATCAAAAGGGACATTGATTGTCTCGTCGTCGTAGCTGGACGTGAGGGCGCGTTGCCTACGGTGGTGGCGGGCCTCGTAGACATACCCCTCATCTCGGTCCCGACCTCCTCAGGATACGGCTATGGCGGTAAAGGTACCGCTGCGTTGATGGCCATGCTGCAGGCGTGTTCTCTCGGTCTCGCAGTAGTGAATATTGATTCAGGGGTGGCGGCGGGCGTGGTCGCTTCACAAATAGCGAATCGAGTTGCCAGGGCAAGAGAGAGTCGATAAAGGGGCTAAGAGACTTTTACAGTCTTTAGATGACCCACGGCAGCTTTGACGACATCAACCGACTTCACGAACGCCGATCGCTCTTCCCCGTTAAGCTTCAATTCAATAACCCTCTCTACTCCTTGTGCTCCGAGAACCGCCGGAACATCCACGTAAACGTCACGCACTCCGTACTGTCCGTCTAATTGTGCTGTCATGCACAGTACCATCTTCTTGTCTTTGATCACACTTTCTATCATTCGCGTGATTCCGTGAGCGGGCGCATAGATTGTAGCACCTTTCAGCGCGATCACTTCCGCTGCGGTTCTTCTCGTTTTTTCCACTATTTCCGTAACCTGTTGTTGTGGTAATAATTCCGTGATCGGAACTCCGTTGACGGTTGAGAATCTAGGCAATGGAACCATTGAGTCACCGTGCTCTCCAATCACCACTGCATGAATAGAACTGGTGGAAACTCCCAGTGACTTGGAAATGAAATATTTGAATCGCATCGTGTCAAGCATTCCACTTTGACCAAAAACTCGCGACGCGTCGAATCCGGATACTTTCCACGCAAGGTAAGTCATAACATCAACGGGATTAGTCACCATAAGGATGAGTGCCTTGGGAGCATACTCAACGATTCTTTCGGTAATACCACGTATGATCTCCTCGTTCTTCTCCTGCAAGTCAAGTCGTGTCATTCCAGGCTTTCTTCCTAGACCTCCTATCACGACAACGAGGTCAGATCCTGAAATATCTTTGTAATCATTTGATCCGATAATGTCAACGTCAACACCTTGCTCTGCAGTCATCTGGCCGAGGTCAAGTGCTTCGCCTTCCGGCAGACCCTTGATTACATCAACTAGTCTGAGATCTGCGAGCTCTCTGCTAGCAACCTGAAGAGCCACCGCGCTTCCAAGTTTTCCAGTACCAATTATAGAGACTAATTTTCGCGCTGACAACTTAATCGCCCTTGATTATCACGGCAAGAACTTGCATATGGTTTCATCGTTTTAGGGACAAAACTCATTTATCTCCGAAACTTGTCACCAAATATCGCTATTCATCATGTTGGAAAGCCTTTTATGGCTTCAACAACCGCTAACATCAATCGATTCAGAAAGGGGAGGGAATACTGATTGGCTGAAATGTTCTGCGTGAAATGCAAGGAGAAGAAGACAGTGCCCGATGATCAAACAACGATGGAGAAGACTGCTAAGGGCCGCAATATGATGCGTGCAATTTGCCCAACTTGTGGCACTAAGATGACGAAGTTCACAAAGTAGCTCGTTGCACACATTGCTCCTTCGATAGGCGTCTTCAAACCTATTTTTCAATACGTATAGTTTTCCACAATCCTTAGAGGCTACTGTAGTCGTGGCAAGTCCGTCGGGGGAGCTCGGACGGACATTAATTCATCGACACTTTCCTTCCGAATCACTCTCATCGATATTGACGATCTCAAACCACACGAGGAAGTTATCGAACAGCTCGTCACAGAGCTCGCCAAGAATATTCGAGATCAAAATGAAGTTCGCGACCCGCTGATTGTGGACAAGCAATCGCTTGTGATTCTCGACGGAATGCATCGATACAACGCGTTAAAGAAACTTGGCTGCCAACATGCTCCTGCCTGTCTCGTGGAGTATGATGATGAGAGAATTGGAGTCGGAGCATGGTTCCGCTTCTTCAATGCAAAAGAACCCGAGTCATTGGCGACAGCAGCCCTCGAATCGCTCAGCCAGAAATATGAGCGAAACACAACCTCTCATCAGAACGATCCAACGCGTGCCACTATCATAACGAAGCTATCCAACTTTCAATTGATCGCAGAACCGGATAAGCTTGCAAGGTGTTGTTTGGCAGTGAGGATTGAAAAGTACATTTCTGGCCAGAGCTTTCGATGTGAGTACGCGCCAGAGAATGCGGTCACACAATGGCTTAACTCGAATGCGAACTTGGTCATCCCCGTCCCGATCTTCTCTAAGGCAGAGATCAAAGAAACCGCGACCTCAGGCCGCCTGTTACCTCACAAGGTAACCCGTCACATAATCCCGTCGCGACCTCTCGGTGTAGATGTACCCCTAGACTTGCTAATCAACTACACAAGCGAAGAGGCTAACGAGAAACTGGATCGACTTCTCTCATCAAGGCGCCTGGACAGGAAACCCCCTGGCTCAACTGTCGACGGAAGACGATACCAAGAGGAACTGCTTGTTTTCGAGCGCTGAATCGTCTCAGATTTATATCCGAGTCCATGGTACTCGCACTAAAACGTGACACGCTTGCCCAAGGAAATCACTGACGCAGACGAATTTATCAAGATGTCAGAAAAAGCTTTGGAATGCCGAGTGAAGAGATCCGAAGAGACCGTGAAACTCAAGCTTCGTACGCCTCGACAGCTATACACATTGAAGGTTGACCCGGCAAGAGCCACCGAACTGCTCAAGCAAGTAAAATGTGAAGTTATCGAAGCTTAACAAGCCTCAATGACACCACTCGTCTACAATCTATCCTATGGAATCGTTCTCCTCCTAGGCATCCTTGCAGTTATCGCATCGCTCTACTCGATAATCCTTGGAAGAAGATACTACCGTAAAGTACTCGAGGCATTGGGAAGGCGAAAAGTAGGATTTCAACCTCATGTTTGTGTAATCATGCCTTGCAAAGGAGATGAACCTAACCTAGAGAGTAATATCGAGGCCCTCTTGAAACTGAATTATCCCAACTACCGCGTCATGATTGTTGCAGATTCAGAAGATGACCCTGCATACAGACTTGCAAACAAGATTGTAAGATCGAGGGGCGGAGTCAGAGTGAAACTGCTCACCTCAACCCGGCATTCGAACGCGAGCGGTAAAGTCTCAGCGTTGCTCACAGCGTTAGAAATGGACAAACGAAATGCCGAGGTCTACGCCTTCATAGATAGTGATTCGACAGTAAACGCTTCATGGCTATCTGAATTGGTTGATCCACTGGCAGACGCAACCGTAGGGGCTACAACAGGATTCCGATGGTACATCGCTACCGGATTCTGGTCTCAGGTCCAGTGGGCATGGAACGCGTCCGGTTCTAACCTCATGTTCGACGACAAATACAATTTCCCGTGGGGAGGGGCCATGGCCCTCCGCGCCGACACGCTAGACCGAATTCGTATCGAAGAAATTTGGAGAGACGCCGTAAGCGACGACTTGACCCTGAACATTGCGCTTAGGAACTGTGGCTATCACACGGTCTTCCTGCCTCAATGCACCGTTGCCACGTTCACCAATAACATAACTCGATCGAACCTCCTGAAGTGGGCAACCAACCAGACAACCCTAACCCGAACCTACCACCGCAAGCTATGGAATTACGCGTTAGCAGCGTACACCTTCACCAACGTAACATTCATCGTAGGGCTGATCGCGCTTACTTTCGCATTCCTCAATACAAGTTGGTTAATCCCAGCCACTTTGCTTCTCGTTCCAACACCGCTGGGATTGATCCGTAGCTCCTCTCGAAGTGCAGCATTCCAACGCGCGTTGCCTTGGCTAAGCGAAGTCGATAAAGGCGGTTCGAAAGCGATCTCAGCAAGCCTTATCGTCCCGTGGATTATGACATACTGCATATTCAGATCCATCTTCACTCGAGAGATCGAATGGAGAGGACGAACCTACACATTGAGGAAAATGCCAGTTGCCACATCGTGACGCATTTCTGAAGCCCCTCATCGTAAAGCAACTGGACCTCGTCATTCTGTTCGTGACATCAATCTGCAACGCACGGTGTCGAAGCTGCTTCTACTGGCTGGAGCTGAACAAGAAAGGCGATATGACTTTCGATGAAATAAGAAAACTCTCCGAATCGATGCCGCAGTTAAGCGACCTGTGGATTTCAGGAGGAGAACCTTTCCTAAGAAAGGACCTCGCCGAAATAATACACCTCTTCTACACGAACAACAAGATTCATGGTGTCAGGATACCAACAAACGGACTCCCGACCGCGCAAACAATCAAGATCGTCGAGAAGATTCTGGAATCCTGTCCAGACCTCGAACTCGAGGTGGACATGTCAATAGACGGATTCAAAGAGATTAACGATCGTATCAGAGGCGTCCCAGGCAACTATGAAAGCTCCCTCGCTACCCTTACAGAACTAAATAGGCTGAAAATTTCTCACGCGAACCTGGAACTGTTCATCAATTCAGTCATAACCGTTGAGAACGAAGACCAAATCGTTGAATTGGGCCGTTCCTTCAGAGAGCGACCCGGAGTCGACGGTCATTATTTTCAAATCATCCGCGGCGATCCGATGGATCCGAAACTTCAATCCGTTGACCCTCAAAAGCTCAAGGAAATTTACAATCAAGTAATCCCAATAAACAACGATTACATCTCGGCCGGAAAGCCCCGCAGCTCATTCTTGGACCAGATCAGACGGGCATATTGGAAAGCCGGGTACCGCTTCAGCTATGAAACACAATATCAAAACTACGTGAACAAAGCAGATTGGAAGATGCCGTGCACGGCCGGGCGAACCTCGATCGTCATAGATTACAACGCTGACGTGCGGGTCTGCGAGCTTCGGAAACCCATCGGAAACCTCAGAAAGTACAACATGAACTTTCAAGAGTTCTGGAGTTCAACCGCTCGCAAGACTGAGGTCCAACGCGTCGCTGTCGACAAATGCTTCTGCACACATATCTGTTTCATGTACGACTCCATGCGCCACAGCAAACGAGTAATGCTCTGGGAGCTTCCGAAAATCTATCTGAAATCAATCTTTGAGAAACGATAAGAAGCCCGCCGCGGTTAGTTTAGTCTTGCTCCCAAACCATTGCTAATTTTCGAAGCCCTAACACTTTGTTCAGTGGTAGCTTTCTGTCGGCGGTTACTAGCACAAACTTTCTCTTCGACCGAAAGATAACTGCGAGTAGCTCATCGTGGACAAGAATAGAATATTCCTGCTTGCCCAAAAACTCTGTCAACGCCTCGACCTTCCGGACGGAGATTAATCTCGCTATAAGATGCGGAGTCTTCTCGAGCGGTTCAATAGGTTGAACGCCCTCCCTCATACCACCGTCGAGGATTCGTCCTTCACTATCCACGAGTGCAGCGAAGCGAACCCGCTTATCGAACTTCATTATCCGACTGTAGACCGCTTTCAATTTCGACAGATCGAATCTCATCAGAAAACGTGTTCAAAGACCTTCCTATTGTTTGTGCATCTTGGGGACTTCGCAGTCTTTATTTCCTTGTACCAGCAATGAGCGCGAATATCAGGGCCGGTCGTCTAGTCTGGTTAGGATACCTGCCTGACACACGTTATGCTTACGGTCGATGCAGGTGGTCGAGAGTTCAAATCTCTCCCGGCCCACCACAGACGAACTCGTGTCATTTTGAATCTAAGGCAAGTTCTAATCTGGTTAATCTTGGCTTGTGGATACAAAAGAAATCAACGAGCATGGAGATAGCAAGTGAGAACGAACGGATAACGCTAATACAGGATATTCTGACTGTGGTTCGACTTCATGGTTGATAAGATTCAGTTGGTCTGATGTTGGAAATCTGGTTCTTGTACGCACTGACCTCCGTAGTCTTTTTTGGCTTCACGACCATCGTCGATAAGCTGATGCTTGAAAATCGTTTCAGTTCATTTTCGTACTTCATCACTTTTGCCCCGCCTGCACTGGTCTTTTCCATCTGGGTATTCGCTTTCCAGAGGACAGTACTCTCATTGCCCTACGCATTCGCCTTCGTAGCCGGTTTAATTAGTGCTGGAGGATACTTCCTATACGTCGTTTCAATCCGAGCGGAAGAGGCATCACGAGTTGCGGCGTTAACATCGCTCTACCCAGCCTTTGTCGCAGTCCTTGCGGTGTTCCTTGTCAACGAGATCTTCCCAGCCGGCTCCTACCTCGGAATAATTCTGATGATCCTCGGGACAATACTCATCTCGTACAAGAGAAATCATGTGAGAAAGATAGTTCCGCTGTCCCTTGTGATTGTACTAATCGCGACAAATTTCTGTTACAGTTTAGATCAGATACTTTCCAAAATCAGCCTCGACCACATTTCGTTCTGGCCATTTCTAATGATGTTCATGCTCGGAAGATTCTTTGTCGTCTTTCCAAGTCTCGCTCTGTCTTCGGTAAGAAGAAAATTCATTTCGGAGATTGAAAGACTCGAAAGAAAATTCGCTCTGTTGCTCGTGCTAGGGTCTAGCATGTGGAGTATTGCGTTAATATTCTACTTCTACGCCGCCTCGCTCGGTCCAATCACGCTTGTTTCAACTACAGCCCTGATCTCTCCTCTGTTCACGCTTCTGTTCGCAATCCTGATTACGAAATATCTTCCCAAGGTTCTGGAAGAAGAGATCGACGGAAGAACTGTAGCTATGAAGCTCGTTGCAATTGTGCTAATTTGCGTCGGGACATACCTAATAATGACGTGAAGACGAATCGCTCTATTCGAAAGGTCAGTTGGCTCTGTCAGCTTGAGAGGCTAGTACCCCAAGGCATAAGCAGACTGCATTCGCGAGGACGCAGCCGCACTGATGACTCGAGTTGCTTGATCGAATGAGACGGCAGTGACCTTCCCGTTCGACCATCCTTCTTCAACAACCACTTTGTGTCCCCGTCGTTTGAGACCACTAAGCACTCGCTTACGAATTCGATCCTCTAAGTGCAGTTCACCCGGATGAGCTCGCCTAGGGTAGAAGGAGCTTGGGAAGTGCGTGGTGTGGAAGGTCGGCGCGTCAATAGCCTGTTGGAGGTTCATCTCAAACTCGCTGAAATTGAGGAAGAATTGTAGGGTCCACTGGTCTTGCTGGTCACCGCCAGGCGTCCCGAAGGCTAGTACGGGCAGTTGTTTGGAGGTCACCAGCGTTGGGGTGAGGGTTGTTCTGGGGCGTTTACCGGGTGCGATGCAGTTCGGGTGTCCTTTCTGGAGGCTGAACATTTCACCTCTTGCCCCTAGAGCAAACCCTAGCCCCTCAATCACTGGAGAACTGTATATCCATCCGCCGCTTGGCGTGGCGCTGACCATGTTCCCTTCAGAATCGCATGCGTCAACGTGAGAGGTATCGCCGGGTTTTCCTTCTGTGCCTCCGGTTTCGAGCCTGACGACTCCTTCTCCAGGTCGCAGTTTCATAGAAGCTCTCCGTAGGTCGATTAGCTTTCTCCTGTCATGCGCGTAGCTACGGGAGAGTAGGCGGTCGAGTGGGATCTCAGAGAAGAGTGGGTCGCCGTAGAACGCTTCTCTGTCAGCGAACGCGAGTTTAGCGGCCTCTGTTAACAGATGAATATAGTCCACTGAGTTGTGACCGAGCTTAGTTAGATCGAACCCTTCGAGCAGTCTTAGTTGTTGTAGGAAGACTGGTGCTTGGCTCCATGCCCCGCACTTGTGAACGGTAAGGTTCTTCCAATCAATGGTTACTGTTTCCTCTATCTTGGTGCGGTACTCTGCGAAGTCCTGAAGGGCTAGTAATCCCTTGTGGGTTCTTCCGGTCGCATCTCGGACCGCGTGGCTTGCTGTGAACTCTACGATTTCTTGCGCAATTGGCCCCGAGTAGAAGTACTCTCTTGCTGCCGCGACGGTGTCTGCTTCAGCTAGGGCGCGCAAGGTTTTGGCCAGGTCTGGTTGCTTAATGACCTGCCCTACCAGGGGTACTTTTCCGTCAGGGAGGAAGATTTTTGCTGTTGAAGGCCACTCGGATGAGAACCTCTGTGCGTGTTGTTGGATTTTTTCGTGGAGTTGACGGTTGACGACTATTCCTTCTTGAGCGTAACGGAACGCGGGGGTCATGACTTCCTTGAGGGATTTTGTTCCGAATCTGCTGAGGCACGTGATCCAGGCGTCGAAGGATGATGGCACTGTAGCGGGGAGAAAACCGTCTCCCGGTATGAGTTTGATGTTGTTCTTTTCGAAATACTCCAATGTTGCCTTTGCTGGGGCGGTTCCTTGGCCTGAGATTGCGTAGGTTCTCTTCTCTCTCGCTGAATGGACTAGGATGGGGCATTCTCCGCCTATGCTGTTCATGTGGGGTTCGACTACGTGCAACGCGAATCCTGCAGCGACGATGGCGTCGATGGCGTTGCCGCCGTTCGTCAGGATCTGGAAACCTGCTTCAGTGGCGAGGTAGTGGCTAGAAGCGATGCATCCTCGGATGCCTCGGATGACCGGTCTAGTCTCAGAGAGCATTGGGATCAGTTGAGCAGTTACTCATTCTCTGCTGTCTGGGTTGCTCTGCCGCGTGCGACTGCTTGAGCTGCCACCAGTCGAGCAATTGGGACGCGGTAGGGAGAGCAGCTTACGTAGTCGAGGCCGATTTCGTGACAGAATTCAACGGAGCTGGGTTCTCCTCCATGTTCTCCGCATATTCCCACTTTGAGGTACGGGTTAACTTTCCTTCCTGCTTCGGCGGCGAATCGCATCAGCTTACCGACGCCTCTTCGGTCAAGCGTTTCGAACGGGTTGGAAGCAAGAATCTTCTTGTCAAAGTAGTCTTTGAAGAACTTCGCTTCTGCATCGTCTCTGCTGAATGCAAAAGTGGCCTGTGTTAGGTCGTTGGTGCCGAACGAGAAGAAGTCAGCGTATCTCGCTATCTCGTCAGCAGTGAGGGCTGCCCTTGGCACTTCTATCATGGTTCCTATCTTGTACTCCACTTTCGCCCCCATCATCGTGAGAACTTCGTCGGCTACTGATGCAACTCTTTCTCTCAGAAACTTGATCTCGTTAGCTTCTCCGACGAGGGGGAGCATTATTTCAACGCGAACTTTCACTCCTTCTTTCAGGAGTTCCGCGGCGGCCTCGAAGATTGCTCGAGTCTGCATCTCATAGATCTCCGGGTGACTAATTGCCAATCTGCAGCCTCTGTGGCCGAGCATTGGGTTGTGTTCAGCTAAGGTGATCACTTTTCGTAGGACTCGTTCTTTCGATCCGAGCATCTCATTTGACTCTTTGACTCTGAGTTCGGCGACGTCGCGGACGAGCTCTTCATACTTTGGGAGAAATTCGTGAAGAGGCAGATCCAACAGGCGTATTGTAACGGGTAAATCATGCATGTTTCTGAAGATTTCTTTGAAATCGTTCTTTTGCAGTGGCTTGAGCTTTTCGAGTGAGTTGGCTCTGTCCGAATCGTTGTCTGAGAGGATCATCTGCTGGACGATCGGTAGCCGATCTTGCGCGTTGAACATTCTCTCAGTTCTGCATAGTCCGATTCCGTCCGCTCCGAATCCGCGACCTTTGGTGGCGCCTTCGGGTGTGTCGGCGTTGGCTCGTACCCCAAGCTTCCGGAGTTCGTCAGCCCAGCCCAGCAGCTTCTCAGCTTCCTGACTCAGCTTCGGTTCAATCGTGGGCACGTATCCTAACAGGACGTTACCTGTGGTTCCGTCGATCGTAATGACATCGTTCTCTTTTACTGTCACTTTGCGGGTGCTGAACGTGTGCGATTGAGGCTCTATCTTAATCTGTTCGCATCCCACGACAGCAGGCTTTCCCATCCCTCTAGCAACGACTGCAGCGTGGGAGGTCATTCCGCCCCTGCTTGTTAACACGCCTTTAGCGGCTATCATTCCGTGAATATCTTCGGGCGCTGTCTCTTCTCTTACGAGTATGACGCTTTCACCCGCGTTTCCCAAACGATGCGCCTCATCCGTGTCGAAGATCACTTTTCCTGTAGCGGCTCCTGGCGATGCGGGAAGTCCGGTTGCAACCGGTTTTACTCGGCTGTTCGGGTCTACCTGGCGGTGGACGAGTTGTTCAACTTGTGAAGGTGAAATTCGGAGGAGAGATTGATCTTTCGTTAGAAGTTTCTCTGATACCATGTCCACCGCAATCTTGATGGCGGCGGTGGCTGATCGTTTACCAGACCTGGTCTGGAGAAGATACAGCTTCTTCTTTTCAATTGTAAATTCAATATCCTGCATGTCTCGGAAGTGCTCTTCTAGGAGTTGGCATACTTGTGACAACTCTTGGAATGTGTCGGGCAAATCCTTTCGCAGTTCTGCTATCGGTTTTGGTGTCCGAATCCCGGCAACTACATCTTCTCCCTGTGCGTTGATGAGGTATTCTCCGAAGAATACATCTTCCCCAGTGGAAGGGTTGCGGGTGAAACAGACGCCAGTCGCTGAGTCTCCTCCCATGTTGCCGAATACCATTGACTGAATGTTGACTGCCGTTCCCAGTGTTTCGGATATCTTGTTTGCCTGTCGGTAGACGATAGCCCGTTGGCCATTCCATGATTGAAAAACTGCCGCGACGGCCATTCGCAGTTGAGTCTGCGGCTCATCGGGAAAATTCTTACCTGTCCTCTCCAGGATCAGCGACTTGAATTCATCTGCGATTGTCCGGAGCGTCTTCGAGTCGAGCTGGACGTCAGACTCCACCTTCAGAGATTCTTTATGGCGCTTGATTATCGATTCGAACTCGTCGCCTCTTACGCCCATGACAACTTTACCGAACATCTGGATGAAGCGTCTGTATGCGTCGTAGGCAAATCTTTCGTCGCCAGTCTGACGAATTAGTCCCTTGACAGTTGTGTCGTTCAGCCCGAGATTCAGAACTGTATCCATCATGCCTGGCATTGAGATGGGGGCGCCGGACCGGACGGATACTAGGAGAGGATTTTCACTGTCACCAAAGATTTTCTCCACTCTTGATTCAACTAGTCGAAGCTTGTTTGTAATCTCCTGCTCGAGGCCTGGTGGGAAAGCGGAATTGTGTGAGCTGTAATAATTGCAGGCCTCTGTCGTCACGGTTAGTCCAGGTGGCACCGGTAATCCAAGCGAGGTCATCTCTGCCAAATCGGCGCCTTTGCCGCCAAGGAGATTCCGGAGTTTCGTACTCCCTTCCTCGAAGACGTAAACGTACATCATCTTAGCCTCATCGTGAGCCTTTGCAGATTTGCGAACTCAAGCTCTGTAATCTTCTGCTAGATAAATCTCGATTAGAACCCCACTGGATGTCAATTTGATGATCATTAGGAGACAGAAGTCCTCTATTGCTTATCTCCAAGATCGTTCCTACCGATCTGAGTTTATGATTCTTCTATTCACGCTTGGTCATCGCAGCAGGTTCCAGATTATCAAAGTTGGTAACTATAGTAGCTAGATATTACCCGAACTGGGTGCGAGGCAAACATACGATCAGGTGAAAGAATAGTGACTGCAAAACTGTTACTCTGGTTCAACGAAATTGCAAAAGAAGACGTACCGCTAGTGGGCGGCAAATCAGCAAGCCTCGGTGAGATGACATCTAAGACCAAGGTTCCTGTTCCTTACGGATTCGCGTTAACCGCCGATGCATACCGATTGTTCATCCGCGAGAATGCGATTGAGAACAAGATAGCTGACGCGCTTAAGCCGTTGACTGACGCAAACGACACAGTCGTATTGCAGAAAGTAGGCGCGCAGATTAGGGGACTGATAACTTCATCAAAAGTACCGAAGGATCTGGAGAAAGAGATTACCCAGGCGTACCAAGAACTGGGCGCACGTGAGAAGCTGAAGAATCCGTTCGTCGCCATCCGCAGCTCCGCCACTGCTGAGGACCTTCCAGATGCCAGTTTTGCTGGCCAACAAGAGACGTACCTGAACGTATCCGGGGCTGAGAACGTGATCTCGAGCGTCAAGGAGTGCTACGCGAGCCTGTTTACTGACCGAGCAATCTTCTACCGAGTACAGAAGGGATTCAAACACATGGACGTCGCCCTTTCAGCAGTTGTTCAAATGATGTGTTACTCTGAATCGAGCGGAGTAATGTTCACCATGGATCCGACGAACGGAGATGACTCGGTAATCTTGGTCGAAGCATCCTATGGGCTTGGAGAGTACGTTGTCAAGGGAAGCGTTACTCCTGACGATTACTACGTTGACAAAGGAACCCTGAAGATCACTAAGAAGACGATTCCAACGAAGACCATCATGCTTGCTCAAAAGCCAGGAGGCGGAACAGAAGAGAAGAAGGTCCCTGTAGAACTCAAGGACCGACAGGTGATCACTGATGATCAGATCATCGAACTAGCACGCTACGCGTTGACGATTGAACAGCACTACGGTCGAGTAATGGACATCGAATGGGGACTTGACAAACAAACCGGCAAACTGCTTATTCTACAAGCAAGACCCGAGACGGTATGGTCCTTAAAGAAGAGCCCGATCGAAAGTAAAGCCCCGATTGTCACCGAGAGGAAAATAATCCTCAAAGGCTTACCGTCAGCTCCCGGAGTAGGAGCTGGAAGAGTTCACGTCATCCTCTCAGTAGAGAATGTCAGCGAATTCAAGGATGGTGAGATCTTGGTGACTGAAATGACGACTCCTGACTGGGTTCCCACGATGAAGAAGGCTAAGGCAATCGTGACTGACGCAGGAGGAATGACTTGTCATGCTGCTATCGTCAGCCGCGAGATGGGCATCCCATGCATCACCGGCACCAAAGTGGGCACAAAGGTCCTCGAGACCGGAAGGGAGGTTACTGTAGACGCGAAGATGGGGATGGTCTACGAGGGAATAATACTCGAGCCACCAAAGCAAGAACAACGAGTTGCCGGCGACGGATTAGCCGGATTCGTTGACCCGACCGTCACCGGAACAAAAATACTCGTGAACCTTGGTGAACCAGAGCTCGCCGACCGGATCGCTCAGATGCCCGTAGACGGCGTAGGGCTACTGCGAATGGAGTTCATTGTCAGCGACCACGTCAAGAAACATCCCATGATGCTAATCGAAAGCGGACACCCCGAAGAATTCGTAGGCAAGCTCGCAGCAGGACTTGAAACTATCTGCAGAGCATTTTACCCACGACCCGTAGTCCTTCGATTCAGCGATTTCAAGACAAACGAGTATGCAAAACTCGAAGGCGGCGAAAAGTACGAAGGCGGCATCAACGAGGCGAACCCGCTAATCGGATGGAGAGGAGCTAGCCGATATACAGACCCCAGGTTCGAACCAGCTTTCAAGCTTGAAATTGCCGCGGTCAAACGAGTTAGAAACGAGATGGGCATGAGAAACCTCTGGTGCATGATACCATTCAACAGAACCGTCGACGAGTTCGTCAAGATTCGCGAACTCCTCCGCCAAGAAGGCTTAATCCAAACGGAAGACTTCAAACTCTGGGTCATGGCCGAAATCCCAAGCAACGTAATTCTCGCAGACGAATTCTGCAAAGCCGGAGCAGACGGCTTCTCGATTGGAAGCAACGACCTTACAATGCTGATTCTTGGCGCAGATAGAGACAACGAAGTCCTAGCACCATTATTCGACGAACGTAACCTGGCGGTTAAGCGCGCGATCCAGAGCCTGATTGAGACAGCCCACAAGTATGGTAAGACGGTCAGCATTTGCGGTCAAGCTCCCAGCGTCTACCCTGAATTTGCCAAGTTCCTTGTAGAAGCTGGCATCGACAGCATCTCAGTAAACCCGGACGTAATCGTTCATACAAGGCGCTCGGTAGCTCAAATCGAGCACAGAGTAGTCCTCGACGCGGCGAGAAAACAGTCCAACGAAAAGAAGTGACAGACTCAGGTCACATAATCCCTAACTACAGTCCCACCATAGGTTCGGGCAGTTCGTACACTTTATGCGGGCATACTGCTCGAACCCCACGACGTACTCCATCTCGCAGCATCCACAGGCAGGACAGACAACTGACAATTTTGACATATGAAAACCATATTCATGGTAATACAATTAAAGCATGCTCAGTATTACTTTGCAGCCATGAAACGCCGTTACAGTATGACGCTGGATCCCTCGCTAATGCGAAAGGTGGACGTGCTTGTTGACGGCAGCCGATTCAGGAATAGGTCGGAGACTGCTGAATTTCTGCTGAAGCTTGGAGTTGAACAGTTCAGGCCTGAACGGACCGCGATCATACTCTGCGGTGGCCTTGAGACCCGGATTAGGCCCTCACCGTTCTCGACTCCCAAACCGCTGTTGCCGATTGGCTACCAAGCGTTGTTGGAATATCAGGTTCAATATCTGAAGAGGTTTGAATTTGACAGGATTATTCTTGCGATTGGTTTTCTGCAGGAGCAAATAGTGCGGTATTTTGACGAACACAAACTCGGTGTTAGGTTGCGGTATAGTTTCGAGAAGGAACCGCTTGACACGGGAGGCGCGATAAAGAATGCGGAGTCAAGGGTTACATCTGACTTTCTCACGTTGCTTGGAGACGTTATCTTCTCAGAGTTGGACCTTGACAGGTTAATTTACGCGCACAAGAAAGCGAATGCCAGCGCAACAGTTGTCGTTGCGAAGTCGAGAACTCCAGCGAGATTCGGAGCGGTGGAACTCGATAATCAGGGCAGGGTTGTAGATTTCGTCGAGAAGCCGCGAAAGCAGGGAGCTGGAGAGACTTGGGTTAACGCTGGCGTTTACGTCATATCTCCATCCACGTTAAGCAAGATACCCAAAGGCCGTCGGACATCTCTAGAATTGGACGTCTTTCCGAAGCTCGTGCGAGATGGTTCTATCTTCGGCTACAGGCACGAAGGGTACTGGGCGGACGTGGGCACTCCCGAAGATTACCTGCGGGTTCAGAAGGATCTGATTACGGGCGTCTTCAAACCTCAGGAAGCCATTGCGTGATGCAGCCGAGGTTAGGCTAACAGGGAGACTCGTTTCTTGAGATCGTTCAGGACGTTCTGGCCATAGGTCATGGAAACGTCATCCGCCGCATTCCTGCCTTCACCTATACTGCTGATCTTGACTGGAGCCTCTTCGCCAATCACAGCCTCGTACAGTTCCCTCCATTTCTTGGATATGTTCTCCGGAGGGTCAAAATCAGTCAGGGTCGCAGCTATCAGTGTCCAAGCTCTTGCAACGTTCGATGGATTATATCCGCCTCCTCCAAAGATCACTAGCCGACCTTCGGCGACCTCATGGGCTAGATCGTGGCAAATTGCTGCCACCTCACAATACGTTCTGGTCGTGAGCTGCAGGTGTGCCAAGAGGTCGTTCGCGTGCGAATCGGCACCGCACTGAACTAGCAATATCTTGGGCATATATTTCCGCACGGCGGGTGGCACAATTTGCTTGAATAGCCTCAAGTACGGTTCGTCACCGGTGAACGGCGAGAGGGGCACGTTGATCTTGAAGCCGGCCCCACGACCTTCGCCCACCTCATTCGTGAAGCCGGTGCCTGGAAACAGATGATGTCCATCTTCATGGAAATCAACGTCCAACAAGCCTTCGTCTGAGTAGAATCCGTACATTACGCCGTCGCCGTGGTGTGCGTCAATGTCCAAGTACAGTATCCTATCGACCGCGTACTTGTGTTTCAGATACGCGATCGATACCGCTGGATCGTTGAAGATGCAAAATCCTGATGCACGCGAAGGGTGTGCATGATGTAGCCCTCCTGCAATGTTCATCGCGTGGTCAGTCTTACGTGACATGACCAGATCGACCGCCGTTAGAGAGGCCCCGACTGCAAGTGCTGATGCGTCGTAGCATCCTTTGAAAGCAGGAGTATCCCCCATATCCAAGAATCCGGACCCGGACTGGCTCATTCGTTCGACCAGGTCCAAGTAGGAATCGTCATGGAAGAGCAGTAGTTCGTCTCTTGTTGCTTGTCTAGGCTCATGAACCTCGATAGCCGGCGAAGCTAGCAAGCCTATTGACTTCATCAGTTCGAATGTTAATTTCAACCTGATCGGCCTAAGCGGATGGGTCGGACCAAAATTGTAGCCTTGGAAGGCGTCCGCGTAAACAAACCCAGTCTTCTCAGTCAATTAGTGCTCATCCTGCTTTCGTGGATGCGAATACCTTGCTTATCGTTAAGATAGTGGATATGGATTTCAGTTTCGTCTATCCCAAGCTTAAATAGTCCATATGTTATACAAAATGACGGTGTCGATGTTGCTACAATCACCAAACGCAGTACGAATTTCGATCACTGAAAAAGCAGCCGAGAAGGTCAAGGTCGCTATGGAAAAGCAAGGCAAGTCGGATGCCGGTCTGCGCTTATACGTTTCCGGCGGAGGATGCAGCGGATTTCAGTACGGTTTAGCGTTTGATAAGAAGAATGATGATGACAACGTGATTGAGAGCCACGGCGTGAAGGTGCTTGTCGATCAGGAAAGCGCAAAGTACCTTGACGGGTCGGAAATAGACTACGAAGAGTCAGTGATGGGAGAAGGCTTCAAAGTCAACAATCCCAACGCAACAGAGACCTGTGGTTGCGGCCACTCGTTCAAACCTAACCATTAGCACGGCTCGATCGTCGAGGGCGGCTTAGAGGTTATAGTGTAACCTACCCACGTTACTCCAGTAACTTCTCCGGTAATCTGACTGCTCATCTCCTCGAGGACGTCTTCGGGAATCCTCGCCCAGTCAGCAGTCATTCCATCCACGGATTTTACGATTCGAATCGTGACCATGTGGCCCAGTTTTCTTTGGTCGCCTAGGACTCCGACCGCAAGGTCGTCGCCGACGACAGCGAACGCCTGCCATACGTTAGCGTAGAGTCCGTGACGTTTGAGCGTCTCTTCTACGATGGCGCTTGCGTCTTTGCATATTCTAAGCTTGTCTTCGTTGACCTCACCAATGATTCTGACAGCCAAACCAGGCCCAGGGAACGGATGCGATTTCACTAGGACTTCAGGTATTCCAAGCTCTGCAGCGATTTTTCGCACTTCGTCCTTGTAAAGGAGCTTGAGGGGTTCGATGATTTTGAATTTTGACCATTGAGGTATTCCTCCTACGTTATGGTGTGTCTTGATTCGCGACGCAACGCTCCCCGTGCCCGCGCTTTCTATGACATCAGGATACAGGGTCCCTTGAGCTAGCCACTCGAATACTCCTAGCTTTCGACTTGCTTCGTCGAAGACTTTGATGAATTCCTCTCCGATGACTTTCCTTTTCTGTTCCGAATCCTTGATCCCTCTCAGTTTCTGGAGGAACTGTTCTGACGCTTCTATGTACTGTACGTTCAGTCCCAACTCGTTTAGCGATTGGAGAACGAGGCTTTCCTCGTTTTTCCGAAGGAGACCGTGATTCACGAAAATGCACGTTAGCTTATCCTTCATTGCCCTTTGCACCAATACGGCCGTCGTTGTCGAATCGATTCCACCGCTCACTGCGGCAAGGACCCGTTGATCTCCAACGGCTGAGCGAATTTGCTCAACTGCTGTATCAATGATCGATTTTGCAGTCCAAGATTGTGAACAGCCACAAATGCCCTGGACAAAATTCTTAATGATTTGAGTTCCTTGATTAGTGTGCGCGACTTCTGGATGAAATTGTACGCCATAGCAACGTGAAGTTGAGTTCCTTATTGCGGCAGAGTTACAGTTCACTGAGGTCCCGATGATTTCGAATCCTTTAGGTAATTTCTCGGCGTAATCTCCGTGGCTCATCCAGGTTACAATTTCAGGTGAGACGCCACGGAATAGATCTGAATTGTCCTTAACTCTCAGCGAGGTCTTCCCGTACTCTGATCGACTAGTCGACTTTACATGACCGCCAAGCATGTCTACCATTAACTGTAGACCGTAACAGATCCCAAGCACAGGGAGCCCTAGTTCGAAGATGCGAGGGTCACATTTCGGGGCGTTGTTATCATAGACGCTCGCAGGGCCGCCTGACAGGATGATACCTTTTGAATTGAGCCGTGTGAGGTTCTCTGGAAGAGTCGAGTAGGGAAGTAATTCTGAATAGACTTCGCATTCCCGAATTCGACGCGTTATGAGATGTGAGTATTGTCCTCCGAAGTCGAGTACTGTGATTATTTCTTCCAATGTTCATCATTGGGTTGTGTAATCTGATTCATCTGATCTTCTTCAACCCTTTGGGGTATCTTAAGGCGAGGTCTGCATATGTGTCCTTGTATTTGCTCCACAGCTTCCTATCGCTCTCAAGTACGTCACGGATTACTTTAGCAGGAACTCCCACTGCAACTTTGCCGTCAGGAATTGTTTGACTGGTGGCTACTACTGCACCTTCCCCAATAATACTCCAAGTGCCTATCGTGGCGTAGTCGGTTACAATTGCCCCAACGCCGATTACCGCGTAATCTTTCACGGTACAGTTATGTAGGATGGCTCCGTGGCCTATCTGAACGAAACTTCCAACTTCACACTTCTCGTTAATTCGAGCGTGTAATACGCAATTCTCCTGTACGCTGGTCTGGTTCCCGATTGTTATTGTTCCGTAATCGCCGCGGATTCTTGCACCTGGACCGATGTAACATTGCGCGCCGATCGTGACATCGCCCACAATCTTGGCATCTTCGTCAACGTAGGCTGTTTCCGCGATTTTTGGGATGCGCCCTTCGAACTCGTACACTGACAGCCTTCAGCATCCCCTTACGGTTAGCGTCACCACTAGGCCAGTGGACGCATATAAGTGGGGGTTGATCAGGCGTAGCTGCTGATCTTTTCTTCCAGTTGATTCTTGGGGAGTATACCGACTACTCTGTCAACTTCCTTGGAGTCTTTCATTACTAATAGTGTCGGTATGGCCATTATTCCAAAGCGCTGCGCAGTCTCCGGATTCTCATCTACGTTCAGTTTACCAAAGACCACTTTTCCAGTGTAGTCTCTTGCCAGTTGATCGACTATTGGAGCAATTGCGCGACATGGAGCGCACCATGCGGCCCAACAGTCGACTACAACCAGTGGGTAGTTCCTTACAGTTTGATCGAAGTTGCGATCGCTGACTACTATTGGCTTATCAATCTTAGGCGTTGACATTCTATTCACTAATTCCTCTGTCTTCCTTGCTCGTATCTCCTCTAGTTCGTCCATATTTGGACCACACAGGAGGACGCCCAGTCACATTTCACGGGTTATAAATTTAGCCTGCAACTCGACGGCTTGATAACGAATCGCTCAAACTCGAAAGAGATTCACTCAGAGATTAATCGCTAGAAGTGCAGCCGACTTCTCGCAGTGGAGTTGAATTTCAACAACTCATTCGTTGGTTGTCAAGTCAACCTTAAAGACAGATTCATTTCATGTAACTCGTTAGATGTGAAATTGGCACTAGATTTTGACTACACATCAGAACAGGTACTGTTTCGTCGAACCGTAAGAGAATTCGCTCGCAAGGAGATTACACCAACGGTTAGAGAGTTTGAAAGAAAACGCGAGTTCCCGTGGGACCTGTACAAACGCATGGGGCAAAACGGTCTGCTCGGAATACGGTTCCCTCGACAGTACGGAGGACAGGAGGCTGATGCGATTACGACTGGAATCCTTGCTGAAGAGATGGGACGCGCAGGATGGCAGATCCCGCTAAGTGACATCATGGGGGAAATCCTGGCGCTCCACGGACCTGACCATCTCAAATCGGAATGGCTTCCGCTGCTATCAAAGGGCGAAAGAATGCTCGGAATCGCGAACACAGAGCCATCAACTGGATCTGACGCTGCAGCGATAACAACACGCGCCGCGAGACAAGGTGAAGAATACGTGCTTAACGGCGAGAAGCAATGCATCACAGGAGTACGAGAATGCTCCGCTTACTGTCTGCTAGCAAGGACCGGATCAGAACTGGGCTCAAAAGGAGTCAGCATGTTCTTCGTTGAAACCAACAGGGATGGATTGGAGAAGTACGACTTTGACTCTCTCGGCTGGAGGCTATTCTCGTTCGGCGGACTTGTCCTCAAGGACGTCACGATACCAGCATCGAACCTGATGGGCAAGGAGAATCACGGTTTCTACTATGTCATGGAAACATTCGACCTGATGCGTTCACTCATCGCGGCCTGGTGTGTTGGCATAGCTGAAGCTGCCCTTGATGAAACCATAGAGTACTCGAAGCAAAGAAAAGCATTCGGACACCCAATTGCCAAATTCGAATCTGTCCAATCTAGAATCGTGGAGGGATACACGAAGCTACAAGCCGCTAAGCTCCTTTGCTACAGAACTCTCTGGCTTAAGGACAAAGGAGAAAGGATTACGAAAGAATCGGCTATGATAAAATGGTACGTACCCGCGCTAGCCTTTGAGATCGTCAACGATTGCCTGCAGAATCGAGGAGCAATAGGCTATACTACGGAATGCATGGATGAATATCGGCTCAGAGAGGTTCGAGGCGCAATGATAGGCGACGGTACAACGGACATTAACAAGATAGTAGTCGCA
>DATKOK010000063.1:0-7530 GCA_035524675.1 Candidatus Methylomirabilota bacterium | reverse complement strand
GCCTGGAATAGCGGAGTCATAGCTTCATTCCTTAGCTCAACGTTACTCTTCACCGCCGATAAGGCTGTAACACGGCTGCGTTCGTTTGTACTGAAGATTATCGAATAATCCCCGCTCCCGTTCGCTGATATGAATCCAGTTCGCGCTAACCCGAGCATCGCTCTGCTCGCCAATCGTCGCAGGTTTCTCGAATTGAGGGCAGCGTCGGTGCCTATGACAACTACTACGGAACCACGATCAGCAAGCTCCTTCTTATCAAGAGGCCTGCCAATCTCCTTTCCTACAGGAGCTCCACTAATGACTAGCGATCCATCGAAGTTCGTTTGTACAAGAACACCCACTGTATTCCCCCCAACGTCTTGAGATAGTCGACGTGATGAAGTGCCAATTCCTCCTTTGAACCCGAACGCAACAGTACCGGTACCTGCACCAATCGATCCCTCTTCCACTGGTCCCGTGCTGGCGGAGTGCATCGATGCTGCAATATGCTCACTCCCCACGGATTTCGTCCGGATATCGTTTAAAAATCCGTCATTTGTCTCCCCTACAATTGGGTTAACCGATAATACTTTCTCGTTTCCAGGTAGCGTTAGCATGTAATCTACTAGCGCGTCAGCCGCACGGCCAACAGCAAGCGTATTTGTCAACAAGATTGGAGTTTCAATCTCTCCAAGCTCGTTGACCTGACTTAGTCCTACAAGTTTTCCGAAGCCATTGCCGACGAAAATCGCTGCGGGGACTTTCTCCGCGAATAGGTTTCCCTGATGAGGTAGAATAGCGGTCACTCCGGTTCTTATGCTATCGCCACGGATAATGGTCTCATGGCCGACTGCTACACATGGAACATCAGTAATTGCATTGAGTGGGCCGGGTGCCATTATTCCAGGTCTTAGTCCAATGTCCCTGGCTCGAGGCCTTACTGAATTCGTTTGTTATCACCTGAGGTAACTGTTCGCATTAGTAGGTAGAAATTGGGTGATAAGCATGTTGAACTACGCTGGTTCGGACAGGTCTTTGACACGGTTTGATGAGGCTCACTAAGATTTCACGCGAGGGGCCTCTGTCCGTGAGCTTGCTGATCGAAGAAGGGTAAAAAAGGCCGTAAGGACTACTCGCCCGCTGGACGTGGGTTAGATGTCCGATTTCATTGTAGCGTCAGACTGGCCATGGGGAGTCCAAGCGGTTCTAAAAGGTCGAGAGATTCTCGCTAATGGCTCAACTGCAATTGATGCCGTAGAGGGTGCGATACGCGTCGTGGAAGATGACCCCACATGTGAGAGCGTTGGTACAGGCGGAATACCAAACGTTCAGGGACTACTCGAACTTGACGCAAGCATCATGGACGGCTCCACCATGAGGGCGGGAGCTGTAACCTGCCTAACTATGACGAAGAATCCGATATCCGTCGCACGAAAAGTAATGGAAGTAACGCCTCACGTGATGCTTGCCGGCCAGGGGGCTACCGAATTTGCACGTCAATGCGGATTCGCGGAATATAACCCCCTTACCGCTAGCTCACTGACAAAATGGAAGAAAATGCGTGACGCAATCTTCGATGCCAAGACCGGCGAAATAGCTCAACAGAGTTACCTGGAAATCACAACGAAAGATTATGGATATTCTACAGTGCTTCAACTTACAGAAGCTTTGAGATCTCGAATTAGCACATCGCACGGTACAGTAGGCGTACTAGTTACTGACCGAACCCGACATACTGCCGCGGGCACTTCAACAAGCGGTTGGCCACTCCGCTTTCCAGGTCGAGTAGCCGACTCATCTGTAATTGGAGCAGGAACGTATGCTACTGGCAAAGCGGCGGCTACAGCTACCGGTGTCGGCGAAACAGCCATGCGACATTGTTTGACGAAAAAAGTCTGTGAGCTGGTAGAGGAAGGAAAAACGCCGACCGAGGCATGCGAGGCAGCTCTTCTCCAGATGCAATCAATTGAGAAATTCGATCATCTAGCAGCAGTAATCTGCATCGACGCAGATTTCAACGTGGGCGGAGCATCAACGAGGCCAGGTTTCCAATACGAATACATGAGGGCATCAGATCGCGAACCGATTATAGTCATTCCGAAACCCACCAACCAGTAAACTGTTTTCAAGATAATCCGCGGACTAACTAATTTTCTATAACCTGCGGCGATCCTGGATGAAAAATGGTTTTCAGCCGAAAGTGCTTAATTCAATCTATACTCATGGCGAGTTTAGGGACCTGAGAGTGATTAGCGCGATAGTGTTGCTGACGATGCTGGGAGGAACGGGCGAGAGCCTAAAGTGGTCCAAGGAAACCAAAAGCCGGATCAAGAAGATCCCAGGCGTCAAAGAGGTCTACGGCGTCCTAGGACGATGCGACCTCGTAGCGCTAGTAGAAGCCGAAAACACGGAAAAACTCACATCTCTAGTAGCTGACGAAATTCGAGCAGTCCCCGGCGTTCAGACAAGCGAGACCCTTACGGTAGTTTTCTAATGTCGCCCTAGTTTGTGATAATACAGCACTAGTTCAGGTTTTGGACTGGTTCAATCTACGAATTCCGGCGCAATGACTGTACTTCTTCCGCGAAGTGACATGCCACGAAGTGACCCCTCTCTAGCTGCCTTAGCTCCGGGTCAGTTGTGAAGCATCTCTCCTTCGCGTAAGGACATCTAGTATTGAACCTGCATCCTTCGGGAGGCTTAACTGGACTCGGGATCTCCCCCTCTTCTTCACCGGGCTTAAGCTTAGTCTCAGCACTTGGTTCAAGCACAGATGAGAGGAGCAACTGCGTGTACGGATGAAGCGGTTTCTCGATGATGTCTGCGTTCGTGCCAATCTCTACCAGTTTCCCTACGTACATTACTCCAATCCTATCCGCCATGTATCGTGCGACTGACATGTTGTGTGTAATCAGCAAGTATGATAGATTGAATTCAGATTGAAGCTGTTGAAGGAGGAGCAGAATTTGCGATTGAACTGATGCGTCCAGTGAACTAGTGGGCTCATCAAGCACTATGAACTTTGGTCTTTGAATGATTGCGCGTGCTATGCTTATTCTCTGGCGTTGTCCACCGCTGAACTGGTGAGGCAGCTGATTCATTTGCGATTCACTTAGCCCAACCGCACGTAAAGCTTCGGCAACGATCGTTTTCACTTCGGACCGGTCTTTCTTTTCTCCTCCAGCTCGAAGAGGTTCAGCGACTGAATCCATGATTCTCTTGCGTGGATCCAGAGATGAGGATGGATCCTGGAACACGATCTGCATGTCTTTGCGCAACTTTCTCAACTGCCTCTCAGGAAGAGACGAGATCGACTGACCTTCGAAGAGAATCTCCCCTGAGGTTGGCTTTGTAAGCCTGAGAATTGTTAGACCAAGTGTGCTCTTCCCGGACCCGGATTCGCCCACTACGGCAAACGTCTCCTTGCTCTTGACGTCAAACGAGACTCCATCAACTGCATGAACATACAACGGTTTCTTGTGAAGAAGCTTAGCACTTATTCCCGCTCTAACGGGGAAGTGTTTGACCAATTCTACAACTTGAATTAGAGGAGCCTCGGTGGACATCTAACTCTAGCCCCCATGCAGATAGCATGCTACTTTGTGTTTATCGGAGATCTGTATGATTCGAGGAATTTCGTTCGGGCATCTGCCGAATGCCTTCTCGCATCTAGGATGAAAACGACAGCCTGAGGGGTATCGACCGAGCTGCGGAACGACCCCGGGTATTGTCTTGAGGGTTGAGTTATCCTTCCGGCCCTTTGGAAATGACCCCATCAGACCGACCGTGTAGGGATGAAGTGGATTGTTGAAGAGTTCCTTTGTTGGAGCCTCTTCAACGATCTTTCCAGCATACATAACGGAAATCTTGTCAGCGACTGCAGAAACAACGCCTAAATCATGTGCGATCAGAAGAACGCTCATGCCGTAATCGTTCTTGAGCGATCCAATGAGTTCAAGAATTCGTGATTGTGTGGTGACATCCAGGGCAGTGGTAGGTTCATCAGCAACCAGGAGCGAGGGTTTCTCGGCGATAGCCATAGCGATCATGACTCTCTGCTTCATACCGCCACTCAATTCATGTGGGTACATGTTGGCAACTCTCTCAGGATTAGGAATCTTCACTTTTCCGAGGAGCTCGTGGACTTCATCAGCGAATTGATGATAGAGGCCTTTTCTTCGCATGCGCATTAGAATACTCTCATCACTGACTCCCATCAGGTTAGTTGGACTAGGCTTCGGCGTCGCGCCATTGTACAGCAAATCTCTGTGACTCTTCACACCTAGTGCTTCAGCCATCTGTTCTCCGATTCTGTAGACAGGATTGAGAGAGGTCATAGGTTCCTGGAAGACGGTTGCGATTTGAGTGCCCCTGAACTTTTCAACATCTTTCTCCTTGATTGAGAGTAAATCAGTGCCATTGCAGACGATTCTCCCAGTGTATTGGACGCGCTTCTCTGGTAGGAGCCGTGATAACGCAAGACCTAGTGTGCTCTTCCCGCATCCGCTCTCCCCCACGAGAGCATGGATACTTGATTTTTCAATTTCAAGGTCAACCTCATCCACCGCTTTCAAGTATCCTCGAAACGTTCGATAGCTTACTGTGAGGTTACTCACCGTAATGATTGACGCAGCGCTGATTTCCTGCTGCAAAACCGATTTCGCTCCGCGCTTAGGTGGCATCTCGCTATTTTTCCCTTTAGTATAGACCGTCGCTCTCGAAACTCATTGAAGTCATCACAATACGCATATATTTGGTACGGGGAGCAATGGCGGTTAGCTGTTACTTGGGAGCTTCCGGATGGGAATCGGTACATACGTCGTGAAGCGGATCATACTGATCATCCCGATATTCTTCGGCGTGACACTGCTGACTTTCATCATCTCACACGTTGTTGTTGCTAATCCTGTTCTAGCCTGGGCCGGTGAGAAATCCAGTCCAGAAACCATAGCTGCAATTGCTGCTCAATATCACCTTCACGATCCGTTATACCTGCAGTACTATTACTACATGCTCGATCTACTACAGGGCGACTGGGGTACCTCTGCAATTACGCATCTACCCGTTACGGAACAAATAGGAAATTTCTTTCCTGCCACTGTCGAACTTTCGATTACTGCACTGATACTATCAGTTGTAATCGGAATTCCGATGGGAGTTCTTTCAGCATTATGGAACGGGAGAAAACTTGACTATCCCATCAAAGCACTCTACTCGAGCGGAATCGCGTCGCCACCCTTTCTGCTGGCTCTTCTCTTCCAGCTGATCTTCGCGTACTACTTCAACCTTCTACCTAGCGCGGGTCGACTTGACCCGACGCTTATCGCGCCGACGCATATTACGGGAATGTACACCGTCGACAGTCTCCTAACTGGCAACTGGCCTGACTTCGTCAGTTCCGTACGTCATCTGATTCTACCATCGGTCACATTGGCTTTTCTAACTTTCGCGATAATTACGAGGATTACTCGGAGTTCGATGTTAGAGACGATGGACAAGGATTTTGTTAGAACCGCCAAGGCCAAAGGGTTACCAAGCCGGACAGTAACTTACAAGTATGTTCTTCGGAATGCTCTCACGTCAACGGTAACGGTCATAGGGTTCGCGGTGCAACTTCTGTTGTCGGGAGCAATAGTCGTTGAAACCGTGTTCTTCTGGCCCGGAATAGGACTCTACACAACTACAGCCACGCTCGCCCTTGATTTTCCAGCAATCATGGCCGTGACTGTCCTATTCACTCTAGTTGTAGTGGTCACAAACTTGGTTACAGATCTGGCGTACGGGGCACTTGATCCAAGGGTAAGTTACGATTGAGCAAGCATCAAGATCAAGAACAATTATCTGTCTTCGGCGAAGACGTAAGGATCTTCAGGGAGGTTATTCGACGAAACCTTCTCTACCCGTTGGGGTTGATTGTTGTCGTCGCGTTCCTAGGCTACTCCGCAATCTACGCCATCTACCCGGGGATCATAGGATACGATCCATCCTTCACCGATCTCAACGTCATACTGCAACCCCCCTCGGTGGCTTATCCTTTCGGAACGGACGACCTTGGGAGGAATCTCTTCCTGAAATCGCTGAACGGAATCCCAATTGACGCAGCCATCTCGCTTAGCGTAGTTCTCCTGGCAATCTTCATTGGAGTCTTAACCGGTGCCATTGCAGGCTACTTTGGCGGCGTCATTCACCAAGCCGTCATGGGCGTAACAGACATTTTCCTCGCTTTCCCAGGGTTAGTGCTCGCTGTGGCCTTTGCGGCAGCACTTGGTCCCGGGATGGTGAACGTCATAATCGCGCTAGCGGTAGTCTGGTGGCCGATATACACTCGGCTCGCACGTGGGGAGACTTTGTCAGTAAAGGAGCAACAGTTCGTCACCGCCGCTAGGGCCTCAGGCATGAGTGGCCTGCGAATAGTAGCATCGCATATTATGCCAAACGTAATTACGCCGATGATTGCCTACGCGACAGCCGATATTGGCAACGTTATACTCCTATCTGCTGTGCTCGGTTATCTTGGGTTAGGTGCACAGCCGCCTAACGTAGATCTGGGAAGAATTGTGTATGACGGACAAAACTTCATCAGGTTTGCCCCATGGTACTCACTGTTGCCTGGAGTAGTGCTGTTCATTATCGCCATCTCCTTCGCGTTCGTAGGCGACATGCTGCGCGACTTTCTCGATCCTAAAATGCGTATATGACCGAATCAAGTGACCTTGAAAGAAAACTGATCCGGCCTTTCTATGCTTCTGATCACCGCATCGGCAAGCGTCGGTAGAAGTCTAAGATCCTCAATACTCAACATCAATGTGGGGCCGTGCAAGTACCTGCACGGAGTGGACAAGACGCAAGTCGGAACACCTTTTCCACTCAAATGAACTGGACCGGCCTCATTCGCAGCTCCAAGACTAATATGAACTTGATAAGGAATTCCAGCTGTCTTCGCAATATCTTTCACGAAATCTATCATTCCCGTCTGAGAAATGGCGGACCGGTCCATAATTCGCAGCGCAGGACCTCGCCCGATGTTGAGGAGTCTCCTCCGAGGTTCTACACCTGGACAGTCAAGCGCGGCAGTCGTTTCGAACACTAGAGCAACATCTGGGAGAACATGGTTAGCGGCAACCACCGCGCCTCTCATTCCCAGCTCTTCCTGGACCGTAAAAGCGAAGATTGTGGTAGCGGCTGGTGGGTCCTGATTCAACGTCTCCATTAGCATTAGTGCCGCTGCGCAGCCTCCTCGGTTGTCAAATGCCTTTCCAATCACACTCGAACCTGACGCTGCACGACTGAAATGAGTACCGAAGGTAGCCGCCGTCCCAATGTCAACGCCTAGCCGACTCACTTCAGTTCGTGAGGAGGCTCCGATGTCGATGTAGAGTTCGCTCGTCTCGAACGGGGTCTTCATCTCCTCTTGAGTAGATCCGTGGGGAGGTTTGCTTCCTATCACTCCGACAATTTTCTCGAACCCTTTCACGACAACTCGTTGACCAGGCAGAATCCTAGGGTCAAGAGTGCCCAGCGTCGCGAACCTTAGGAAGCCCGTTTCTTCTA
>DATKOK010000062.1:0-4644 GCA_035524675.1 Candidatus Methylomirabilota bacterium | reverse complement strand
ACAAAAATTCGTCATCCCGTTAGGGGAATTGGCTGTTTAAGATCGAACTCATTTCCGTCAGGATCCGTAAACTCGCAAATCCATTCTCCCCAGTCCATCTTCTTTGGTTGAGAGAGGAACTGAACGCCTTTCTGTTTGAGTTGAGCATACTCTGACTTGATGTCATCTGTAAGCAATGTGATGCCCGTCTGGCCCGACTCTACGTTGCCGTCTGCAGATTCACAGAGGTGGATTCTTGTGAAGGGTCGGCTTGGTCCGACTTCAATCCAATGGCCAGGCTTGTCAGGGGACCCCTGCACGGTCGGGTCTGGGTTGGATTCATGAGGGCCTATATACGTGGCTTGCAGACCCAGCACCTTGGTATACCAGGCCAGCGCGTTCCTTCGATTCGAGACGACTACGGCTACTGTAGCGATTCCGAATATCGTCATGAGCCTCTAGTGTTGATTAGTCGTTCGTCAATTATGATTCTGCCGATTCGATTGGCTAGTTGGGTTCGAGCTTTTTGCAGAGTCTCTTGTACTCGTTCTCCGCGTCCAGTTCCACGTCAAGTCGTGTGAAGAAGTGTTCGAGATTCTTGAGATCGCGTAGTAAGAGCGGTTTCGCTTCTTCGATTAGGATGTGCCGAGTCACGTTGGATGAGAAATCTATGGCTTGAGGAAAGTCGATTACGAACAATCGGCCATTCCAGTAGAGTATGTTGTATTCTGACAAGTCGCCGTGAACTATGTACGCGTCTAACAGTCTCTCCACCAGCGCAACCGCTTCTCTTGCTGCAATTTCAGGCTCATCAAGAACAGCGTCCTTCAGCAGAGGTGCTTTTGATTCGCCGCCGAGGTATCGCATGGTGAACATGTTGTCTACGCGCCTCGCGGGTGTTGGGACCGGCACGCCTGCACGGTAAGCCTTCTGAAGTATCGTGAATTCGTTGGCGGCAATCAGTCCGATTTGGTCTATGGCGTACCCGATCAATGCCTTCTTCTTGTGGGGAGTTCGATGTAACCGGTATACCTTCAGAACTAGGTCTGCGCCTCTCCAACGGCCTAAGTAGACATCGGCCTCTTTTCCAGTTCCGAGAATTGTAACAACATCGTCTACTAATCCATTATCGATGGCGTCCGCTGAGGCAACGTCGGGAGACATCTCTTCCACCTCGACGTAACGGCTTCTCCGTCCAGCTCGGATTTGTCTGCGTTTCCAATAGCTCCGAGCGGACGCCAATTCTTTCTCTGACATTTTTCTTGTTCACGACTAACGTCTTCACTCAGAAGCCTCCTGTTTACTTACTATCCAGTGGGCTTCTGCAGACCAATGAAAAGGGGGGCTAAACTCTGCCTAAACAACGCGATGGGATGGTTCGGGCAGACGTTCCCACAAAGATGCTTGAGTCATACCCGCAATCCTCCAGTTGAGACCGAACCAATGTTGCGGCGATATTAGGTTTATTTCGTGCTCTGGACCGCCTCTCATGTCTGGTTGACCGCAGAAATCGAGGTTTAGCCCAGTCGTATGCCAAAACTAGGTAAATGAGTTAGCTTGCTAAGCTTCAAAAAGCACTGACGTATCACCAAGCTTCAAAAAGGCATGGTGCATAGAGCGGGAGTTAGTGGCATCAATTGAAGTTCACGTACGGCAAGAAGCAGAAGGTCGACACGGTCGATTTGGATAAGCTGTTCACTGATCTTCAGAGTGTTTTACAGAAACATCCATTGGTTCCCGCAGCCAACGTCGATGCTCTAGTTTCAGAATGGATTAATGACCTTCTCTTCCTAGCCGGCAAGATTACTGAAGAAGAGCTACAGGAGGCCATGCAAACGTTCGAAAGTAAAGGTGCAGAAACCGGAGTAGAAGCAGGGGGAGACGACGAGGACGATGACGATGACGACGAAGACGACAAGGACGCATAAATAACCCGGATAACGCCTCTGTCTATCTAAAAGTGCCCGCGCACAAAGTATTTTAGAGCTTTCACCGAACTGAGCCGAATCAGCAGTTCAAGTTGGCAGGGTAATTGGGTCACAGAAAAGTACATGCTCCTAAGCGTGGGTCACTCGCGTTCTTGCCCAGAGGTCGCGCTTCCCGCTGGGTTGGCAGAATCAGATATTGGCCTGAAGTTGCGTCAGGCCCTCAGCTCTTGGCGTTCGCCGGCTTCAAGGCGGGAATGACTTACGGCATCGCTGTCGATAACAGACAAGGCTCACTCACTTTTGGCAAAGAGATCGTTATTCCGCTCACGGTCCTTGAATCTCCCCCAATGTTAGCGTGCGCGATTCGAGGATACGTAAAGACTTACGAAGGCGCCCGAACATTTGGTGAGGCGTGGATTGAAAAACCCGCTAAAGACTTTGAAAGAGTCATTTCCGTGCCCGAAAAGTTCATGACCGAAGAAGGGTTGAAGAAGATCGAGGGTAACCTGGATAAGATCGCCGACATCCGTTTGCTGATGGCGACGCAGCCTCGACTTGCGAAGAGGGGTAAGAAGGCTCCAGACTTGATAGAGGTCAAGGTCGGCGGCGGAACAATCAAGGAACGTTTCGAGTACGCGAAGAAGTTGCTCGGGTCAGAGGTAAGAGTGGGCGACTTCATAAAGGAAGGCCATGCCGTCGACACGATCGGAATTACGAAAGGGAAAGGAATCCAAGGGCCTGTAAAGAGATGGGGAATTAGACGCAAGATACACAAGGCCAACAAGACTGTTCGGCAGGTCGGATCGATTGGTGGGTGGACGCCGCACTACGTCGAATACTCAGTCCCACGCGCCGGACAAATGGGATTCCATCAACGTACCGAGTACAACAAGACCGTCATCAAACTGGGAAACAACGGAGCCGAGGTAACTCCGAAAGGCGGCTTCATTCGCTACGGACAAATAAATTCTGAATATGTCATGCTCAAAGGAAGCGTCCCTGGCACAACCAACCGACTGATCCTGATGCGAATCGCCTCTAGACCTTCTGAAGAAGAGCCTGCGGCACCGAAACTCGACTACCTCAGCATCATGTCACATCAGGGCGACTAGGAACTCAGTCTACAACTTCCTCAGATACCTTTCTACTTCCCAAGGAGTAACCTGAGTTCGGTAAAGATCCCACTCGCGGTGCTTCTCCTTCAAGTAATTCTCCCACAATTCCTGCCCGAGCGCCGCCTTCATGAACTCGCTGTTCTCGATCTCCAACAAGGCTTCTGAAAGAGACTCCGGCAGAGAGACAATATTCCTCTGTTTCCTCTCCTCGTAAGATAGCTTGTAGACGTTCAACTCAGTCGGCTCAGGAGGTTTCAACCCTCTTCTTATGCCATCCAACCCGCTCAGACACAGAACCGCGAACTGCAAGTACGGATTTCCTGCAGGGTCAGGACACCTGATCTCCATTCGCGCTGACTTCGGCCTCTTTCCGAAGTTCGGGACGCGTATGAGTGGCGATCGGTTTCTGAAAGCCCAAGCAACGTAGACAGGGGCCTCAAACCCGGGAATCAGACGCTTATACGAATTGGGCCATGAGGCGAGGACCCCACACATCTCCCGCGCATGAGCCAACTGGCCTCCAATGAAATGGAGTGCATGTTCTGACAGGCAGCCGGTTGCTTCGTTGTTCGCGTAGAATACATTCTCTGAACCGTCCGCGGTCCATAAGCTCTCGTGAACATGCATGCCCGAACCGTTCACGTTCGCAAATGGCTTCGGCATGTAAGTTGCAATGTACCCGTTCCTTGCAGCGACTGCCTTTGTCACCATCTTCATCGTTGCGGCGCGGTCAGCAGTTTCGAGGCCGGGACCGTACTTGAAGTCTATCTCATTCTGACCAAGAGCTACTTCGTGGTGGGCGACTTCTATTTCTATTCCGAACTCTTCCGCTGTGTCAGCTATCTCGCGCCTCAGGTCATCCGTAAGGTCACTTGGGTGCAAGTCGAAATATCCGCCCATATCGATAGGCGTCGGTGTTGCTGCCGTCAACTCTTGAACAAGGAAGAACTCTAGCTCAGGTGCACAGCTGAACTTGAATCCAGCTTTCTCGCATTGATCCATAGCTCTCTCGAGCACGTAGCGGGGGTCCACCTCGAACCGCTTGTTGTCTGGCGTGTAAATGTCGCAGATGAATCTGCATGTGGATTTCTCTTTGGAACGCCATGGGATAATCGCGAAAGTGGATGGGTCCGGATAAGCAACAAGGTCCGACTCTTCAATCGGCCGGTAGCCTGTGACAGAAGAGCCATCAAACGATTTTCCGTTCTCGAGGATTGATTCGATCTCTTTTGTTCGAACAGAAACGCTCTTCAGGATGCCGTTAATGTCGATGAATTGAAGCCGTGCGAACTTAATCTCTTTCTCTCGAATCGTACTGGTAACTGTCGAGACAAGTTCTTTCCATTTTGAATTCTTGAAATTTCGCATCTATTGTTCCCTCAAATCATTCAATCAAACCGACGGGATTAGCGGTACGTCGCATGAAGAGCCATAAATAAACTATGATCAAAAATGAGTTATCCACTCAAAACGCAGTTTGAGAATTCATTCAGGCGGGTAGATGCGTTTTCCAGTCTTCCTATCGATAATGGATATGGCCTGCGTTGGGCAGGACTGAGCTGCCATTCGAAGGTTGTCAAAATCTTTCCCCCCAGCCTCGTCGAGTACGTCAAGTTTGGCCC
>DATKOK010000061.1:0-21023 GCA_035524675.1 Candidatus Methylomirabilota bacterium | reverse complement strand
ATCCACGTATTCAGCTTCGGGACGTCTGACCTTGATTCCATCTCGCTCAGAGTGAAGTACTTGAGGTCAGAAATCTCGTTACGGTCAGGCTTCAGCTCTCCGCCTAAGACTTTGACTAGTAACGCTACGTAAATGTCGCATCTGCCTTGGTCTGCTTTGCTTCGAGCAGCCACAATCTGCGTCGGTTCAACGTCAAGACCAGTCTCCTCACGAACTTCCCGCTTGACTGCTCTCCCTATCGTTTCGGTCGATTTCACATACCCGCCTGGCAGAATCCATCCCTTATGACCGTAAGTCAATTTCACTAGGAGTACCTTCTCTTGGTCAATTACAACTCCTCCTACGCCTATTGTAAATGGGCCTGTAGGATACTCGGGTTCCGCGGTAACTGACACGTTAGTGACCTCCGCGTTCTTACTCGTGACCGATTACTGGATGGGGCTTGTAGCCTGCTTCCAATCGTTTCATGTCATCCGCGTCCAGCTTTGCGTCGAGCGCTTTGACCGCCTCCTCAATATGTTCCGCTTTGGTTGCTCCAATGATTGGTGCTGCTACGCCTTTGCGGAGCAACCACGCGAGCGAGATCTGGGCAGGCGTCACACTCTTCTCCTTAGCTAGTAAGTTTACTGCGTCGAGTACTTCGAAGTCTTCCGTCGTGAAATAACGTTCTGCCAAGTACCTATCGGTCTGATATCGTTTGGATTTCGGAGTTTCATTTCGCGTGTACTTTCCGGTTAGAAATCCTCGCGCCAGAGGGCTCCAAGGAATCAGTCCAATTCCTTCTTCCCTGCATAATGGGTTCATTTCTCGTTCTTCTTCGCGGTAGAGAAGATTGTAGTGATTCTGCATACTCACGAACCTCTCCAATCCCAGCCGGTCGCTGACGTACAATGATTTCAAGAGCTGCCACGCGAACATGCTGGAAGCGCCTACGTAATGGGCGAAACCGAGACTGACGACCTCGTTCAATGCTCGCATCGTCTCTTCGATTGGAGTGTTGTAGTCCCAGCGGTGAATCTGGTAGAGATCAATCCAATCCGTCTGCAAACGTTTCAGTGAGGCTCGAATCTGTTGCATGATATGTCTGCGTGATAGCCCTGAATCGTTTGGCCCCTTTCCCATTGGGAAGAAGACTTTCGTTGCCAGAATCACATTGTCACGGTGGGGTTTCAGACATTCCCCCGTAATTTCTTCTGACCGCCCTGCTGAGTACATGTTCGCTGTATCGAAGAAGTTTATGCCCAGATCAATCGCTTTGTTGACGAGCTTCCGAGCCTCATCAACCTCAATTTTCCACGCCGCGTCGTTACCGAAGGACATGCAGCCGAGGCAGATTCGTGAGACCTTGACGCCTGTTCTACCCAGATTCACATATTCCATAACATCGCACTTAATCAGCGAGAGATTTTAGGCTATCAACCCACAGAGATGTTGTAGGAGTCCCGTGCGGCTGAATGGTTAACCGTTCAAAAATAGCTTTGAAAATACTGCCCTACATTGCGGGCGTACTCTTCCTAGGCATGTGGATCGCTGCAATGGATGTTTCATCAGAACTTTCAATGATGACCGACGCAGGGTTCAACCTCTATCATGATCAGATCGACACTCAAGTCTTCTGGTTTCAATCCAGGGCCTGTATGGCCCTCCCGCCAGACGGGTATCTCACAAACTGCGTCTACGTAGCCAGCATCACCGTCATACCCGTCCTCACATCTCTACTTCTAATCGTATTGGGTCTGTACGCGGTACTCAGAAAACGAGCGGGGCCCGCGAACGCTGACGCTAATGCAACGCGGTCCCGAAGTCCTCGATGATATCCTCTGTCGCTTCAATCCCGACTGACATTCGAATAAGACCGTCAGTGATTCCAAGCGCCTGTCTTTCTTCAGGCCGCATTCCCGCGTGTGATGTTGTTGAAGGTAGAGTAAGCAATGTCTCAACCCCACCCAAACTCGGCGCCTTTACTGGAATTGTCGTCTTCTTCATGAACTCCTTTGCGGCTACAACACCGCCTTTTAATTCAAAGCTGAGCACACCGCCGAAACCGTCGAACAACTCTCGTGCTCTTGCGTGTTGACGATGACTCTCTAAACCGGGGTAATGGACTTCCGCGACGGCCGAATGTTTCTGGAGGAAAGCGGCGATCTTCAACGCGCTCTCGTTTTGATGGCGAACTCGCAACGCCAACGTCTTCATACCCCTATGAAGTAGAAAGCACGCGTGAGGATCCATCGATCCTCCCAGATGATCTAATCGATGCTTGACCTTCTCAACAAGCTCACGTCGGCCAATGATGGCTCCTCCAACGATGTCGGAGTGGCCGTTCAGATACTTTGTGCAACTATGCAATGAGAGATCGAAGCCATGCTCAGGAGGTCTGAAGTTGATTGGACTTGCGAAAGTGTTGTCGATTAATGAGACTAGTTTATTGTCCTTGGCAAATTGCACTACTGCCTTGTGGTCGGCAACTTCTACCAAAGGATTCGTCATCGTCTCAACATAGATGGCCTTTGTGTTCTTCCGCAATTTTTCCTTCCATGAACTTGGGTCATCTGCATCAATGAAATCGTATGAGATGCCGAACTTTGTTAGATCATCTGTAACAAACGTGTGGGTTCCGCCATACAGACAGTTCTGTGCTAAGAGATGGTCACCGTTTGTGAGCACTGTCAAGAGTGTGGTCGATATGGCTGACATGCCGCTTGACGTAACTAGCGCAGCTTCCGCATTCTCTAGCGCTGAGAGTTTTTCGTGCAGCACGTCATGATTCGGCGTATTGTTCAAGCGAATGTATCTTAGATCATGGTAGCTCGTTTCACCTGCATACTCAAACATAGCAGATTGAAAGATCGGCATACTGACCGACCCGAGAATTCGAGGAGTTGGCTCGCCAGCGTGAACTAATTTCGTATCGATACGCTTGAACTTGCCCGACAATCTTGATCTTTACTAGCACAACGCACGGATACTCATAACTCTTCAGCCACAGCCGAATTAGGTCTAATCTATATTCATCCAGGAATCATACATGTGTGAGCTGCATGGCGAAGAGAGAAGATCTCGGATTCAACCCGCTTGAAGAACTTGATCGTAGTGAAGCCCGTGTCGTTGTTCGGTTGGAGTTTAGACGATTCAAGAAGCCAGTGACAATTATCCAAGGGATTCCGGAGTCTAGATTGGTTGAGGTGTCACGTCAGCTCAAACGACGATTTGGAGCCGGAGGCAGCACGAAGGGTGGAGAACTTCTCCTTCAAGGCGATCACAGGAGCCATGTTAAGGAAGAGCTTGTCAAGCAAGGCTTTTCCTCAGATCATATTGACGTAATCTAACTAGGCCCTGCCTAGAAGGATGTTCGAACTCTCAATACTTTGAAGCCGAGCTGGACTGCCGGTCCAATAGCTATTGCAGCTATTAGTGTTCCAAGCCAGGCTGGTCCGCCGATAAACCATCCTAGCACAACCACAGTTATTTCAATCGCCGTGCGAGCAACCCGGATACTGGTCTTACCAATTCTTGACATGGCAAGCATCAAGGTATCTCGTGGCCCTGCCCCTGCATCTACTCCGACGTAGACCGCGGTCGCGAAACCCATGATCAGGGTTCCAAGAAGAAGATATGCGATTTGAATCGCAATTAGTTGAGGGACTGCCGGAACGTACGGTCGAAGAATATCTACCCAAACGCCAATGAAAACAACATTCGCGAGTGTACCCCAACCCAACGGTTCTCTGAGAATCATATCAATCACCACAACCAAGAAGGCAACAGCGATGCTCGCTTCTCCCAAAGTGATCGGAAGGTGGTATGTAAGTGCCATTTGCAGTACGTCCCACGAATCAAGACCCAAGCTCGCCTGAACGATGACATCAATCGACAAGCCGAACAGGAGGAACCCTATCTGAATAACGAAGAAGTCCCACGCGAACCGTCTCCAGCCCTTCCATTGAAACTTGAAAAGTTCGCTGATCACACTACCACCCGGAGACGTTCTCCCGGCTAAGTCAAGAGTCGAATATAACTCATGAAGAATGGGAAATCCATGATCGAAATTCGTCCAAGGGGTTCCGACGATGAGGTGTGGGTACAAGATGTGTTGAAGAAGTATTGGTACTCCACTAGGATAATCAGCCGTGGGAAAATTCACGAAGCCGACAAACTGTCGGGCTTCATAGCATATGATAGCAATGTACGCGTTGGACTTGTACTGTACAAAGTGACGGGGAATGAGTGTGAAATCGTATCGTTGAACAGTTTCACAGAGCTGGCAGGTGTAGGCTCACAACTCGTCGACGCCGTCAAGTCAGCCGCTGCTAAAGCTCAGTGTCGTCGAGTTTGGCTTGTAACAACAAACGACAACACGCATGCATTGAGGTTCTATCAGCGGAAAGGCTTCGTACTATCTGCCCTTCATCTGAACGCGATTCAGGAATCAAGAAAGTTGAAGCCTGAGATTCCGATCATCGGTCACGATGGCATACCGATCAGAGACGAGATTGAACTTGAGATGCTCCTAACATAACCTGTCAATCACGGTAGGATAGAGATGATGATAATCGTTTGTGCAGCGGTAATTCGCAGAGGAGACAGACTGCTCATAACTCAGAGAAAGCGCGATCAGACCCAGCCGCTTAGATGGGAATTCCCAGGCGGACACCTCGATAGAGGTGAAAGCGTAGAAGCTTGTGTCCAACGTGAAATCAGAGAGGAACTCGGTGTCAGAGTGAGCTCACCAACCTACTACCGCACACTAAGGTGCAGTATGAGCGGTAAGCGTTTCCTTATTCATTACTTTCTGTGCAAAGGGAGCTCAGGTAGAATTAGGAAAGTGGAAGTTGAAAATTTCAAGTGGATCGTTCCTGGACAATTTGATGATCGAGTACTTCTTACGCCTGATAGGAAAATTCTGCGCAGTCTGATTAATCCAAATAAGGTTAAGAAATCTTAGAATTTGAACAAGACTTTCTCGAAGTCGACGATCTTTCCATCTTTGACTTGCACTTTCTCCTTTCTCAGCAGATAGACCTTGTTCTGCACCGTCTTACCTTTCGTTTTTCCCCCAAAGCCACCGATTGTTCCATCAGACTTCACTACTCGATGGCACGGGACCCTGGGAGCGTAAGGATTGTGACGGCATGCATTTCCAACCGCTCTGTATGCCTTCGTATGCAGTTTCTTAGCGATTAGACCGTAAGTAGTAACTTTCCCTCTCGGAATTCTCGTCATCAATTTCCAGACTTGTTCATTGAAATTCAATAATCAACAACGCTCAACTAGCCTTGTCTGCATCCATAAAAAGTCTAGAGTGCTATTTGGTCGGAAGGGGGTCTATTAGTAAGAGCTTAGATAGCGAGAACCAGTCCTCAATGGTTTCCTTTGAAGCCCTGCCATAATATTTCTCGTAAAGGGCGACTTTCCCTTCCCATGCCTCACTTTCGTTCTCGAGGACTCGTGCTCTTCCTGTGAAAGTGGCTCCACCGATCTCGAAGGATACATCGCTGTTTTTCCTGATATTCTTCATCCAATCAGTCTCATGCCCTTCATGGCTAAGGTATACTTTGTCATTAATTACGGCAAACCAAAGTTCGACCACATGTGGTCTTGTTGTTACCCGGCCTCGTGTAGTCACGTGGATGAGTTTTTGGTTGGTAACTCTGGCTAGGCGCTCATGGGTCATTGTCTCACCTACACGAAAGGACGTTGGACACGAGCTTTAGAATTTTCACTCCTGATTCGTAATTGTAATTGTCCATCATCGGATTGTACGCGGCTATGTTGAAGACTCGAAGTTTATTCGTAGCGCGTAGCTCTCTAATTATCGTAATTGTTTCGTCCATGGTTAGCGCTTCCCCCGGGGTTGGAAAGTTGACGGCGGGCATTATTCGAGGGTCTATAACGTCGAGATCGAGATGACATACTATCCAGTCGCACTGCTCCTCTAGCCTTTGAGCTGCGGTCTCGATTGTCTTTTCAACTCCATCTCTGTGCACTTCGAGGGCCGAATGGATTACAAGTGGAGATTCTTCCATTGTTCTTGCTTCCTCTGGGTCGAGCGCTCTACTTCCAATGTGAATGATGTTCTCTTCTGATATCAGGGGGCGCAATTTCTCAATTTCATCGGTCAGGTTTGGTCCGTGGCCGCAGGTCATAGCTAAACACATTCCACCGATGAAGCCTGAAGGTGAAGTGATTGGCGTATTGAAGTCGCCATGCGCGTCCAGCCATAGAATTCCAGGTTCGCCGTTGAATTTTCTTTTGAGACCCGCCATTTCGCCGGTTATCATGGCGCATTCGCCACCTACGCAGAGCATTAAATCGTCAGATTCGGCCCAGCTTGAGAGAGTCCTGTATATCTTGTCTGTATCTTCTAGGAAGTGGGCGAAGTTTCTCAGATTCCGTGGGCCCGTATCATCGATTATAGTGGATAGTTTGAGATCTCCGTGATCCCTGAAATTTCCGATGTGCTTCTTGATCAGTTCAGTAATGCCGAGGTTGCGGAGGGTACCACTAGCAAGGGCCATACCGTTGTATTTTGAGTCGGTACAGAGAGGAATACCAACGAGTGACGCCGCACTTTCGACCAAGCTGTTAGACCTGATTAGGACTAGACTGGGTTCCTCTAATTATCTACACCCTAACCTGCAGGTTTTTGTTTGGATGAGATTCACTTTACAAGTCGTTTTCTAAGAAGGTTTACTGGCACTGCTGTGAAGATTAGGACGAACGCCGCGATCCACACAAGATGAACAAGAACGCCGAGGTCTAATCTACCAAGTACTAGCGGGCGAATGATCTCTACAAGATGATAAAGCGGGCTCAGGAACGCAATCGTTCTCACAATTTGAGGAAGGTTGTCTATTGGATAGAAAACGCCCGAGAATAGGAAGAGAGGCGTTATGAAGAGTGTGAAGTAGAAGTTGACTTGGTCTATGCTCTTCAGTAGCGAAGTGTAAGTTAGGCCGAGAGTAGCGAACATCCAACCTCCAAGAACGCCGATGAACGGGACGAAAATAGCATACCAAGAGCGAGTTAACCCAAGAGCAGTTACAACCGTAAGCATTACGGTCGCGTAAATGGTGCTCCGAGTCATAGCCCACATCATCTCACCAACTACAACATCCTCAACCGTAACTGGAGTAGCCATCATGGCTTCGTAGACACGGTCAAAGTGGATCCTAACGAAGGTGTTAATCGTGGTCTCGAAGGTTGCGGCAGACATAATGGATGACGAGATCAAGCCAGGCGCGATGAACTGGATATAGGGTAAACCTTGCATTCTATTTACGTAGGCACCGAGTCCGAATCCGAGTGCCATCAGGTAAACAAGCGGGTCCATTAGGTTCGAAATTATCGTGGACTTGTAGACGTACTTGTAGACGCTCACTTCGCGTTGCCAGACACGAAATGCCTGTCTCGGCGAAAAGCTGAAAGGTTTAAGCGGGTTCACTCGTTCAGTCGCCTTCCCGTCAACTTCAGAAACACATCCTCTAACCCGCTTCGTCGTACTATCGTGTAGTCGGTGTTGGTCCCAGCCTTCTTGATTAATTCTAGAAGCTGTTCTGCGTCGTCGCTGTATAAGATCAGTAGGTCTCTATAGCTGTCATGACCTTTGATAAGTTCCGTATCGAGGGTGAGGATCTGGGGTTTCTCTTTCTCTGATAGTCTGATCTCCAAGACCTCCTTGCCAATATGTTTCTGCACGAGGTTCTGTGCTGTGTCATTCTCTACGATTCGCCCTTGATCCATGATTGCCAGTCGATCGCACAATTGTTCGGCTTCGTCCATGTAATGTGTAGTAACTATCTGCGTCACTCCTCGCTTTTTCAATTCGAAGAGTTTGTCCCAGACAAGATGCCTTGCCTGTGGATCCAACCCTGTAGTTGGCTCATCTAAGATCATTAAGTCTGGATTGTTCATCATCGCTCTGGAAATGAGTAAACGGCGACGCATTCCACCTGACAGTTCGGAAACTCTTGCCGAGCGCTTTTCTGTTAGCTCCATGAACGCGAGCAGTTCCTTCGAACGGTCCCTGGCTACGCTGGATGGAATGTTGAAGAATCTTGCGTATACGGTGAGATTCTCCTCCACAGGTAATTCTTCGTCCAGGTTCGCTTCTTGAGGTACTACGCCCAAACGTTGCTTAATTTGACGACCTGAGGTTCGTGTGTCTAAACCGAAGACTTTCAATGAGCCTGAATTCAATGGGGACACGCAGCCTATCATTCGCATAGTGGTTGTCTTCCCCGCCCCGTTAGGGCCTAGAAAGCCGAAACACTCGCTTGTTTTAACATCGAAGTCAATTCCTCGCACCGCTTCCGTTGCTCCAAAGGATTTCTTTAACTCGCGCGCTTCCACTATCGACATCTCTGAATTCACATTCCTTCGTTTCAACTGACAGTCAACGGTGGATAATTTGAAGGTCTCCATGATGGAGTCTAGTGCCGCTTGAAGAAAGCCATTATTTCTTCACTCGCATCCATGTTTACGGTCGTCTTGCCAATAATTCTCTCAGGAAAATACTGCCATCCTCCCGGCCAAGTGTGGCCGCCGCCTTCAACGACGTACAATATGACTTCAGCATCGTCTTTGCACGAACCGTATTTCTCTACGCGAATATGAGTAGCGTCGTCAATTTTGGTCGGCAGATGCGTGATTTCTGGTTGAGAAGAGCATCCGTTTAACTGTGCCCACTTAGCGGCGGAGTCACGCGCGGAAAGTATTGGCCCCCTAGCGCCGGCTCTCACGTCTCCACCCTCGTACGGCACGAGCGGGTCCTCTGTTCCTTGAATCAGCATGATGGGAACTGATTTCCTAAGCGATTCCAAGTTGGACAATGTAGCTGGCATAGTGGCTGCAACGGTTGCAATGCCTCTCACCTGTTCCGGGATCTCAACGGCGAGTCTTTGTGAGAAGAAACCGCCATTCGATATCCCAGCAGCGTACACTCGATGCACGGGGATCTCGTAAGCTGAAATCATTTTGCAGATTAAAGCGGAAACGAAACCTACATCGTCTATCCCATCCCTTTCGGGAACCGTCGCCCGCCCATCTCTCCAGTGCCTTCTGAATCCGTCTGGGTAAACCACGACGAACCGCTCTCGGTCAGCGATCTCATTAAAATGAGTAAGTCTAGGGATGCCTCTTCCCGTGGCACCTCCGCCATGAAAAACGAAAAGTAATCCACTCATCGGGAGCGATTCGGGAGACGGAACATGCATCTGGTAGGTTCTCCGAGTCTGCTCCATGATCAGATGATCAGCGAAATCCATGGGTCCAGCCGACTCTCACTTGAGAGTCATTAACTAACCTGATTGCAATAGAAATACATGAAATACATGCAAATTCAGCTCTGACTCGGAGTAGAACCCACTGGGTACCGACGCGCTCTTGCAAGGCATTATCGCCGGCTATGGCATTGCAATCCCCATAGGGCCAATCGGTATACTGATCGTTGAGCTGGGAATCAGGAGGGGGTTCTCAACTGCCTTCAGCGCTGGAGCAGGCGCCGCGTCGGCGGATTTGATATACGCCACAATCGCCTCCACCGCGGGAGCATTCCTCGTCTCTGTACTGGTGCCGTACGCCCACGCTCTTCGGCTGGTCAGTGCAATCGTCTTGATCGGGTTCGGCGTCTGGCTGCTCTACAATGGGCTCCGAGCTCGAAATGAGCAGGATAAGGTGGTCAACGCGACGAGCCATAGAGACACGTACTGCATGTTCTTGGGGTTGACTCTACTCAACCCGGTAACCGTAGTATATTTCACTACACTCATACTGGGATTGACTGCAGGTACGATCGCATCGTCCGCTAACATACTCCTCTTCGTAGTAGGCGCCTTCTCAGCGTCACTCTCCTGGCAAACTCTACTCGCATTCGTCAGCGGCTTAACACACAGACGGCTGTCATCTAGATTGCAGACTGTAACCTTCGCGATCGGAAATTGTTTAGTTATCCTGTTAGGCATCTTGATCCTAATTGGAATTCCAATCTGAGTTATGAGCTAACGCTGTTCAACTCGCGTGGGGTCCTCCGGGTTGAAACCTTACAGATTGCTCGCTAATGTCACGTGGATTTTAGGTCGAGTTTAAGGATAAGTTACCATAATTCGGTGAAACCATGTCTCATTTCGACACGTTAGCGAAGAACGTTCTCTCAACTACCCTTGGAATTCAGACAGGCGACGATCTAATCGTAGAAACCTGGGACCACGGACTGCCAATCGCAAGCGCTTTCGTTCACCAGGCCCGAGGACTGGGTGCACATCCGATGCTCCTGTTTGAGCATGAGGAAACATTTTGGAAATCCGCCGCCATGCTCACGGAAGATCGGCTAGGTAGGGTGGGTGAACACGAGTGGGCTGCAATTGAAAAATCAAAGGGCTATGTCTTCATTCCTGGCCCTGCCAATTTCTTGAAAATCTGGAAGAATTTCGCCAAGTTCCGTGCTTCTACAGTGTACAATGAGGAATGGTACGAGCGAGCTAAACGCTACCGACTCAAAGGAGCACGAATAGCCTTCGCTTACGCTACACGCGAACGTGCCAAGGCATACAAGATCCCACTCGCTGCGTGGCAGAAGATGTTGCTCGCCGCCTCAAGCATCGACTATTCAACACTCAAGGCCAAAGCTGAGAAGATTACACCCCTCTTGCGAAGCGGACAAGTCAAGATTACTGCGTCAAACGGAACAGACTTAACCCTTCAATTAGCGGGACGAGAGCCCTACAGTGAAGACTGCATTGTCGACGCGAACGATTTGGACCACGGAAGAAATGTGGCGAATGTTCCAGGAGGCAGCTTGTCGACTTGCCCCGACGAGACGAAGGGTGATGGTACCGTCGTTTTCGACCGCCCAGCTGCTTACATGGGCAAATGGGTCGGCGGCGTCAAATTCAACTTCAAAGAAGGTACATTAACGGATTATCAGGCTCGACTCAACGCAGCTCTGTTCAAATCCAGTTTCGAGAAAGCCACAGGCGACAAGAGCAAGGTTGCGCTGGTCGGCGTAGGTTTGAATCCTAAGGTCAAGACCGGTTTCCTCCAAGATAGCATAGCAGAAGGTGCAGTGACAGTCGCAATCGGAGGCAACGATGACGTAGGCGGCAACAACAAAACTGACTATTACTACGCGGGCGTCATAACAAAAGCGACGTTGAGCGTGGATGGAAACGTCGTCGTCAAGAACGGGAAACTAGTCGTTTAAGATAGCATCGGTCGAAGAGCGGCTAGCTTTCCGCTACTAGTTCCAACTATGAAGTCACCTGAAGATTGCCGAGAAGATCGAACTCCATCTCTTGGGGTTCGCCTACAATCTTCAAGTTGACACGCTTTGCTTCAGGAATCAACGCTTCTGATATGTGAAACTGATTCAGCTTCATCGTGTTACGAATAATCACTAACTTTGCTGATGCTGGTTCTACAGGACCACACACGTTGAGAGCTGCCCAGATAGCAGTACGATCATCAGAGAGAACTATTGGCAACTTCGCTGTCTCTGGCGAACCCGCGTTCAGCGCGTTCAAGTAAACTGTGTAAAAGTCAATTTTCTTGAATAATCGTTTCGTAGTGAGGTCCGCTAATCCGATGCCTACTGCATTTCCATGAGTCCGATCTGTAAGGTCGAGCGCTACTATCCTGTTAATTTCAGGTAACTCTGGAAAAGCTTCTCCAGTAAGCCAGAAGCGTCCCACAACATTGGTATCCATCCCTGTGCCACTGATATCCTTTCCAATCTCTCTAATCACGAGAACATGAATCTGATTCAACGGAATTCGTGGTTCCATGCTCTTCGCAATTCGAAGAAGCTTCTTCTCTTCCTCCTCGATTTGATTCGGAGGAATGGCCTTTATGACGGCGGTTTCGCCAGCCGAATTCTCAACAATTCCCACACCAAGAAGAACTGGTGTCTTCTTGAGGATTACGCGGGCTACTTCCTTCAGGGTCTTATGGTATCCTTCGCTCCCATGCCAGAAGACCATTCGAGATCCCTTCTGTTTTCCCATTCCCACGGACATCATTTTCATCAACCCACTTTCAATATCGTCTTTGAAGTCAGTGTTCGGCTTCACCCTGTTGACGACTACTATGCCGTCAGCCTCAGCAGCACACTTGTCAACGTACACTGCTTCACCGTTGTCGAGCGTTCCAATCATCTTCGTCTCCGCCGTCGAAAGAATCGGAGCATGTGTTGCAGTCTCGGTTATTCCTAGAGCATTTAGAACCTCCAACTGTCCCTCCGCGGTTGCTCCGCCATGAGATCCCATTGCGGGAAAGAGAAACGGTTTCCCTCCCGCTTTCTTGATTTCATCAACTATAATTGCGAGCATTTCTGGAATGCGCGCTATACCTCGACTCCCCGCAGTTATCCCGACTCTCATATCCTTCCTGATCGAGCGTGAGAAGCCGACTGCTTCAAGCTCGTTGCGCAACGTAGCTGCGTAGTCAACTAAATGCTGCGTGTCCACGTTCTGCTCAACCTGAACTATTTTTGGAAACTGCAATCTGTCATCCTCTCTCTGGAATTGTTCCTAACAAAACTCCATGAAGAGTTGATCTGATTCAGCTTAAAAGATAACTGCAGAAACGCATCTAACCGGACTAACCACGTTTCTTCATACGCGAGGTCTGATTGGGTGAGAATTCCAAATATCGCCGCGAGAAACTGAGCACAGTATTTTAATCGCCTCATAAGCGGACAATGAATTCGGATAGCCATGGAAGTCCCTCATCAGTTCTACCGCGATTTCTTCAGACCACACCTGAAAATTGTTCGAGGAGAAGGTGTTTACGTTTTTGATGAAAAAGGCAAGAAGTATCTTGATGCTAGCGGAGGAGCAAATGCTTCTATACCGATCGGTCACGGTGTTGCCCCCGTCATCGATACCATGATTGAGCAGGCTCGGAAGATCTCATTTGTTCCTATGCATCTCTTCTCGAATGAGCCTGCAGAGAAGTTATGTGATGAAATTGCAGGGATTGCTCCGAATGGTCTGACAACAACATGGCTTGTCAGCAGCGGATCTGAGGCCACTGAGAATGCGGTCAAGATTGTGCGTCAATATTACTTTGAGAGAGGTACCGTGGGCAAGTTCAAGATCATCACCCGCTGGCAGAGTTTCTTCGGAAACACGCTTGGGGCACTCTCTGTTGGAGGTCATACGTTTCGACGCAGCAAATACATGCCCCTACTGAAAGAAATGCCCCATATTCCGCCAGCGTACTGCTACAGATGCTGGTTCAGACGTGAATACCCCGACTGCGATATCGACTGCGCCACATTCTTGGAGAAAGTGGTAAGGCAAGAAGGTCCAGCATGTGTGGCAGGTTTTATAGCTGAACCAATCGTGGGCGCCACCACGGGAGCCACTACCCCGCCCAAAGAGTACTTCCCGATAGTCAGAGAGATCTGCGACAAGTACGATATGCAATTCATCACTGACGAAGTCCAATGCGGAATGGGTAGAACGGGCAAATGGTTCGCAATTGAACATTGGGGCGTCTCACCTGACGTAATCACAACCGCGAAAGGACTTGCGGGAGGCTACACACCTCTAGGAGCCGTAATAGTTCGAGACTCCATAGTTGAAGAGTTCATCAAGAGCAAGTCGAACATCGTGGGAGGACACACATCCTGCGCGAACCCACTTTCCTCAGCTGTCGGGTTAGCGGTCATACAGTACGTCAAAGAGAACAATCTGATCGACAAATGTGCAGAGATTGGAAAGTACCTCATGAAACGTTTGACCGAACTTAAGGAGGGACATCCGATTATGGGAGACGTTAGAGGCATGGGACTCATGATCGGGATCGAGTTTGTGAAGGATAAGGAGACTAAGGAACCGTTCTCGCCAGATGCGAAGATAGCCGCGACGGTTACGAACGAAGCCTTGGAAAGAGGAGTAATAGTCTACCCCGGAACAGGAACCGCTGATGGCATCCTCGGAGACCACATACTGCTCACACCACCCTACATAATAACCCAGGAACATGCTGACACTATAGTTTCAGCCCTGGATGAATCAATAAGAACAGTCGAGAAGCAGCATCATATCACATAGCCAGAGAACTCGGGAAAAATGATTTTCTAAAGCATTTCTGAAAGAACTCACGCTGATTTTTTCAAATCGGTAAGTTCTGTAGCGATTTCTCTGTAGGCTCTGCCCTTTACCCACGCAGGATAGAATGAGAAAGCGATCTTCATCTCTTCTTTACCAGTATTGGCAACGCTGTGGGCATAGCCTGAGGGAACGAAAAATGCGCTTCCAGGTTTCAGTTCGTAGCGTTCCAGTTTATCCTTGGAAGGACCCAACATTGCATATCCCTCCCCTGCGACTATGTATTCTGACTCATCATATTCGAAATGGGCATGCGGCAACATAGGTTCAGTTTGACCTGGAGGAATGATCATGGTACCTAGAACTGCATTAGCAGATCCGATCGTTTCCGGGTCAATGAGCGTGCGAATGTAGCCGTATCCTGAGGAACCCACGCGTTGCACTCTCTTCATCGGCACTTCGTCTTCATTAACAAACAACTTTCGTCCAACCATGTCCCATTCCGCTCCTAGCAACTGCTAACGTCACTAGAACATCTTATTACATTTCTAGTTCAAGTTCAAGAACCCGTACCAAGTCGTTGCGGAGCGAAAAATCAGAAGCTGTTCGGTGAAAAGGGACAGGTGGGTTGGTTAGGAGATAACCAACCAGGTCTAGAGGTTTCTAACTACTTGTACTGTTGCAGTGCAGCGTTGTCTTCGTCAAAGAGTTGAGCTAACTGAGCGAGAGCGCCTTTTCGAACCGCTTGCTCATCCAACCCCTGAATCTTGAAATCACCTGCAACCTCTACCTTTGTCTTCGCTCCCATGGGAGTGTAAGTGTGAGTGTGCTTGGTTCCAGTCATCGGACCTGACAGGAATTCCATGTCGAAACTTTTCGGCGGGTTAAACGTGAACTTGGCCGTTTGCTTGAACGATTTGCCGTCCGGGCTATTCGCTTCCATCTCCACAACCATGTGATTTCCAGACCGTTCAATGACTTTTGAGAATCTTACCGATCGGTGTTCGTGGTTAGCGTTATCGTCTTGAAGGAATCGCCAGATTTTATCTATCGGAGCGTCGAATACGCCTTCATCTTTTATGTATACCAAACTGATCACGCGACATCATGCCTTACGTCATAGATTTAACCCCTTCCCATTACGACAATGGGAAGTACCGTAAAATTGAGTCAAAATTAGTCGATTCCGAACGTCATGGCTCTGACGCTGCATCCTAGAAGCTGATGTTCGAGAAAATAGTACGCGACAACTAAATCCTTCATGTTATGATGGAATGAGATTATGTTTCGTTCTAAACTGTAGGTTAAATGCTGCTGCACAACAATTGCTGGTTGAGAACCATGACTGATGTGAATAAAGGCAATTACCTAGTTGCACTCGCCATCATCGCCCTCGTCATAGTAAGCGTCTTTGCTATCATGCGACCGACGATGATCGCTAGTGGCCCAGGAAACTCGAACCAGAACACTATTACCGTTAATGGTGCTGGAACTGTCGAAGCTGCTCCTGATGAAGCCCAACTCAATTTAGCTGTGAATAACCAAGCTCCAACTGCGGATCAAGCAGCAAGAGACAACGCGAACACCATGAGTCAGGTAATACAAGCAATCCTAGGCTTAAGTGGCGTAAACCCGAGTATCACGAAGGATAACATAACCACCACTGATTACAGCCTAACACCAGTATACTCGCAACCCAACACTTGTCTAATCGCAAGTAGTTCAGTACAAGCGCTCACCTGCACCACCACCACTCAACAACTGGTCGGCTATGCAGTTCGAAATGCGATTCAAATCTCGGTCACGGACATGGGGTCAATAGGTAGAGTGTTAGATGCTGCGACCCAGAGCGGAGCTAACGAGGTTAGCGGGATCACCTTCACCTTCACAAGCGGCACCTACGCAAACCTACAGAAACAAGCTCTCCAGAAAGCAGTCCAAGACGCTTCAAACCAAGCACAAACCATGGCAACTGCCCTCGGAGTTCGAATAACAGGAGTCGTATCCATCACCCCAGCCTACGTATACCAACCATACCTCAACGCCAAGATGAACGCTGCCGGCACCGGAACTCCAACACCGATTCAGACTGGAACCTTACAAGTATCAGTCAACGTGCAAGTAGTCTACGAAATTTCGACCACATAGCTTTACTCCCTTTTCTTAATTAGAAATGCGACGTTTCGAAATCCGTCCCTTCAGCGCGATCTTTCTCCGCATATCTCGCAATCATGAACTTCCTTCATAGGCAACTCCGTGGCAGGATAGTGCCATCAATGATTGTCGCAGTAGGGGCTTCCTCACATGCTCGAATTCAAGAGTGCTGGTCAGCAGATCTCACTTCTGATCGCATCTGACGCACTCGTTGGATTCGCTATTGGATTCAGTTCCCCATCAGTTGCACCGTTGATCGTTGCTCTGGGAGTAAGTATTACCTTCGTTGGGCAAGCCCAGACTGTCGGAGGCATAGGCGCCACTCTTCTTCGGCTTCCAACTGGAGCCATGATGGATAGATTCGGTCGGAAACTCTTCATAATAATCGGGGGACTTATCACACTAGCCGGCTTCGTCTCGTACTCTCTCGCAAGCTTCTGGATAATCTTGGGCGCTGGAATCACATTGACAGCGCTAGATTACGCAATCCGCGGAACTGCCACTTCCGCGGCGCTTGGTGATCATGCGACTGAGGGAGGAGTGGGGAAAGTGTTCAGCCTCGACCTTGGAGTTACGGAAGCCGCGGCCACGATTGCCCCCGTCGTCGGTGGCTACATTGCCACCGTTCTCTCGATCATCAAGAATTCGACCTTTGTCATATCCTCAGTACTCATCGCTACTGCGTTGATCTTGATCGTTGTCGGTTATCATCCGATTAGAGTTGAACGTGAAACTCATCGTAAGGCTTGGACATTTCAGCCGACTCGAAAATTGTTGCCTTTGATGATTGTGGTGGCTGTTGACTCGTTTGCATGGAGGGTCTCCCTCCCGTTTTGGACGCTGTACGTGTTCAAAGAGATGGCGGCCTCCACTGAGCAGCTTGGAATTGTAATCGCGATCTCAGCAGGGATACCGGCCGTGACCGGACTGACTTTGGGTTCAAGGCTTGATAGGGTCGGCAGAATTCCTTTTCTTGCAGCAAGCGAATGGAGCGCGATCGGAGCATTCCTGCCTCTGCTTTTTGGTTGGAGGCCTGAGTTCGCGTATATTTCCGCAGTATTTGCAGGACTCGTGTACAGCCTCTGGGTTCCAGCGCTCAACGCCTACGTCATCGATCACTTCGGACGACAAAACTTTGGGCAAACTATTGGATCGTTAAGTCTGATTGGAGGCATTGCCTCGATAGTTTCCCCGTTGCTTGGCGGTTGGATGTGGGACAACGTTTCCCCGAAACTACCTTTCATAGTTACGCTAGTATTCGCGATAGCTAACGGGTTTCTGATCTGGTTCAAACTCGAAGAAAAGAGCTGCCTGAATGGCATTTCTACCTGAACACTAACTATGTTCGTCCTGACCGCGAACATTAGCACACCGTAACATCCGTCGATCACACGAGGAAACGGATAGAAGACACGGGGGCGAGTCTAATAACAGGCAGCTGGATTGAACAAGCCAGTGGTAGACAGTTAATGGTAGAGGAAAAGTCAGCTAGACAACTCAAGAAGCTGCTCAATGAATTAGTTGACCATAGCCACGGCCACCACGAAGCTATTCACGGATTAGCCAAGAAAATGGAAGAATTAGAGAGAAGGATCGCTAAATTAGAACAGAAGAAATAGGTACAATTCGAGTTCCGTTACCATGAGTTGCAGATTGGCCAACGTTCTATCCTATTGACAGGTCAAGTCGCTCTCGATTGAGGTACACGAAGTGAGTCTTCGCAACCCATGGGCCATAGCTTTCCTAACCGGAATGGGCATCTTCGTCACCTTCGTCTTACGACTTAACCTATCGCCTGTAGCACCTGTTCTCGCGAAAGAATTTCACTTAACTGATTGGCAGTTAGGATTACTCCTCTCAGGATTCCTCTGGGTATACACCTTCCTCCAACCCCTGGCCGGATGGGCAACCGATCGGTTCGGAGCAAAATTCAGCATGCTTCTCGGCATAGCGGCCACATCTATCATTACGATAATGACAGGATTCGCAAACTCATTCCTCGCTCTCCTCTCATTGCGAGTTGCCCTCGGAATAACTCAGGCCCCGAACTTTGTCTCAGGCGCAAAAGTAACCTCATCCGCTTGGTTCAACAAAGATCAGCGAGCAAGAGCCACGTCCATATGGATTTCTGGAGGACGATTGGGACCAGTTTTCGCTTTTCCAATCGCTGCATGGCTTGCTGTAAGTTATGGCTGGCAATCCGCGTTCTATGTTACAGGCGTACTCGGCTTGGTATGGTGCATTGCGTGGTTCTTTGGGTTTAGGAATGATCCAGAAGCTGAGAGACCTAGTCTGAAAACCGTGCCTCAGCTTCGGGTTCGCGATACTTTACCCGTGGTCTTGAGTCCACTTGGCTTGGGGCTTGCGGTCGCCAGTTTCGGTCAAGGATACGTGGCATATTACCTGAACTTGTGGTTGCCGACATATCTGGTGCGCCAGCAAGGATTCAAAATTCTGAACGCGGGAATATTCTCGACTCTTCCTCTCTTGGCTGCGGTTGTTACACTTGTCCTTGTTGGCGGTTTCCTATCTGACTATCTAGTGAAGAGAGGGGCTGCACCTGTCGGCTTGCGCTGCAAGCTGTTCACTGTGGGGATGACTCTAGCTGCTGTCATGCTTCTAGCAACTGCCTACGCTCCCGATCCGTACACCGCACTTTTTGCTCTGTGCCTCGCAGGGGCAGCGTTAGGTTTCTCGACACCTTCGCTATGGGTCGCTCTAGTGGAGGCTACGCCGAAGGAATTTACAGGGACCATGAGTGGTGTTCAAAATTTCGGCGGTAACATTGCAGGAATTGTCGTTGCAGTCTTGACGGGGTACATTCTGGATGCCACAAAAAGTTTCTTCTTCGCGCTCTTGGCTGGAAGCGCGGCAGCGTTACTGGGCGCAATCGCGGCGACACTATTTGTGAAACCAAAGCAAACCTAGGATCATCAAGAGAATAACTAGCTCAACGGTCGTACCTAGTGCTAGCTGACTTCAGAGAAGGAAGGATATCAAATACCCTGCAAGCATTAGAATTGCGGTGTACAAGAATATCTTGATGTTTGAAGACATGGCTGGTATGAGTCCGTAGGGATTCCCCAAGTTCCCGCCGATTAGTCGCTTTTCCCTAACGGCCAAGGGTAACGTCAGTAAAGCGATTATGATTGATAACGGAAAGATTCGAGTTAACGCGCCTCCTAGAATTATCCCGTACACGGCAATCATCGTTATTTCGTATCCTCTCACGATCGCACTTTCCTTAATTCGTGCAACGAATGTTCTCTTACCCGCTTCATCATCCCACGTTCGGTCCGGAATCTCGTTAACGTACAGAATCAACATGACCAGCAGACCTAGTGGAATAGATGCAAGCAAAGCTTCTAAGCTGAAGGATTGAGCCTGCACGTAGTAAGAACCTAAAACAAGTATGGGGCCGAAACCTAACCCAACGCCTAATTCTCCCAATCCTCGGTAAACCAGCTTCAAGGGTGGCGCAGTGTAACCCCAACTGATGAGAAATCCGATTAGTCCAATTACGAGAACAGGCAAACCTCGAGTGAACACCAGGTACATTCCGATGAGCATACCAAGCAAGTATGTCGCCGAGGCGAGCGATAGAACAAATCTGCCTGGAAGCAAACCGTACTGTATGATTCTCGAACCACCGCTGAAAGGCGTGGGCGTCGTGTTGATATCATCCGCCCCGAGGTGCGTGTCGTAATAATCATTAGCTGTATTCGCTCCCAGGTGCATCAGCAAAGCACCGCTAAGCGTCAACGATAAGAGAATCCAGTCGAAATGTCCTGCGCGGTAAGCAATTGCGCTCCCTATTAGGACCGGGAGCAGGGTGGCGACTATGAACGGAAGCCTGAAAGTTCTCATGATTAACCATGGAGTGGACATCCACGGTTTCTCATTCAACTCATTCAGGTACCGTCGAGCTCTAGAAACCTTCATCTCGGAATATTGAAAGAACGGCACTTCTTTCTCATCCCACACGTAACCTTTAGCTGGCTTCAAACGGAAACCGTCTGCTGCATCCGAGAGTTTACCCCATAACACAACGTATCGTCTATCAGTGTAGCCTCCCGCCGGGAGAGGTGTGATGTGGTTGAAGGTCAACGAGATCTCTTTCCCATCAAGTGTCGGAAGGGTTTGGGGTTTCGCGATCTTCACGAACCCATTCTCTTGGTCAACCTCAACTTTGACTGGAACCGAGAACGGGTAGCCGTCATCGTCGACGAATGAGAGTGAAACCTCAGAGTATGATGATGCTTTCGCTAGAAGGTCCTTGGTAACCAATTACGAGACCTCGAATACTTTAGGCGGATTATCAAGGTCTCCGCGTGGCCAGAGGTACAATTTCGAAGGGTCAATTTCAATAATGGATCTATCCCAGAATAGTGGGAGCGCGTACCGCATCTTCACAAAATTGTCAATGAACGGCTCCTTCTTCCTCCACAGCGGGAGCAGCTTCTCCCATCCGTGGTGAACGTCTCCCTCCCCAACCTTCGCCTTGCCCTTGACAAGCACAGTTCTGTACGGTGAGACTCGTATTCCCTCCCTGTTCGAGAAGAGTGCTGAAACTTTCGGGTTCTTCTTAATGTGATCAAGCTTCTTACTGAACAGTACGCTCGAGGTCACGTAGAGTCTACTCTCTTCAGAATCGTAGAGGGGGAGCAGAGGGTGCGTTATCGGTCGACCAGTAGGTGATATGACTGTAAATTCGCAGATCAGCGCGTTCTCCAATGTTTCTACTATTTGAGGGTCAGATTCTGCGATGCTTCGCATAGGCAAAAAACATGACAGGCGTTATAATTAAACTGGTTACGT
>DATKOK010000060.1:0-8062 GCA_035524675.1 Candidatus Methylomirabilota bacterium | reverse complement strand
CTAGTCGAGATTCTTTCTTGTCCTTGTACCTTGAGTAATCTAGACTTAACCCTCTGAAAGATGCCCCCAGTTCGAGGACCTCATACCAGACTCCTATCAGCATCGATGTCATGCCTACTAGGAAGACGGCTACAATCACATATGGCTGCAACATTCCAGGAAATAAGATTGACACTAGGATGATTAGTGAGAGGGTGAGGAACGAGGATATGCCAAAGAACAGTCCGAACAACGACCACTTCGCGTACCGTGCACGCTTGAAAAGCATCTCCAAACTAATATCGACTTCAGTATCATAGTTCAGTTTTAGTAGTTCACGAGTACGGTCAATAATTCTTCCGTATCTTGTTTGAACCAATAGGCAGAGAAGCCCGCCAGTTGAAGATAGCACAACCGGAACCAGGGCGGTCTGCACTGGTCCAAGAAGATTTTGAAGGTCCAGCATAATCCCCTCGATACGGATCAGTATCTAGCTACGTGGCTTAAGAACAAGAGCAAAACATTATGCGCCAGTGCGTCGCGTCTTGTGCTGTGGCCTTTCAGCACTTTGGATGAACCATCTTTACGCGACGGTAAGTAATGTGCATGGCGTAACCTTCAAGAACCCTGAGTTTGAAGTTAGAGAATCTTTTGCAAGACATCAACACTGAAAGTTGTGTTTGCGCATCCATTCTTGATTAGAGGCACATTTTGACCAGGCAAACCAGTTCTATCAAGCAATCCATCCGCGAGTCTTATCTCTTCCCCGCACGCAACTCCTACCAACGCTTCGTAGCCTCCCCTTTCTAAAATGCGGTGTATACAGGATCCTCCTGGTAGAACATACACATCGTAGTTTTTCGCCTCTCCAGCAGTTGTTGCTTGATTTACTAAACAGTCGGGTGAGCAGTGGGAGCAGCTATATGACGGGGTCTTTGGATCGAATACGGCTTTGCACCTGTTATCCATGAATTTCCTTGAACAGTGAGGCAGGAGCAGAACTCGTTTCGAAGTCTTCAGAAATCGCTCTCGATCCCTAACATTCTTCATTTGGATGTCGATGAAGTCTTCGAGCAACGTCAATGCCTGAGCAAAATCCAAACCTGTGATTTCCTGAATCTTACATCGCTCAAGAAGGTGCACGGCCGCGTCGCCGATTCTTCTATGAAGCCTTCTCCTATGCGCAGCTTCAGCGACTTCCCGGAAGAACGATCTGGATACCTTGGTCAGGTCGAAATCGAATTGGTACGGCATGAACCTCCAACTGCGCGTCTGAAGTAATAAGGACCCATTGCTCATATCGATGTTGATTTTATCCTCAGATGGTCACGTATTCATATTCTATTTATCGCGTAGACCAAGCGATAATAAGTTATGACTATGCGGGTGAGTCAGGCACATAAGAGATCATACTGATGCCAAGCTAAAAGTTGAGACTTATGGTAGATTCAATCTTCTCCTGCTTAGCACACTTGGAAGATGCAACATACCAACTGTATGAAGTCTTATTTGATAAAGCCAGGGATACGCGAGTTAGACTCCTCCTCGGCAAGATTATGTTGGAGACGAGAAACCATAGAGAAATCCTCGAACAGATGAGTGAAGATTACGAGAACGGCCCTAGACCTGTCACGGATTGTCGAAATGGGATGGGTTCCATGTATACTGAGGCAATGGCATCAGCACGAATGATGAAGGAAAACGTCCTCGGAGGTATGTCTATTCTTGATGCAATGAAGGCCCTAGTTCGGTACGAGGATCAGGTCGGAGAGGAATATGTTATGCAGGCACATGCGCACCTAGAAGCAATTAGCGGAATCGACGTTGTGGCAAAGCGACTCCTCGAAGATATTGCCGCAGATGAGAAGGTGCACGCCGGTGATCTTCAACTCGCGATCGAGATTGAATCCAAACCTCCAAGTCTTTGTGGAGAGGAACAGGTTACTTCATCGAGAGCTCCTGAAGTCAAATTGCTGTAGACTAAAGTAGTGACCACAATTCTTGCAGTGCCGAGAAGGGCGGTCCTCGAGTATAACGCACCCCCCTAGTTCAATCTCGCCTCTTTCAACGGCGCGTTGTACATGCTGTGAGGGAAATCCGTAGAATATCGGGACATTGTCATTCGATCTGCAGATAGGACATTTCAAGCCATGAGCAGCTGTCAAGGTAAATCCTCGGTTGGCGGTCGATTCTACTTGAGATACAGCGTCAAGCGCGTAGTTAAGGCCAAAGGCATAATCGTGCATACGGAACTATTCGCCAAATACAGACTGGCTGTTGACGTATCAGTCATGAGGTAGAGGTTACTCTCGGTAAGGCCAGCAGCCTTTTTTCTGATTTATGTAGAAAAGAGGCGATTTCTTCGAGTTCATCCATTCCGATTATTGTTGTGACGAGAACAATCATTTCGGTACGTAGCTGGTATATCACGACTTGGGCTTTCGCGAATCTTCCGACAACAAAACTTAGGCAGCCACATGATGTTTCCAACTTGTGACCTAACGCGCCCATTACGAGTAGGGGTCCGATAGATACGAATTCTCTAACTTTCTCCTGAGGTAGCGCTAGGGAGAGGGTATCGCGGCTCTTGGATTCAATCACTTTGTTGCTGTAGTCAATTGCGGCTACGTATTGGATCGCTCGGTTTGCCTCAAGAATCAAGTCCGCCTGCGACCTGACTTTACTCGTATCACTCACTCTTGTCGGCCCGATCATGGTATTATGGTTAGCGTGTGCTTAAGTTACATGTAACTGAGGTAGTGTCATCTAGCGATTTGTCTAGCCATATCAATATGCTATTTACCAAACGATCTACATGCGAGACTAGGATCGATCAATTCAACATGTTAGCGGTCTGAAACAAATTTGAATTGCCTTAAATTTGGTGGAACTGGTGACCTTCCCAATCATTATTCCAACGTCATCTTCCTAAGTCGCTCGACATTATGCCCATCCATGCTTCTTAATTTTAGCCAGTCAATTTCCAGTCAACTTGTCGTCTGAAATCTTCTAGTCCTGTTCTCTGGTAGAAATATGCACAGAGGATAATATGCAGAATTCAATTGCTGGTCAGTGACGCAAAATGATTCCACATCTGTGTCCTGAATGTGGCATTCGAGTAGTAGTCTCAGACGAGGAGAATCGATGTCCTCTCTGCCTTGCCTCAACCTACTTCAATCATCGACAACTCGTCTGTCTGGTTGCCTAGTTTCTCGGAAATACTGATCATGCAAGGACTCGAAGCGTCATAGGTTTCACAGGTCCGTCGAGTGGTCGATGGCGCCTGGTTGCAATCGGAGCTGTCACTTAGAATTAGGGCGGCTGGTTACATCATGCTTACCATACATCATTACTTTCGTACTTCTGTGAAGCCGTACTATGAGAATCCTAGGAAGTTCCAGGATCACTGGAAAATCTCAAGTAACTATCCCCAAAGCTGTGAGAGAGGTAGTTAAGCTTGAGAAAGGCGACCTCGTTGTCTTCGTAGACGAGAAAAATCAAGTGATGATAAAGAAGGGTCGGGTAAGAGTCGAAATCTAAAGCTCACAGAGGGATGATCATGCAGAAGTACGCTTTCCCCGTTCTTCTGACTCTGCTCATTCTAGGCGTTTGGATGCACGCGGCTTACGCGGTCACTGGCACGGTAAGAATCCTGGGCACAAATTTACCGAAGGATAAGTTGATCGCTGATCGAAGTTTTCAGTTGAATGTATCCATGCGGGTAACTTGCACGTCAACCACAGACAATATTCTGGCGCGTGTCGACATATCGTCGCATGGATCTCATCAGCTTCTAGCAAGTAATAGTCTAGGCCTAGGGAGCATACCTGATCCGTGGGGAAATAAGACGTGGGACATCACGATTACGAGCAATATGCGATCGCCAGTAACACTGGGACCTTGGGGATTGGATGTAAAGGCATGGCTTTTCGCTGGGGTATACACCCTCGGCATCGATAACCGAACGTACACGGTTCAGGTCGTTACGCGCTCAGCTCCAATTCAGATAGTCACGGCTTCTGTGACTAACTCCGCCAGCTCTACGTCAGTATTATCTTCATCCACGTGGACACCAGAAACAAGCGCAAACACGTTTCTCCTGGCTCCGCAAACCGTTCTTGAGGTTGGAGGATCATTGGTTGCGATTGGAATCGGAACTGCCTCCGTAACTTTAACGTTAAGAAAGAAAGGTAGAATCTCAAGTCGAGAAAGTCGTTCGGAGAAGATTCTTGCCATTCCAACGGGTTACACTGAAATTGACAGATCATTAGGAGGAGGCGTCCCAGTAGGGCACTCTATAATCGTAGTGTCACCCCCATATGACGAAAAGGATCTCTTAATCGAAAGAATAATCTCGTCTTCTATCAGCAGCGAGTTTTCTGTCTTCTTTGTTTCTCGTCACGTGCTTAAAACGCGTACATTAACGAGCAGATTCAAAGAAAATTTCTACGCATTTACTCCACGGGCTGACAAAATCCTGAAAGGAAGCAACATCATCAAAATCATGGACGTACAGAACCCAAATGACTTCAATATCTCTCTATCGAAGGCCATGCAACCGATTATGGATAATGGGTGGAAGAAACTCATTATCTTGGATCAACTGGTCTCTGATGTACTGCTAGAGCATAAGGCTCTTGCAGCAAGAAGATGGCTAGACGAGTTTCTAGTGAAACGAAAATCAGAGGGTTTCACTATTATTGTAACCATGAATCCGCTCATGGTAACGGACCAGCAACAACAGGCACTGATTGACCTATTTGACGGCGTCATAGTGATATACGAGAAGGAACTGCCGGAACAATCTAAGCGATACATGATCATTAGAAAAATGTATGCGAGGGAATACTCCGACACAGCGGTTGAACTTGATCGACATAGACTGTCCTAATGCCGAAATATGTCGCATCGATTACTGTTTGAGTGAACCATGAGACCGAGTAGCTCTTGAACCTGGAAGACTTTATCTCCATCCTTACTAGTTTCCCATCCGGTCCTAGTTGACCGAAGAGCGTAAACTGGCAGCTATAATGTTCACTGACATCGTAGGCTACACTGCGTTGACACAGGAGAACGAAGCGCTTGCGTTGGAGAAATTGGAACTTCAACGACAGACCGTTCGACCGATCCTTGCTAAACATTCAGGTCATGAGATAAAGACTATTGGTGATGCTTTTCTGGTTGAGTTTCCGAGCGCTTTGCAGGCAGTCCAATGCTCGATTGATATTCAACGGACTCTCTCGGTTGATACACCCTTAGAAGAGAAGAAACTTCTCCTTCGAATCGGAATTCATGTCGGAGACGTAGTTTTTCGTGAAGGAGATGTTTACGGAGACGCCGTGAACATCGCATCCCGCATTGAACCCTTAGCAACCCCTGGGGGGATCTGCATCTCACGTGAGGTATATGCTCAGGTGTGGAACAAGCTGGAATATGAGATTACTGAACTGGGTGAACGTGAGTTAAAGAATGTGCAATACCCGGTACTGGTATATTCAATCTCACTGCAACCAGCAGACAAATCAGCTCAGTCATCTCAATCGGTAAAATCCAGTCTTCGCTCAAAGTTGAAAAAGCTTGAACCAAGTGTGGTCAGCATGCTCACCCTTGCTGCCGTGATTGGTACCGAATTCGATTTCGCCGTGCTCCGCGAAAGTGTCCATGAAAATGAGGAGAATGTTCTGGAGAACCTTGAAACGATGATTGCTCAAGGTCTCATCGTGGAAGTTCCTGACCAAGAGAGCAGATTCATGTTCACAGATAATCGACTCAGAGAATTGTTGCTCGAAGATCTCATCCAAATGAGGAGAGCGAGGTATCATCTAAAGATCGCTGAGTCAATGGAGAAGGTCTATTCAAAGAATCTCGAACAAAACGCGTCGGTAATAGGATACCACTTCGCCCAGGGAGGTGACTTGAATCAGGCAGTTAAGTATTTGATCATTGCTGGTGACGCCAGTATGGCTGTTCGCGAATACGAGCAAGCAATAGTCATATTCAAACGCGCCCTGGATCTGGCCGGTTCGGCAGGAGGAAAAGGTAAGGAAAAGGAGATACTTCTCGACAAGCTGGGAAAGTGCTATTTCCAGCGAGTCCTTGCTCGCAGAGAGAGCGTAAATCGTTAAGGGCATCTATACGGTACTTTGTCACTTGTCGAGAGCTTATAACCTAGCTCACTGCGTAGCCCCGCATTTCTTACACACTTTTTCGTCGAGTGGTATCTTGGCTCCACAGTTACTACAGTATCTGAACTGGTCGACAGAAGTACCACGATCAGCCGGCCCAGCTGCAATTCCATTATCGGTTCCAGTGGTTCGCTTATACTTTGGTGTTGCTTGGATCAATTCTTTCATGTACTCGGAGATCTTCTCGTCCAGCATTAGAAAGTGGCCCTCGTCTATCTTGCCTTTGTTAAGCATCTCGATCACATCGCTCTTGAGTCTCTCGAGGCGAGTTCTGCATTCTTCTCGATCGACCGCGAACTCATTAAATGTTGAGTCTATCCTAGCTAAGTAGTTCGAGAGTGTTCGGCGTTTACTATTCCTAAACAACGTCGCTCCAATCAATCCTCCAACGGCAACAACAATCACCGCAATCACCATCAGTAGGCTTGTGAGGGGCATTTCGAACCCAAAAATCGAGAAACCCGACGGAGCGCTCGTTTCAGCCACGACAGATGTCGACGTAGTTGCAGCAGGAGTCACTGTTGTCGACGCTGTTGAGGAGGGTGATGTAGATGTCGCAGAGTACGTAAGTGTTGAGCTGGCAGAGAGCGAAATTACGCTCGAAGTGGATGTGACAGAAACCATCGTTGACGTCATAGAAATAGATGCACTTCCTGTAGTGCCCATTATCACGACCGAGGAAGGATAGCTCAGTTCGATGGTTGCATACCCTTTCGTTAGCTGGGTTGGGCCTCTGACAAACATGAATACAAAGTAGTAGATTCCGTCCGCAGGGAAGGACAACGATCTATACGGATTATTGTGACCTACTGACTTCTCCTCTATGAAGATGGGTCTGGCGCTTGGTCCAAGTCGACAATTCTGTATGGCACCGAGGTCGGTTTGGGATAGGATGTAGAAGTTAATCGAAACATCCGAACCGTAAGTGCCGATTATTTGTTCACCGGTGTGGGCCGAGAAGGCGAGCGTTAGGATTCCACATTGACCTTGTGAAGGAGGTTGTGCAATGGTCATCGTAGTAGATGTGGCGGTCGTTTGGCTGCTTGTGACTAGGGGTAACGACAAGAATGGGAGGATGAGGGTTGTAAGTAAGATGCCAATTACGATCGTCCGAAGATTCATAGGAAATTTCTTACCAGCTCACTAAGTACGTCAGCTACTGCAAAAAAACGGAATATAAGCTATCCGTTCTTGGAGGGTATTCCTGATCTGATTACCGTCAGGTTATGGGGTGCAAGGAAAGCAATATAGCGTATGAGAAATGTGAGAGCTGCTTCAAACTTTTGAAAGGTACTCGAATTGAGAGTTGTAATCCTAGGCTCAGGCGCTTCCGTGCCAGATCCGGATCGATCTTCTCCAGGCCAACTGGTCGAGGTGAATGGCGAACTGCTTTTGATCGATTGTGGTCCCGGAACAGGAACAAGGCTAATGAAAGCGGGCTTCGATCCGACGAGAGTTAGCAGGATATTCCTGACTCACCTTCACATTGATCACACGTTAGACTTTGCCTCTCTGGTTTTCGGCAATTACCTCCTCGGAAAGAAAGACCGGACGTACCTTTACGGACCACCCGGGACTCTTGATTTTTGCGCATTGCTGTTCGAGAAGCTATACCCGTATGCACCAGAGATTGTCCGACTAATAAGAAAGGAGGGATTGGATATCGCTGCATTCGACGCTACCGATAGGGTTGTCTACGAAACAGAAGGATATCGCGTCCTCATGGCGCAGGTGGAGCACGGACGCGCCATTACTAACGCTTACAGAATCGAAAATTCACAACGTTCGGTTGTAATCAGCGGCGACACGAGGCCATGCAAATCATTGATTGAGTTGGCAAAGGGTGCGGATTTGTTAATTCAAGAATGTTCCTTCCCAGATGATATGGAGGAAATGGC